>JBCDFE010000127.1:0-13215 GCA_039178745.1 Bacteroidota bacterium | reverse complement strand
GCTAGACCTCGAATTTTTGGAACAAGGCGGCAGAGATGGAAGGTTAAGGCGACAAAGAACGAAGAGGAGGTAAATATGGCCTGGGTTTTGAGACAACCCAATAATTTTGTTCTTTTGTTTTCAAGCCCGGCTCCAAGAGCTTGGTTCTGTGTTATATGGTGTCTAGTAAACTAAAACTTGCCTACAGTCTTTTGCTGATTATAGTGCCCTTGAGCGTTTGGACTCAAGGAGCTGCCTTGGGTTGGTCGACATATCTAGGTGGGCCGGACATGGACGATAGCCGGGCTATGGCGGTTGATCAAAATGGCCATATTTATGTACTGGGATCTACAGAAGGGACCCTACCCAATATCTCCCCCACAGCCCAGCAGCCCAACCCAATCGGTGGTGGAGATGCCTACTTGGTTAAACTGAGCGCAACAGGAGAGCTGGTTTGGGGTACGTATGTAGGTGGTGAGCGATCTGATGATGCCAAGTCTCTGGCCGTTGCGCCAAATGGCGATGTACTGGTGCTATTGACTACAAGCTCGCAAACTCTGCTTAGCACGGCAGATGTGTATCAGCCGAATTATGGTGGTGGATTTAGCGATGCTTTTCTGGCGAGATACACTTCCGAAGGACAAAAAATCTGGGGTACATATCTAGGCGGCGACAACAATGACATTGGTTTTGATCTGGTCACTGACAATGCCGGTAACGCCTATGCCGTAGGCCGAACCAAGTCTTTTAACCATGTAGCCTCACCAGATGCTTTTCAGACAGAAATAGCAGGAGATATAGACGCTTTTATCTACAAAATCGATCCCGATGGACAACGGGTTTGGAGTACGTACTTCGGCGGCAGTCGCGTAGATCTGGGTACGGCCGTAGCTACTGACTTGGCTCAAAATGTATACCTGGCCGGATGGACAGCCTCCGAAACCAATTTTTCTACGGGCGGCCAGCAAGCTAGCTACGGCGGCGGCCAAGCAGATATGTTTATAGCCAAATTCAGACCAGATGGGCAGCGAGATTGGTGCACCTATTTCGGCGGGGTGAACAATGATTTTGCTAACGATCTCGCCTATAATCCCGACGGTAGCCTGATCATCGTAGGTTCCAGCTTTTCCCCAGAAAACATCAGCACGCCAGATACACACCAGCCCTATTCTGATGGTAGCGGTGAAGCCGTAATCGCAAAATTCAGTCTAAACGGTCAGCGCTTGTGGGGCAGCTATTTTGGAGGTGAAGATCCAGATGTTTTCTCTGAAGTCAACATCGCTGCCAATGGCCATTTGTACGTCAGTGGTTATGCTCGGTCAGAAGAGGAGATTAGTACTCCTTGTGCGCCACAGGAGTTTCATGGTGAGGGTATTTGGGATGCGACCCTATCCGTTTTTGGTACAGCGGGCAGGCTAAGGTGGTCGACTTACCTAGGTGGATCTGGAGAAGATCAGGCCTATGATGTGGCCATAAGCCCAGATAACGACGCAGTCTATTTCGCCGGCATCACCAAATCTTCCCAAAACCTGAGTACACCCGAAGCACAGCAAGCCAACTTTGGCGGTGGCGATAGCGATGGCTTTGTGGCTCGATTCGACCTATGCGTGCCGCCTGTTGTTGCGCTAGTCGATGATGGCTACATCTGTGCAAACCAACCCGAAAACCTGATCGTCGACCTGCTAGAAGGCCAGTGTACCTTTCTGGCTTATGCCCTAGATGGTGAGCCTCAAGAATTAGTCAGGATAGAATCTGGACGAAATACCATTGAGTTGCCAGAAAACGGATGGGAAAGGGTAGACTTACTATCGGTAGGAAGCGCTTACTGCCCTGGTGAGATCATAGGACCAAACTTCATAGAGCTGGCCCTAGAAACACTTTTACCCAGTGAGGTCGTCGTCCAATGCGACTCTGCAAGCGAGACCTATACTGCGGTCTTCAGACTTAGCGGCCGTTCCGAATCCTTTGTAGAACTCGATGGCCGGGGCAGCTTTACAGGGGACCTATTTACCAGCTATCCCATTCCGTTTGGCGCGTCTTACAGCTTTCGGGTTTCATCGACCGCTGCCTGCGAGATTCTCACTATTAATGGGCAATTCGAATGCTCGCCAGCTTGCCCTACTCTAGATCTCAACTTGGCTAACGACTACCAGGCATGTATCGATGATTTGTTTATGTTGGGTCCATTTCCCTCTGAAAATTTTCCTGCTTTAGGTAATCAAGTGGACTTCCGCTGGTCGGGACCCAACAACTTCCGCTCTGAATCTAACCAATTACTGATAGAAAATCTCAATAACTCCCATGCGGGTAGCTACCAGTTGGTGGTTTCACATGCTGTGGTGTGTACCGACAGCTTTGCTTTTCAGCTGCGTCTCGACGAAAAACCTCTATGGAGCTGGGATTTTCAGCGCGAGCCAGATTGCCAGCGAGAAACGGCAGATATTACTCTGGTATCCAATCAGGGAAATACCCAATATTCCGTTGATGGCAGTCCTTATCAAACTGATCCGACCTTCACCAATCTCGATCCAGGTGATCACCAAATTGCTGTCATCAACGAAATGGGCTGCATGGCTAGCGATGTAATTGGCTGGGAGAAGCCACTCTGCCCCATTTATGCGCCAACGGCCTTTTCACCCAATGACGATGGCATCAATGATCGATTTCGATTGTTTGCTGACTTTGGTCAGACCATACAAATAAAACGCCTCGAGATTTTTGATCGCTGGGGTGGTTCGATAAACAGGTGCGTCGATTTATCGGTAGATGATTCGACCGGGTGGTGGAATGGCAACATGCCTGATGGCAGGCCTGCGGCTATGGGCAGCTATATTTGGATGGCCGAATTGATGACAGCTAGTGGGCAAGAGATTTTGCAGTCAGGGATAGTAAACCTGCTGAGGTAAGATGAAAATTATCGCATCGCCTGCGAAGTAATTCGCATCCTAGGTATGGAACTCATCTAATTCAATAAATCCTTTGTAAACAAAGCTCGCACCGCCAATAAGCCATATAGACCTAGCTCGCTGCCCATCCCAGGATAGATCTACTTGGAGTGGCCCGCCCTTGGCTGCAATATGGAAACGGTGGTTTCCTGCCCCCATCAGGCTGGCTTGTACTACCGAGGCAGCTACTACGCCAGTACCGCATGCGTAAGTTTCGGCTTCGACTCCACGCTCATAAGTTCGAATCGATAGTGAACACTCGTCGACAAGCTGAACAAAATTAACGTTTATGCCCTCGTCGGAAAACCGCTCACCATATCTGATCTGATGGGCTTCGGGAACGATATCGATATCGTCTACATCATCGACTATGCGGACATAGTGAGGAGAGCCGGTATCGAGTATGTAATCATCATTATTTCGCTCGACCTCCTGCACATCGAGCATTTCTAGTTTTACCTGCCCATCGTCTAGAATCAGGGCCCGATGCAGACCGTCGACAGCCATAAATCGGTAAAGGCCATCTGAAGATGCTGGCGAAATACCCAAAGCGCTGGCAAAGGCTACGATACATCTGCCGCCATTGCCACACATACTGCTGGGTCGGCCATCGCTGTTGTAGTAGTGCATTTCAAAATCACTACTGGGATGATGAGTCAGTACCATGAGGCCATCAGCTCCAATTCCGAATCTGCGATGGCACAACTGAGCTACCAACTCATAGTGGCTAGCTTCAAATGGCCATTCCTTTCGACCATCGATCAGAATGAAGTCGTTTCCTGCACCATGGTATTTCCAGAACTGCATGAGCTACTCGACCATTTGCTGGGTTCGCGGTCGGCTATTCTCTATGGAGTTGGGGTCGCCCAGATCAAAGGGTTCGCCTTTGATGTAGTGCAGCACGATGAAGAGCAGGCTCAATCCGCCGATAACGAATATGGCCACCTTAGTCCAGAAGGGTCCAAAGATATTGCCGACGTATTTGCCGTCTCCGTGGTCGCGGGTAGGAAACATTTCAACCTATTTTGGCCAGTTCAGTAAGACACTTCCCCAGGTAAATCCGCTACCAAAGGCTGCCAAACAGACCAGATCACCCTTCTTGATGCGGCCCTCGTGATAGGCTTCTGACAGGGCGATGGGAATACTGGCGGCGGTTGTATTGCCGTATTTCTGTATGTTGTTGTGCACCTGATCGTCGGTCAGCCCAAGTCGTTTTTGCACAAATTGGGAGATGCGCAGATTGGCTTGGTGGGGAATAAGCATATCGATATCGGAAGGTGACCGACCTGCAGAAGTACAAGCCTCAACGATCACCTCTGGGAATTTTTGGACAGCCATCTTGAATACCGCTTGTCCCTCCATGTGTGGCGAGTAGACGCTGCGATCTACGATCTCGTTATTGATAAACAAGCCACCGAAGGGTTTGTCTTCAATATCGAATTCGATGTCGAACTCTTCGTAACCATCGATTTTGTCTAAATGAACGCCTGCGTGCATCCCCGGATGAATAACCGAAAGCTTCTCAGCATAGGTGCCGTCGCTGTGTAGCTTGCTGGTAATAATGGCCTCATTCTCGTCTTCGGTAGGCTGAAGAACGACAGCGCCTGCACCATCACCGAAAATGACAGAGACGTTTCGGCCTCTGGTACTGAAGTCGAGACCATAACTATGTATCTCAGCACCGACCAGAAGAATATTTTTGTACATACCTGATCGTATGAACTGATCTGCTACGGAGAGACCGTATACAAACCCAGTGCATTGATTTCTGACATCGAGTGCGCCGATTTCGGTTTTCGCAATGCCGAGCTCTCGCTGCAACAAGACACCACATCCTGGAAAGTAATAGTCTGGGCTGAGGGTCGCGAAAATGATGAAGTCGATATCGTCTGGTTTGATACCGGCATCTTCGCAAGCCAGGCGTGCAGCCTTGGCACCTAGAGTGGCTGTAGTTTCTGTGCCACGCTCGACAAAACGTCTCTCCTTAATTCCCGTTCTTTCCTGAATCCACTCGTCACTGGTATCCATGACTTGTGTGAGATCGTCATTTGTGACAACTTGTGGTGGTAGATAGTGACCTATTCCGGCCAATTTAGTGTGGGGCATGATCTGTGCTTTATGCGGCAAAGTTAGCCAATGAATTAGGATAGACCTAAACAGCTGTAAAAACCGTTATGTATAACACAACAACATACCGGAAAAGAAATAGTGCATACCATACACCTCGGCATCGTTGAAGATGAACCCATCATGCTGGCCTCCATACGAGAGTGCTTCGAGCGAAACCCCGGCGTACAGATCGAAAAATCTTGCGAAACCATGGAAGACTTCCTGGAAGGTTTCGACGATAGCAGCCCGATCAATATGATCTTGCTAGACATCAATCTACCCGGCATGAATGGCATAGCCGGCATCCCTCATTTACTGAATCGCAAGCCAGACCTGGACATCATCATACTGACCAACAGTGATAATAGCGACAATATTTTCAAAGCGCTACAAACTGGCGCGGTCAGCTATTTAAGCAAGAAAAAGGTCAATCCTACCATTCTGCAAGAAGCGGTTTATACCGTGCATAGGGGGGGTAGTTACATGAGTCCGGGCATAGCGAGACAAGTAGTTGCCCACATGGCTAAGAACAACAAAAAGCCGGTAACTAACAATAGAAGCGATGCCGAACAGCGACTTACGCCCAGGCAGATGGAAATTGTGCAGGGCTTCGTCGAGAACCTGACCTACAAAGATCTGGCCGAGCGTATGGACATCAGCCTGGAGACGGTGCGAGATCATGTCAAAAAAATCTATCGTAAGTTGCAGGTCTCTTCCAAGATGGAAGTAGTCAGGAAGAAACTCGATGGTGAAATTTAGGCATTGGCGTTTGCATAAAACTGACTGCACTAACAGGCCGTGGACTGGCAGACACGTCGCTACCCTATTGTTTCTCTTCATATTTCATGTATATCATTGCCTGGGGCAACGAGCCGAAATCGAATTTTTCTCCGTTAGCGAAGGACTCTCCAGCCCTGTCGTTACCGATATAGTCCGCGATGAGCAAGGGTATTTATGGATGGGTACACTCGATGGGCTAAATCGATTCGATGGTTACGAATTTCGCACCTTCAATCAGGGACCTTATTCGGAGACCCGGCTGAGTAGAGGCAATATTAGTCAGCTGAGTGTTGACCAGGAAGGTAAGCTCATCATCAGATACGAGGCAACAGCGACTTATTTCGATCGCTTTGATCCCGATGCATTCGGAGTGGAGCAGATCCCGCTTTCCAATAGGGATGATGCGGAAGGGCATCCGCGTACCATAGCCAGCGATCGATTTGGCCGAACCTTCATCGCCTACAATGCACCTACGGGCATACAGGTATACGAGTACACGCCTACTTCACTCCAATTGGTCATAAATGCCGAAGGGTCTTTTGATCGCGTGGCTCCATCTGTAGAGTTGCTGGTGCTGGACAATTCCCAGTTTATACTCTATGATGACGTATATGGATTGCGTCATTATTCCGCGACGGGAAATTTGCTTTTCGAATATGGGCCCGAATACTTCGCCAGGACCAGAAGCAGCGATTTGGCCGGGTCTTCCGTGGGTAGTTACAAGCGGGTTTCCTTGCTCAAAGAAGGTGCAGATGGTCAGGTGTATCTGGCCTTTGTCAACAGTCCCGGACTTTTTCTCTACGATGCCAAACTCAAGCAGCCAATCTCGCCTGTCGAGCAAATATCGAACAGCTTATACTACAAAAATGCCTGGCGGGACGGAAAACAGAGGCTATTGATATCTGCCCAATCCAGTGACCCACTAAGTGATTTGGCCGACCAGTATTTATTATTGGAACCCGACGGGCAGGTAGATACTTTTGCACAATTGCTGAGGGTAGGCAGGCGAATAAAATCTGTTTTTGGTGACGACTTCAGATCTACCCTCTACCTGGGTACGGCGAGTGGGCTGGCCTTGTACAAGCCCGCCTCTACTGGTATTAAAACCTTTCTGGCTCAAGAGCAGGAAGAGGAAGAGTTTGCCCATTTGATCAGGGGAATAGTCGAGAACGCCCACGGAGACATCTACTTTCTAACTCAGAAGCGGGGTCTGTTCCGAATCAATTCGGGTACCGAGCAGTTAGACACCATGCCTGTACTGGATGAATACGGCCAGAAGATTCCCATCATTCAAGCGGGTGGGATGATTTTTGGTCCCGATAGCCTGCTATACTTCATCAGTTCACTACCTACCGGGCAGGTGGGCGGTCTGTTTGTCTGCTACGATCCGACGACCTGCATGGCCAAAACTATAAAAACCGATGCCAGCCTAGAGAGTATATGCACCGATGGTAGGGAAACCATCTGGATAGGCGCTGCCCGAAAGCGAGGCCATGGTCAGATCTTGAAATTTGAAGCAGGCAGTCATAGCCTAATACCCCTATTGGATGCCAATGGCGATCAGTTTCTACCCAATGCACTTATCACCCATGTGAGCACGAGTAAAAACCTGGATAAGCTGTTTGTCGGTACAGATGAAAGTGGTTTTTTGATTTACGATCTGGAAACCAAAACGTACGAGAGCTTCACCCCCCCACTCCCCGGACAGGAAGCAAACGGGCCGGAATTGAATGACTATGTTGTATACGATATTCAGGAGAATGATAACGGAGAACTGCTCATAGCTACCAAGGGTGGATTGCATATTTACGACCCCATTTCCAAGCGGGTTATGGACCACTTTGGCCGCGTAGAAGGTTTGAGCAGCAATGTACTTTATGGCCTGCAACCTACTGGCAATGGCGAATATTGGATCAGTACCTACTACGGTTTGACCTACTATCGCCCAGAGGGAGATCCTATGTTTTTGAGATACTACAGATCTGACGGACTGAGCAATAACGAATTCAATCTTCACGCTTTTCATCGAAGCAGTGATGGCCGCAACTACTTTGGTGGCGTTAATGGTCTGAATGTATTCTACGACTGGGAATTGCTGAGTAATAAGCCGGAATCTCAGGTACTCATTGCTGAAATCAATTGCTATGGCCGACGTGGTACGCGCACTTTAAATAGCAGTCTGGGCGATCTGGATTTTTTGGAGGTGATGCGGGATGAAAAAAGTATGGCTATCCAATTCGCCATGCCCGCAACAGCTACGGCCAGCCGAAATAGGTTTAGGGTGAAATTGGAAGGAGAAGAGAACGACTGGGTAGAACTGGGTAGTGATCGGACTGCCCGATACAGCAACCTCTCAGGCGGCAACTACAAGCTCATCGTGCAGGGAGCAGATGCCAACGGTAACTATGTAGCCAATGATCTGGTCTTGCCCATTATCGTTCATCAATATATTTGGGAGAAAGGCTGGTTTCTAATTTTGGTTGGACTAATTGTAGCAGCCCTGCTCGCAGCGGTGTTCTATTTCAGACTGCGCGAACGCTACAAGTCGGAAAAGCTGCGCAGTCAGCTGAGTAGCGATATTCACGATGAAGTGAGTGGTCTCTTGGCTGGTATTACTATGCAGAGTGAGCTTTTGCAAGGACATACCGAAGACGGTCACCTAAACCACAGGCTCAAGGGCATAGGCGAAGCAGGTCGTAAGGCCATGAGCAAACTCAGCGATGTGATCTGGAGTATAGACAGCCGCAGAGATACCATAGGCGAGCTTTTTCAGCGTATGCAGGAGCACGCAGACGATGTGCTGATGCCGCTTGACATAAGATACAAGTTCCACTTCGACGATTCCTTTGATCGCAATAAGACCATATCCGGAGACCGGCGACAGGATCTGTATTTCATCTACAAGGAGGCCATCAACAATATAGCCCGGCACAGCAATGGCGATCGGGTAAAAGTGATTATGACTATGCAAGGGAAGAGCTACGAAATGCTGATCGAGGACAACGGTACCCCGCAGGCGACCAATGGCTTAAACGACAGACGTTCTTTTCGTACGGGCCAGGGCTTGAAAAACCTGAAAATGCGAGCAGATCGGCTGGGCGCAGCTTTGGAGATATCGACCAATAGTGGCTATAAGATCCGGCTAAGGGGAAAGAAGCTGTAATAATTTTCCATTGCAGTAACGGATTAGTGTCTGGGGGCATAAAGGGCAAAACAAGGTATCAATTAAAGCCCATGTTCGACTTCAATCTACACCCAAGTCTGGAAGAGCTAGCCGATCAACAATCCGAGCAATTACAAATCAGGCAGCAGATACAAAATCAGATCAGAGAAGACTATCAAGACTTGCTGCAAGAGCACCAGCTCAATGTACAGTTAACTGAGCAGGCTCCGACCTTAGACCCATCTGTTTTTGGAAACATTCAATTTAATACCAGTCCGCTGGTTAAGGATATCACCGACCTCAATACATTCACCCTACCCTATTTGCAATCGGCCAAAAAGCGAATCGTTTTCCTCTATCAAGTCAATAACGCCAGCCTTAGAGAAAATACCACCGACAGCTGGCAGCCAGCTGGATATAGCCACAACAATCTCTCCGATGCCAACAGAGGTAAAATGACAGCCACTGCCCATACAGATGGCTTTCAGTCTGCTGGTCCTACTACCTATAGCACCACTAAACTGGAATTTTTAATTGGCCCACTTACCCAAGATTATGATGAGATAGCCGTTGTCTTTCAGTATATATACGGATATGCGGCTGCTTATGAATTGGCCAACAATAATCAAAATAAATTCGTGAGTCAGGAAATCAGGTTGTCTATCAGCGCCTTCCAGATCGATACCGCAGGCAATCAAACCTATCTTGCGGATTTACCTTACAACGAAATTTTGGATAAGTACGAGCGCAGATTCAATTCTCCTATAGGCAACAGGCCCTCTACTCAAACGACGATTAAAAAACCCGCTTCTAAGTTGCAATACTTTGCCATACCCAATGCCAAGCAGAATCTATCCTACCGCATTGTATTTAGTCTATATTCCTATGGATGGCCAAATAACGCCAGGTTGTCTACGGAAGGGAATTTTGATTTGGTGAAGGTTGTCTAGTCATTCAGTCCAAGGTCTCACCAAGTCGATTCAATTCCCGATCCCAAAAGATGATCTTGCAGTGATCATCTGTAACGATTAGTTGTGTTGTATCTCCATTCCAGGCTACTCCCTGCAGCAGATGTGAGTGATTGTCTTGGGCTACTATTTCTCCCGCCTCATTCCACAATCTGATCTTTTCGCTGGTTGAAGCCAGCAGTTCGCCATCTTCAGACCAGGCCAAATTTCTGATTTCTGCTTTACTATCGTTCATGGATTTGATGTGGCTACCTGCGGAAGTCCAGTATTGTAGCAATGGAGAGTAGTTATGGGTAAAATCTCCGTAGTCGCCTGTGGCAAAGAATTGGCCACCTGGATGCCAATCTACGCACAGCATAAGGATATCTTCAGTTCTGTCCTCTATATTTTGCAGCTCATCCGTTCTATAATCGTAGCGGGAAATATGTTCACCAACGGCTACGATCAAATCGCTATTGGGATGCCAATCCAAATCAATCAGACCTTTTTGGTCGGTATCCACCTGCCTCAACAAACTTCCGTCGGCGTCGAATATGCTGAGTATCCCTTCATAGTCTCCCACTGCCAGTAGTTCGCCAGTATGGTTCCACCCCAGGGCTCTTGCTCCCTCAGCACTTATCTGGTCAAGCTCGATACGCCGTCCAGTGCTTGGTTTGAGGATGCATGGTTCCGATTTGCCATCCTGAACGCTTATCGCCAGTTTATCTCCGGCTGGGTGCCACTTAACTTGTGTAATGGTACCAGCGTAGGGATACTTGCTCACTTCCCGTTCTCCGTCTGCTGACAAAACCCGCAGTGTATCCATACTACCGCCTAATGCGATCTGATCATTTTCAGGATGCCAGTCTACTGACCAGTAAAACGATGGGACTTCTTCCTCTATTTGTGAAATGCTTTCGTTCTGATCTTCACGGGCACTCTCTTCGGAACTCTGCTGGCAGACAAAAAAGATAAAAGGGAGGATGAGGAAGTGGACGCGATTCATTATTGACTTACTGGCAAATAATAGGCTAAAATAGCTTTCTAACATTAAAGTACAATCTGCCAAGCAATGGACAAATTCAACCAAACAAATATCCAATTCTACTTCTCAAGTGCTGCCTCTATATACCTGGCAAGGAGAGATCCTATGCCGGGAAAACCTCCTGTAAATCTAAAACTGTAATTCCCCTCTCTATCGATTACGATGTTGGTTGGATAGCCTATGACTTGAAACAATTCACTGGCTATACTTCCATCAGCAACTACAGGGTATTGAATGCTGTATTTATTTAGTTTTCTTCTCACTTTTTTAAGTTCATCCAATGCGATGGAGGCAAAGACTACGTCCTCATTTCCTGCATACTCATTGTAAACCTCATTGAGCTCAGGTATTTCTTCAAGACAAGGTCTACAACCAATAAACCAAAAATTCAAAACGACGACCTTTCCTACAGTACTCTGCGAAGAAATAATATTCCCCTCTATATCAGTCAGTTCAAAATCTTCCACTTTAGTCCCGGTCAAATCCTCAGAGTCCGATTGTGCATGCACGCTAATTCCAAAAGAAATGACAAGACAAAGAATGAGTAGTCGTTTCATAATACGCTAAAGCTTGTAAGGGCTATTCTCAATATTGACCACCGATTTTACCAGGTTTCAGTTAGCCCTGCACCAATATTACAGAATCATCGGTTTTGGTACAAGCTTTACTCAATCCAAATGGTCCGTAAAGCAGACGAGGAGCACTACCCCACTCTATGCCAAATCTGCCAGACAATAAACACACAAACTGCACCTAGACCAATCGCTCCGGGAATCAAAACATGCAAGCAGGCTGCACCGAGCACAACTGTGCCCAGGTGACCGAGAAAGCTCAATCTCTGACGGTGAAAAAGGAGCCCAAGCACGCCGATCAATCCAGCTACCACCCAAAGTACATTTGGCAAACCCAATAGACCGGCTATAACAAACGCTAAGATCACATAAGTTAATCGCCATCCAGGGTGATAATCAGGAGCGCAATCGATTCCTGTAGCGGGTGGATGCGTACCTGCTATGATGCGACGATTATAGGTGATGAGCCAGTACAGCGGTTTGAGCATGGCTAAAAAGAATCGACTGCGCAGTACTGGCCGCAAGCAGGGCATAGCGTTCGCCAGTATGGTTGTCATGGCATCTAATCCATACCGAATCTCACCAGTTTTCTCATCTAGCAGCGGTATTTCGTGCCGCCCACGATCAAGGTCCAACTTAGCCCACTCCCCTTTTTTCAAGCTGCTAAAAGCTTTTCGATCGCTCCATTTGAGTTTTTTGAAAGCTCCGGTATACGCCTGGCACATAGGACAAGCATCGTCGTATAGGAAGGTGTGGTTCGCCATAACTTACGGCATTGGTGGATACCAAAAGTAAAGGTAAAAAATCAAACTTTCAATTTTTTCTGAAAATTTTGAAAGTTATTTCCAGCCTTTCTTTTCAGTATTCTCCTGACGAATGAGACTATGGCATTACTCTGAAGCTTATAGTTGGCGCAACTTACTTATAATTCGCATCCACATTATCGTATACTCGTATACCGGTTATTTTACCTGTCTCCTTATTGATGTCGTAAATGGAAACACCAGCCTGGGGCTTAAAGGTGGCACTACCCCAAACATCGCAGGTGTATTCACCAGCAAAAGTTCCTGCTTTTTCATCAAAAACGTAGCTATGAAATTTTAGTGGCACACCGCCATCACTAAAGAAATGGTCAAAATGCTTCTTTAAGCCTTCCTCAGTTTTATGGTTCCAACGCCAACCTGCGGGCTCCCTAAAGTAGACATCGTCTTCAAAGGAGAGGGTACGCATAGTTGCTTCTGTCGAACCAATGGCAATTCCCGCAAAGTACTTAACCACTTCTGGGGGTTCGGTAAGCTCAATTTTCTCAGTAAAGATGGACGCTCTGAAAACATGACCTTCCGTTATGGGATAGACCGAATGGTAGGTGCGGATGGCACTGTACTGATCTCCCTGCTTTGCCAGTATAACTACTAATGGCAAGTCATACGTATTAGTTAGAAGGATGTCGTATTCAATGACCAAGTGCTTATCGTCTTCGAATTTCTTGAATAGCTTAACCTCCTTCACTTCATCCTTTAGATAAGCAAATTGTTGTTTTAATAAATTTAATCCTCCCATTTTCCCTTCCGAGACACCCACCGATTGCAGGTCTAATCTGACTGATTCGGTGCAATTTGAAAGAATGGCTGAATACTCTTCCTCAAGGATTTTCTCTATAAATTGCATGGCGATT
>JBCDFE010000126.1:0-13298 GCA_039178745.1 Bacteroidota bacterium | reverse complement strand
TTCTGGAAAAAATGGAATTCAAATAAGTTTGGTAATCGGGTTCGCTCTTCTTTAGTACCTGCTCCGTCCAGGCTATGCGCTCGTGGTTGATCACTTCCATCTCCCAGATGCATGGCGCAAGCCCATCGCCCGAAATTTTGCGGAATTGAGAGGGATTCTCGTACTCGGTAATAAAAACATGGGTGTTGAGCATATTGGTGCCCACCCACCAATTGATAATAGAGAAAACGCCCTCTGTGCCGGCATGTACAATCAGAAAAGCCATGTGGTCGTGACTGGCGTCAAAGCTGTTTTCCATGGCAAGCCAAGTGGGTAGCTTGTCCTTTGCATGCCCATATATTCCGAACTGGTCGAAGTCGCCCTGCTTGGCGATGGTATATATTTTGATCCACCAGTCATCGCAATGATGTAACTCTTGAAAAGCGATCTTTCTGGGCTGATACATGGCATCTATTTATTAGCGATAAAAAACAACTCTCGTTCAAGCTCATACTTCATACGCCTGACACTTCTGCGCATGATGAAAAAGGGAATTCCGAACATCATGCCCGCATGCAGTAACATAAAGGGGAGAACGATAAGGGGCATAGAAGAGTCGCGCCCTAGCGTGAGGATTACACCAAAGAAGGCGAGATAAAAGACGATGATGAAAATATAGAAAATCTGCATTTGCTTATTAACCGCATCGAGTTCTATATCGATAGCCAGCTGCTCTCGCTCTTGCCGAAACTGCCCTTTGGCCACAGCAAAATTGAAGTTGGTATCAAAAAACTTTCGCTTGCGTTTGATCTGGAATCCTTCATGGTCTACTTCTCCTTTAAACTCATTCTTGCTGGAGGAAAAAGCATCGCCTACATCCGAAAAAACGCCGAGACTGCTTTCATCTACCTGTTTCCTCAACTTCTTGATGAAATCCAGTTTGTCTACTTCAAGCGTCATTGTCATATAATCGATCAGGCCTAGTTTCTCGAAAGTCGGCCTGAGTCTAGCTCGGAAGCCGGTGGTATTTGCTTGTCGTATCATAAGGTGGTATTCTTTTGGGTCTTTAGATGATTTTATGGCTGGAACCAATATACTGCTCTTTGTGGTTGCAGATCGTAGTTGTGATAGCCGTCGCAATTGTAGCAGTTGAAAGAATCAGCGGGTATTTCGATGATCTGATCTTCTGTAAATATGGTAATCCTTACTTCCTGAGGAGCATATATTTCGTTGACTTGACAATTGCCTTCCAAGGTGTGATCTTCCCGAACAGTAATAATTCTTTCTTCACCACCAATACTAATTTGAATACTATCTATAAAAATTCCCAGCTCGTTGTGGAAGGTGAAATGATGTCCCCACTGTATAGGTTTTTGCAACAAAAACAACCAGGATATTATCCAGATAGAGGAAAATGCAATAACGAGTATGAGTAGTGCTTTCATAGGATCAGTTTACTCTTTTAAATGATACGCTTTCTGTCTCTCCCCACCTTAGCATGTAAGGAGGAAGTAGCCTCTCAATCAGGAGATATTGACCATCTAAAGATAGAATTCGCCACTTTCTGAAGGCATCACTTCCCCAAGTTTTGGTGCGCTGGTCTGAATGGATTTCTCTGCTTACCCGTGCTGATTGGTTAGGCACAGATTGAAACCGCCCTAAGAGTAGGATTAAATCCTGTTCTCTATTCGGTGACCAGGATAAAGTATCAGATCTATAAATGTAGCTATGCATAATGGTCGTATCCATAATATAGAGCTCTTCCAAAGGGTAGGCTCTTTGATCCGATATCCGTGGAGGAGGTGGTGGCAATGGACGTGGATCTTCTCTTACTTCTATCCATTGTCCCTTGATGTCACTGATGTCATAAATGCTTTCATTGGATATTTCCATAAGGGCTATTTCGTAGTCTGTCACCCCATAAAGAGTACCATTAATTTGTGTTCTTCCAATTTCGTTTATGTGCAATATGAATCCGTTAAAGCCACTAAGCAAAAGGATCAATTCTTCTTCAAAGGTCTGGAGTGTCCAGAAGCAGTTCTCTTCGAAATAACCGTCAAACAGTGGTGTAATGACTCGATGGTCTGGTCTGAACTCGATCCTTAAAGAGTCAAATATAATGAAGCTGGTTCGAGTTAGTCTTTCGTAAACCTCATCTATATGATTAGCCAGATTGTACTGAGGCAACTCCCTAAAGTGGGAAATGGTCCTAGTTTGAACACCTCTATATATACTCATACTTTTTCCATCAGCACGGTATCGAAAAGTATCTTGAAGACCATCTGCATCTTGTGCAATAATCATCTCTCCAGGCAAATGATCAATAACAGGGTAAACTTCTTGATATGTTTGACCGTCGATATCGAAGTACTTACTGAATAAGCTATCCCCTTCAAATTTTAGAAATAATCTGGAATCAATCATCGTATCTCGATATGGAGAGTCAGGGTAATAAATATAGTGTGTTCTTACCCAAACCGAGTTGGACTGATCAACTGCCTGGCAGGCTAGAAAAATCACCAAGAAAATCGCTATCTGAATTGGGATTCTCATATCCGTCTGATTATGCAGGATAAATTTTCAGACACTAAGAAATTCATGCAAACTGCTTGTAAAAATCGACAAACAGATAGGGAGATCTAATCTTACGTTAAACTACCAATGAGAATTACTCTCTTATGGACAAGATCCAAAGTGATCTATACCAAGCACACATATTTTAGTAAACGAACGACGCAGACCTTTCTGACACGAACGAAAACGAAAGCGGCAGAGCTTGCCTGCCTTAGATTGGTAGGCCGCTATTAGATTTTCACGGACGGTGGACAAAGTCCTAATCATTTTATAGGAATCGATGACACCCTAATCATGGCAACCGATAACCGGAAGACAAATAAAAGGAGATAGACCTCCTGATATATAAATAAATACCATCGTGCTATCAAGATCAAATCTTAAAGAGTTCTCTTCTATATAGCGAGGTAGATATTCGGGAAATCCCATATTGTATATCAGAATATCTCTTGTTAGTGTATCGATAAAAGCCAGTTCACTTTTCCCTCTTGGAGATAACATCTCCCCAATACCGGTAATTTTGAAATTTCTAATTACATGATAAGCACTACTATTGGCTACATCAGTTATGCTACCAAGATATTTAAGCTCATATCTTGTACTCCCTTCTTCCAAAACCTGAAAGGAGTCTATCTTACTTTGATTTACAAAAGACAAGTAGAATTCTAGGTCCTCACTATCTCGTACTAATTTATCTAGTGATTGCTCTACGGAAACTCTTTCTAAGAAGAAAAGAGTATCATTAATTTCCTTTGTTCCACGAACCTCTTCAAAATCAGAGACCAAATAAGAAGTTTTTTCTGTTTGACTTGTGCATGTTAAAAGAACTATAAGAACCCACATCATTATAATACTAGTCCGCACATGTAGCCTTTGTCTCAACACCATAAAACTAATTCTTTATAAACAACCCTAATTACATGGTGCCAGTACGTTTGAATAACGGATCAAAAATAACAACCGCATCAAGTATTCTACTACCCATACCTATCCTTCCACTCATTTAATATCTCGACTAACCTATTGGTCGAGACGCGATAATTATTGGAAATCGCCCCTTCGCTTCCACCAATCAACTTAGCGACTTTCCTGGCACTTTTTTGGCGAGTATAAATCTCTGTATAATCGAAGAGGATCATTTTATTCCCGCTTACATAGCCTATCCGAAAACCATAGACTTCATTCCAACGGGTAAAGTCTTTTCGAAAATAACTCTTGATCTCAAATCCTTCGTGCGTGAGTCGCAAATAGTTGACTTCGGGAAAAAGCAGACTCGCGATAGCAATTCCACCCAAACCGAACAGTAAAATAATAACCCAGCCCATAAAGGCTTCATCTCCCAAGATCATAAAAATACCAACAGCTACGAAGGCAACGCAAATGGCCAACAAGCCCACTATCTTCCAAGGGTTGGGCCGGAATGTCAAAACCTCCTGATGGGTAGCTTTAGCCATTTATTGCTTTAGGTTAACACATCCAACAACGCATCTTCATCTTCGTGAGAGATGCCTACTTTGGGTTTGTGCCAATTACCCTGCGCATAGAACCGGGCTGTTTGCCGAAGCGCTTGATCAGGATCGGCAAGCTCCAGCTTCACCGAGCTTCTCAAATGACTATTGTCGACCAGCATGTCGAATCCCCACCATAGGGGAAACTCACGGGTGCTGAATTTCCGCTCTCTAAGCACATCTGCAGGCACGGATACGAATCCACAATCCGATTTCAACTCGTCTCTCAGCATCTCCAAAATCGATCGAAAGGTGTAAGGCTCATCAGAGACACAGTTGTAAGTACCCGAAGCCAAATCCCCATGCAGACCGCTCACAATGGTAGCGACCAGATCGGGGCCGTAGGTTAGAGACATTCGATAATCTCCACTTTCTGGTAGGATGATCTGCTTTCTGTTCCTAATGCGTTCGATCCAATGATACAGTCGGTCGGTCGGGTCGTATTTGCCAAAAATAACCGCAGGTCTAAGTACGACCGCATTGAGCCAGTCGGCATTCTTGAGCACATCTTCGCAAGCCACCTTCTTTTCTCCGTAATACTTCAGGCTGGGCTCCGTCAGTTGGTGGTCTTCGTATTTCTTCTTTGGATAGTTTTCGTGTAGGGGTGTCTTTTCATCATAGCCTGCGAAAGAGTAGACGGATATCGTAGAGATGTATATATACCGCTTAACATCCTTATTGAGATGGTCCAATGTGCGCTGTAAAGACCCCGGAAAGTAAGAGGAAAAGTCGACGACGTAATCC
Organism: Bacteroidota bacterium; assembly: GCA_039178745.1. GTDB lineage: Bacteria > Bacteroidota > Bacteroidia > Chitinophagales > Saprospiraceae > Neolewinella. Next base: position 8,493 of record JBCDFE010000126.1, on the reverse strand, counting down.
CATCGTTGCTCACCTATTTGCGCAACATCATCCGTTTCCCTATCACCGATAATGCGCTTGACCTCTGGAAAAATATCCGCATTGGTCTTACCTCTATTGAAGAGGGATATCTCATACTTTTCAGACTTCCGCAAATATTCGACCAATTGGCGGCCAACGAATTCCGTCCCACCCAGGATGAGGAGTTTTTGCTTAGTCATGGGTCAAAATATGGTATGACCTACCCTCTCCCACGACTCACCGGCGCTCGCCCGCTCGTGGTTCGGCCTCGGTTACCGCCGGCAGAGCCACGGCTTCTGATGCTGCGGTACTGACCCGAGTTGGAGGGGTCTACACGAGTGAGCGTCTGGATTACATTCTGCTGCTCGGCGGGTGGGGCGCCTTTGAACATCTCGATGATCTCGTCGCGCTTGGCATCTATGAAGGTTTGGACATAGACCGTGCCCGGATAGGCTTGGTTGGTTTGTTGTACATCTTCTATGGCCAGCAGGCAGTTGGCGCGGCCTTCGGGTATGTTGCGGTGCATCAGGTCCAGCCCCTCGCGGTGGTAGGTATACTGGGCGCGACGCAGCGGCAAACTACGTGGCGATAGGATGTTTTCCAGCAGCCAATAGCGGTTGCGACTTTGGCGAGTCCACCAGCCCGGATCATCGGTAGCCAGGTTGGTGGGCAGGCGGTTGATGATTTCCTGTGCCTTCTCGAAGTAAGGCTGACCGCCCATCATTTCAAAGGTATCGTAATCGTAGCCCAGAATCAGATAGGCATAAAAGCCGAAGACCGCCGGCAGATTGCCCGTGAAGGTGTTTTCGCTCAGCTGCACCGCCTGAAACTGCTCGTAGTAGAAGCTGAATTTCTTATCCAGGTAGTTAAAAACCAGCGTTTGCTCTCCCGTACCATAAACCGGACGAGTGGCTTGTACCGCCAGATCGGCCGTAAAATTATTGGGGGTATCGCCCTCCAGAATAGTCATCACAAAATTACAGCGTATGCGCTCCTCCTGCTCGAAGCGGTCGTTGGTCCAGTCGTAGCTGCTCAGCATCAGGCGCAGGTCTTGCTCCAGGGTCTCGAATATCTTGGGGTCTACGGTTGTCACCTGCTGAGTATTGAGGCTCAGAGACAGATCGAATGGACCTTCGTCTTGAGCGTGCAGATGAACACCAAAAAGTAGAATGGTCGAAAGGATAGCGAGACGTAGCATGAGTCGGAAGTATTGTAGCTTTTTCGTAAAACAAATTTCAAGACGCGGGCGGAAAAGATGCCATTGATCGGTAAAAAAAGGAGCGCTGATTCAGTGAGCACTACTTATTAAAACGCAGGGTAAAAATTCAAATTAAATGCACTTTTAGGACCCGTTTTAGCCTCTGGTTCTGGAATGCTAAGATAGTCTATGAACGAGATGATTCAGAATATCAGTAGCGACTAAAGTCTTATCTTTTAACTCGAATTCGGTCACCTTATTGTGGTCTACAATCCGTATTCGGTTGGTGGCCGTACCGAAACCGGCGCCTTTGTCGGCCAGGCTGTTGAGCACGATAAAATCGAAGTTCTTGCGCTCCAGTTTTCCGCGTGCATTTTCCAGTTCGTTTTGGGTTTCGAGGGCGAAGCCGATCAACTTCTGATGGTGGCCTTTTTGAGCGCCGAGGGTAGCCGCAATATCGGGTGTACGCTCCAGCTGCAGGGCCGGATTGTTTTCCGATTTTTTGATTTTGTGGGTTTGGACTTCCGCAGGTCGGTAGTCGGCTACGGCTGCTGCCAGTATCCCCACATCGACACCAGACCAGCTAGCCACGCAGACATTCAGCATCTCCTGGGCGGTCTCCACCCGCGAAAGTCTAACTAAAGATTCATCTACCGCAAGGCTGCTCGGTCCCAAGACCAGATGAACGTCGGCTCCTCTGCGTGCGGCTTCTTCTGCCAGTACGATACCCATTCGCCCTGTGCTGCGATTGCCCAGATAGCGGACGGGGTCTAGCGGCTCGTGGGTCGGTCCTGCGGTGATGAGTATGCGGGTACCGGCAAGATCATGCTGGCCCGCCAGTGCACGCGCCAAAATGCGGACAATGTCTTCTGGCTCTGCCAATCTTCCCGGTCCATTGAGCCCGCTGGCCAGCTCGCCGGAAGGAGGCTCGATGATGGTGTCTCCAGCCTCCTGCAGCAGCTCCAGATTGCGCTGTGTAGATCGATGCAGCCACATATCCATATCCATGGCCGGGGCAAAATAGACCGGGCAGCGCGCACTCAGGTAGACGGCGGCCAGTATGTTGTCGCAGATGCCATTGGCCAGCCGAGCGAGGGTGTTTGCCGTGGTCGGAGCTATGATATAGGCATCGGCCCAGAGGCCCAGCTCCACGTGATTGTTCCATCCGGCCTCGCTGCGCACCGAGCACAATACCTCGTTCTTAGACAAGGTGCTCAATGTAAGCGGGCTGATAAAATCAGTTGCGGCATCGGTCATGAGTACGCGCACCTCGGCCCCGGCTTTGATCAGGAGTCGGGTGAGGGTAGCTGACTTGTAAGCGGCTATGCTGCCACTTATGCCCAATATGATTTTTTTGCCTTTGAGTTCCATGGGTACTCATAAAATAAACCTTACCACGGCAGCGCCATAGTAAGGTTTACTTTTACGAAATTCCAGTTTCTTGATTAAAAGTCGTCGTCCTCTTCGCGACGATCGTTGTAGCGATGGTAGAGATCACCACGCAGGTATTCTTCCGTACCGATGATAACTGGATTGGGGAGGCGCTCGTAGAATTTAGAGATCTCGATCTGCTCTTTGTTTTCCGTTACTTCTTCTATGGTCTCGGTTACTTCGGCAAACTCTTCCAGTTTCTGGTCTAGCTCGTGCTTGAGGTCTACGGCCAGTTGCCGAGCGCGCTTGCTGACTATAGCCAGGGCTTCGTATACATTATCGGTATCGCCGACCAACTGGCGGACGTCGCGGGCGGAAATGTTGGGGTCAAGACCTTGAGCCTTGGCTTTGATATCTGACATCTTGCAACTCGTTTAATCGAGCAGTTGCTCGTTCTAAAAATTGGTTTACTTCATTGCGCTGTTCGCTTTCCGGGTAGCGGCGCAAGAAGTATTCGGCGCGCTCTATGGCTTCTTCGTAGCGATCTTGTTGCAGTTCTACGAAGCTGGCTTGAGCAAAATCGTATGCGGCTTTGGTGGCCATAAAGCGAATTTGCTCGGCGCGGCGAGTTTCCGGATATTCTTTTAGGAGGTTATCCAGCGACTGTATCGCAGCTTGATAACGTCTGAGATCTATATAGAGTTTGGCGGCTTCGAAATCCTTGAGTTCGAGTTTGGCGCGCATTTCGTCTATCAGGCTGTTGCTCTCTTCCACTCTGGGGCTGGTGGGGTATCGGTTGGCAAACTCTTCCAGCCCTTCGATGGCCTGCTCGGTATAGGTCTGATCGAGGCGAAATATGGGCGAAAGCCGATAGTTGCTGTAGGCTGCCATGAAGTCTGCTTCTTCGCGCAGATTGCTGGCTCCGTAGGTATTGACAAAGGTTTTGAAGTAGTAGCTCGCCAGGATAAACTGCTCGGTATGGTAGAAGGTGTAGGCATAGCGGAAGGCTATCATTTCCGCTTCGGCTGTACCTCGGTAAGCGGCCACTACGAGCTCGTATAGAGTCTGGGCTTTCTGGTACTCTTCCTCGTCATAGTATTGGTTGGCTTTGTTCAATATCAAAGCAGGATCCGTCGAGGTGCGAACACGCTCGAACTGACTGCGGCAGCCACTCGATGCGAGTATGGCTCCGACAAGGACAAAAAACAAGACTAACTGCCTGATTTTCATAGGGGCGCAAAGTTAAGGATAATTTTTGTAGCTGGCTAGTCTGTTGGTATATGGCCAGAACCAGCTTTAGAGAGAGTCTGTATTTAGGCTAGGGGTTGTAAAAAAGGGCGTTTAAAATTCCGTCTTCGATCCGTCTTATTGGCGAAATCCGCGTACTAGAAATTTCTGCACGCCGACCACGCGGAAACAAACAGGCTTGAAAAGAAAAATTAAGGCCCGTTCCCTTTCCGTCTCTCCGGAGAATCACATGGACCTATTTTTGTACGCCGACGACGCAGAAGAAAAACAGACTTGGACGGAAAAATGGAAGCGCTGAAGCGCTGTGGAATTTGCGCGGACTAGTTTCCAAGAAATGATTTGGAGCAATTGTCTACACATCTGGAGGGTAAGCTTACAGATATGTGGAAATCCGAAAGTGCTTCAGCACTTTAGTTCCACGTCACTAAAAGTCCGTCTACGATCCGTTTTATTCGGCGAAATCCGCGTACTATCAGGTTTGGTACGCTGACCACGCGGAAGCAAAACGGAATTAAACAGAAAGACGGAAGCGCTAAAGCGCTGTGGAATTTGCGCGGACCGGATTCCAAAAAATGATTTAGGGAAATTATCTACATACGCTGTAGCACAACGTTGCAGATATGTGGAAGGCTGTCTACTTTACGTTTCATTTAGCGCAGTCCGCGTACTAGAGATTTTTGTATGCTGACCTCGCGGACGCTAACAGATTTCAACGGAAAGATAGAAGTGTTGAAGCAATGCCGCTCGCTTAGAAGACGGCCTAAAGCTACTTCCTCGAATTCAAAAACACTTTTCTTTCAAAGCTAGGCTCAGGACCAAAATTGAAAAGCAGCCCGACCTCTACCTGACTGGCCTTTAGGTAATTTAAAAGTTGAGCAATATGACGATCATGAATGTATTCCACAGCTTTTAATTCGAGCAGGACTTTTTCCTCAACTAAGATATCTGCCTTGAAGTCACCAACAATTTGACCTTTGAATTTCACTTTTATCCCTACTTGAGATTCCGCTCTTAAGCCGATTTCAGCTAGCTGTATGAGCATCGATTTCTCGTAAACCGACTCCGTGAAGCCATGGCCTAATTTTTGATAAACCTTATAAAAGGCGCCAATTATTTTTTTAGTGAGTTCTTTTTCTAAGAGTTCCAAGGTGTTGTTTTTGGCAATTTAGAGGTTCTTTGCCGCGAGAACAAATGTTCTAGACATTTGAAATGCGAGGCCGCGAGTCTGTGTAGGTCAGCAAGGGATTCAGCACTTCAGTTCCACGCCACTAAAAGTCCGTCTACGATCCGGTTTATTCGGCGCAATCCGCGTACTAAAATTTGGTACGCTGACGACGCGGAAGGAATACAGACGTGGACGGATAAACAGATTAACCAAAGCGTCTAATTTAGGTCTGCAATATTCCTAAGGTCAACATCACTATCTTGTCACGTCAATGGCCGAGTCTGAGAACATATATGAAGCCTATCAGCGAGAACAGGAGGCGGAAGCGCGTCGCGTACAGGAGCAGGAACTCCAGCGCAAGCGCGTGGCGGCAGAGCAAGCGCGGGAAGAAGCCCGCATCAGAAGGGAGGCCGAACTGCGCATTTTTTACAATAGCCACATCAGGCCTGAGTTACTGCGTACCGAGCGAGCCAGACGGAATCTGCTCCTGCGTGTAGGTATTTCTCTGGCGGTCATCACCTTACTGGTCAGCATCATTTGGTTTTTTGATGTACGCTTCCTGCTCATTGTCTTGTTGCCAATCGGGTTGGGTTATTTGATTTATCTGGGCTATAGGTTCGAGCAGTTCCGACAGCGATTCAAGCCAGCCATTGTGCAGCTGCTACTCGATTTCCTCAATCAGCAGCCCAATTTCCAATCGCTTCAATACGACCCTAAGCGAAATATAGACCGCAAGATTTTTGCTCGATCGGGCTTGTTTTTTACGCGTCGGGCGCTATTCGAGGGGGAAGACCATATTGAAGGTCAGATCGGTGAGATGCCCTTTCAGCTTTGCGAGATATACGTCAAGGAGGAGAGTCGGGCTAGCCATCGGTTTGAGACCATCTTTGCCGGTGTGTTTGTGCATGCGCACTTCAATGAAAAAGTAGTGGGCAAACTGGCGGTCTGGCCTACGCGCAAAGCCAATGCCATGCACCGCTCTCTTCGGGCTTACTATGCAGGAGGCGGCAGGCCTATGGAAAACACCCTCGAAGACAATCACTTCAGCGGGCCATTTGCTCAGCATTTTACCGTATATGCGCACGAGGGTACGATCATACAAGAGATATTAACACCTCCTATGCAGCAGGCACTGGTCAAGTATGCGCAAATCCTGGAGGACCGGGAGGTCTACTTCGCCGTAGATAACCAAGAACTGTTTGCCGCTATCAGCCACGAGTACGACTTGCTGGAACCCAGCTTTTTTCAAACCAATGTGACTTTCGAGCTCATCCGCACTTTTTACGATGATATAGAATCTATCCTAGAGGTTATACAGGCGTTTGATCAGACGAGGTAGGGAGATGGAAGATCGAGACTTCATACCTAGCACGGACCACCCGCAAACGCAATCATTTAAGCCTACACCATCCTTTGGATTAGTATTCGTCTGAGGCTATCTTCCTGTTATCGAACTCATTTTAACCAAAACCACAAATGAGCAGAACAATGCGACTCTTTTTCACCTTCTACCGATCGTTCTGGATAGCTGGACTTATAATAAACACCACTTGTGTAAGCATTTTGTATTTACAGGGTCTTGGTACAATTAGTGCTTTGTTCTGGTTTAAGCTCATTACGCTTTTGATTACCTATCTTTTTATAAGCGATTCGAAGGCAGCAGAATTTAGCTATTATAAAAACCTAGGAATTACAAAGCAGCAGCTTTGGGCGTTTTCACTAGTTCTGGAAATCATCCTATTCTTCACCGTGGTGAGCATAACTTTAAGTATAAGATGATAGACGTACTAGAGGTCGATGGAGTCATGTTGGCATTCGGCAATAAGCGAGTCCTTCAAAATGTGTATCTAAAATCCGAAACAGGAAAAATTACGGGGGTGTTGGGGAGAAACGGAGCTGGCAAATCAAGTCTGTTTAAAATTGCATTCGGCGAGTTGAGGGCCGGCTCACAATCCGTTAGGCTAAATGGAATTGCCTATACCTCAGACAAGCGATCGCCAGAAGATATACGATATTTGCCCCAACATCATTTTGTGCCTCAGCAACTGAGTTTAACCCGAGTTTTGAATGATTTTGAGCTTAGCTTTGCAGACTTTTTGGATATTTTCCCAGATTTTGAGCAATATCGCCAGGGCAAGATGTATACCCTATCATCAGGTCAGCGGCGCATTGTAGAAACCTTCATTATCCTGAGCTCCAACAGTAAGTTCTGCATCCTTGACGAGCCGTTTTCTCAAATCATGCCTGTCCATATATCAGCGATTAAAAGAATGATTATGCAGGAGAAAAAGCAGAAAGGTATAATCATATCAGACCACATGTACCGCCATATCCTGGACCTATCGGATAATTTATATGTAATTAGCCAGGGCAAGACGCATTTGACTCAAGATATTAGTGATTTGGGGGCACTGGGGTATGTGCGGAATCAACAAAAGAGCTGAATTTGAGCAGATGTAAAGTATTATTGAAAGATATATTACAATGAAAAACGAAATAATTTTCTTTTCCTTACTTATAATATTGAGCTCTTGCGTAAAATCAGGCGAGCAGAAAGCATATAACTTTAAGATTGATGACACGGTAAAAGAGACTGTAGAGGCTAGCATCTCGGAATTGGAATTTGCCTCCTCAGCAGAAGATGTATTTCTCATATACAACAATCCATTAGCAGTGGATTATTATGAAAATGACTCATTGGTTGCAACAAGCAAGAATGAACCAACTGAAGCAATATTCAGATCCTTTTATTACTACCAAAATGACACTCTAGTCATCGATGGAATGTATGGTCTATTTGGCGGCTTTGGATTTTCTATTAAAATTGTTGAAAATCAAGCAGAGACTTATCATCTAGTAGCAGGAGATGATTTTCCAGCACATTCTTTGACAATAGATGGCGACTTACAATTAAGAGTCGAAGTCCCTTGTATAGGCACTAAATTAATTCTATCAAAACTCCCAGAACCAAACGGTCAGGAGATAATTTATGGGCTGGTTGAATTTGAAAGTGTAGACTATTTTCATCGGGGAACCATCGTTGAAGGAGAAGAGGTTGAAGCTCGTAGCAAGGTGCGAATGGATATGAAGGTTTACTTCAAATCTAAATTCCTTAACATAGAGAGCTTGGGGTAAGAGTTTTCGCTATCTTTTTAAGACAAAATCACCATTAGTTTCACTCAAATGCTGTGATAATCCGAGCTAAAAAGGGGCGTTGTGTGGTCTATGTCCGAAAGCTGCCGTAGGTATAAGCTTTTAGAGCAACACCGCAAAAGAGGCTAAATGTCTTTTGGAGTGTCATTCATCATCATGACAAGGAGCTTACTGCCTCTTCTATTTGAATTTCTTAATATTGTGATTGATCAATACCAAGTCATGTTCAATAATCTTTTCGCACTAATCCTGGTCTTGTTTTCCGTCTCTTTGGTTGCCTTGTCCTGCAATAATGAAGATGACAACTTGACTGAGCAGAATGAAGCAGCTTTACTCCTGACTAATAATTTCACCTATT
>JBCDFE010000125.1:0-13484 GCA_039178745.1 Bacteroidota bacterium | reverse complement strand
CGATTTTAGCGATTTTCATGGTGCCCGTTTTTGAAATTTTTGATGATGTCGACCAGTTCTTCGGCAGTAATGCCGAGCAGATCGAGTGTTTGGATAAGATCGGGTAAGGTCTGATCTATAAAAGCCTGGCGACGGATGCGGGCAGCTTCTTTCAGGCCGTCTTTGGCGACAAAGAAGCCCACGCCGCGCTCGTTGTATATGATGCCGGTTTCTTGTAGGAAATTGTATGCGCGCATAACGGTATTGGGGTTGACGCCGACCTCCTCTGCGAGCTTGCGCACACTGGGTATGCGGGTCTCGGGCATCCAGCGTTCATGTACGATCTGCTCGATGCCGTAGTCGGCTATTTGTTGATATATGGTGGAAGGATCTTGAAACTGCATGGCTACACTTGTTTGTGGCGTAAGCCGAGGTAATGCACTGCGATGAATGCAATGGAAACAACGATGACGGGGGGCAGATAGCCGAATTGTGTGTCGAAGGCGAAGGATACGCTGCTTTCTGTATAGCTACCTCTGAAAAAGAGGCCGACCAGATTGCTGGGAGCGTTGCCTTCGGGTATGTTTATCGGAACATGCAGCTCATTTAAGGAGGTCATGATGATGGGTATTACTATAGAAAGCAGCACACCTACCGATATGTACCATACGACGGCTCGCTTGGGCTTGAGTACACCCATAGCCAGGGCTAGTGGCACCATTGCGTAGTAAGACAACAGGCCTATAGAAAGTAATGGCAAGACAGAACCGAAATCGGGAAAGGGAAATGAAATCATGCCCCGAAAGAGTCCGAGCAACAGGTAGAAACCCGCAATGCTGATAAAGCTAAACAAGGGAATAGCTACCAACAACCCGGTCAGATTGCCCAACCAACGCTCTAGCGTACTGACCGGCAAGCTCAGAAAACTCACGGCCTCCTCGTTGGTAGACAAATGGCGTGAAGCCAGATGAATAGCCGTAAAGACAGAGCCAAAAATAAAGGAGCTGATGACCCATGGCATAACCGTCTCTATGCGGACACGCGGTACCAATTCGTGATAGTTGCCCTGCTCGGGTCCGATAGCGAAGTAAAAGAATACCGCAAAAACGGTTGCGGCTGCGAAGGGTGCGGCCAGATACCATGACGGCGACCTGAGCCATAACCATCGCATATAGCGAAAAAATCGTGGAGCACTAAACATCGACGGAGGATTGAAAGGTTGGGTCGACCAGGTTGCCATCGGTCAGACCTAAATAGAGGGTTTCGAGATCGGGCTGGGCCGAACTGGGGCCACCATCGGCACGCACGATGTGCCAGCCACCCGGCACCCGGCGACCAAAGGCGTTGGTTCCTGCCTGAGGCGGGTAGCTACTGTGGTGATAACTGTATGTATTGCTGGCTTCGGCCAGGTCTACATGCGCCCATACCTGACGCTGATGCAAAACCACCAACCGATCGAGTACGGGACCTACCTCATTGAGCAAGTGTGTGGCCAGGATGACGGTTTGACCGGCCTCGGTAGCTTTGATTAAACTTCGGCGAAACTGATCTTTGCCATTGACATCCAGGCCAATGGTCGGTTCATCGAGCAGCAATAGCGGTGTGCGTACACCTAGCGCAAAGGCCAATTGTACTCGTCGCTGCTGACCAAAGGAAAGCTTACCCAATGGGCGATCGGGATTTACCTGGAAATCATCTAAGCATTCCCGGTAGGTTTCATCGGAGAAATTGGGGTAGAAAGCGCCTTGAACTCGTCCGATTTTATTCGGTGTCCAGGCGGGTAAGTTGGGCTCGGCAGGTAGAAAGTAGACTTGCTGCAAAAATGAGGCAGATCGTTTGGTCGGGTCCTGACCCATAACTTCGATCTTACCCGAGTTGGGGTATCGCAAGCCGACCAGCATCTTGAACAAGCTGGTTTTTCCCACACCGTTCGGTGCCGCTAAGCCCACAATTCCGCCACCCGGCATGCGCAAATCGACCTGCTCCAGTACGGGTTCTTCCCGGCCGTAGCGCAAACTGACTTGTTGGAGGTGGATAATCATGCTTTAGTGTATTAGTTGTGTAATACACTGCAATGGTAGGGCGGATAATCGGTAGAAAGTGATCTGTTCGACGAATGGCGCTGTTTTTAGGATGAATGTGACAAACCCCAATCGTGAAACCCTTATCTTTATTCTATGCTTATTCTAGTTGCCTGTTTTGCCCTTACGTTCCTTTACTACCGCCAGGATAGTAAAGACATTTGGTTCTGGTCCTTCCTGTTTTGGCTGGCTCTGGTCGGTACAGGCTGGCGGCACCTCAGCTTCACCGCAGACTATGACTGGACGATCCTGTTACCGCTTATCATCAGAGATTTACTGACCGTGGGTCTGGTCGGCTTAGTGCAGTCCATGGCTGTCCGCAAGCAAATACCGCTCTGGCAGGCTGTATTGTTCATGTTTGCTTTGTTTGCAGCCAGCCGCATGATCGAGGTCGGTGCCGTGAATAGTCCACCCGACGCTACTGGCTATGAAATCGATGCCGTAAACACAACGGAAGCAGCATCTGAAACAGCGCGGCAGTTCGAATACCTGGTCGATCTGAATTTAAGCTCAGCTAGTGAAGCCGATCTCCTGGCGTGGGCAGCCACCCATGGCTACCAAGTCGAGCGCGCTTTCACCATGGCAGATACCGATGCGACCGAATTAGACGACTACTACCTGCTCGATGCGCCCGCTTTCGATCAGCAAACCACAGAGCTACTCCTACAATCTGGTCTATTTGACGATGTGGAGGAAAACGATGTATTCCAACTGGATCCACCCGCTGGCGCTGTTCATCCTGGAGGCAGGGGGCCTTCCCCGTCAGGATTGCTTCCTCAAGAGCAGACCCCGACCGGCCAAGATCCATTAATTGGCCAGCAATGGGCGTTCGAAGCACTCGACTTCGACAGTTACTACCAGCTACTGACCGAGCTGCCCGCTCCACAAAAGAAAGCCCGCCTATTTATACTGGACACAGGCGTAGACAGCCGCCACGAAGATATAAGCGGCAACTACCGCTCCCATAAATCGAAATACGACCGAGATCCCAATGGGCATGGCACACACTGTGCGGGCATAGCAGCAGCCACCACGCATAACGGTTTGGGCATTGCCAGTTTGAATGCCAATGGTTTGGTCGAAATCACCGGCATACAAGTCATTGGTCGCTATGGAATGGGTACCCAAAAGACCATCATCAGTGGCATCTTGGAAGCTGCCGATGCAGGAGCAGATGTCATTTCACTCAGCCTCGGTGGCCGATCTAGCGGCGACAAGAAACGCGCCTACAACCGAGCCGTCAATTATGCCCAAAGAAAAGGGGCAATAGTCGTCGTAGCTGCTGGCAACAGCAATCGCAAAGCAGTGGATTACGTACCAGCTTCAGCTGCCGGTGTCATCACTGTTGCAGCGGTAGATCAACAACTACAGCAGGCTGTTTTCACCAATACACTGGAAGGCATTGCCCACCCAATATGTGCACCAGGTGTCGGTATTCACTCTACCATCCCCAATGGCTACAAGACGTACAGCGGCACCAGTATGGCCTGCCCTCAGGTCGCTGGCTTGCTCGCCGTCATGCGAACGTATGACCCTGGCCTGGATACAGAGCGAGCCTATCAGATCCTCAGTCAGAGTGGTCGCCAACTCGCCGCCAGTAGCCGTATTGGTCCGCTTATCCAACCCGCCGATGCTCTGCGAAGCCTGATATCAAACAGCCAGTAGGACCACTGCATACCCTGTACGCCATACGCTGTACGCTATACCCCATACCTTAATACACCAATCGCTATACGCCGTACGCAATACCCAGTACCTTGTACCCCATACCTTCTACCCTACACTTTTTCCCTATCTTCCCAACATTCAGCGAATACACGCATTCCTGGATTGTTAACTTTGCTTTCATTACACCATCCGAAAACCAATCCATCCTTAATTTATGAGACAGTTTACCTTTCTATGTGCGCTCTTCGCCACGGGCCTGCTTATGGCTCAAACCAACCACAGAGTTGAAGTGCGCTCCAATGTTTTTGATCCGAGAGACATCACCATTCAGGTCGGTGATACCATTACCTGGGAGAACGTAAATGGCTTCCACAATGTCAATGGCAGTCAAGACGATTACCCCGATAATCCTGTAGGATTTGGCAATGGCACCGCCTCTGCGCCTTGGAGCTACCAATTCGTATTCGATACGGAAGGCTTTTATGAATACCAGTGTGATCCGCACGTATTCTTAGATATGGTAGGTACCGTTACCGTAGAAGCTGGTGGCGGAGACGAGTCTGTCGTCATCACTGAGATTATGTACAACCCACCAGAGTCCAATCTGGACAGCCTGGAATTCATCGAGCTCTACAACCCCAATACAGTTGCCGTAGACTTGACTGGCTGGACCATGAGCGACGGTTTCGATCTGGACTTTCCAGCGGGAACCACTATCCCTGCTGAGGGCTTTCTGATCCTTTGCGTAAACGAAGCGGCCTTTGTCAATACGCTCGGCTATAGTGGCGCTACCCTACAATGGACAGAAGGCGCACTCAACAACGGCGGTGAAACAGTAGCTATATCTAACGACAATGGCGTGGTCGTCAGCTCTGTCACTTATGATGACATGGTGCCCTGGCCTACCGAGCCAGACGGCGACGGCCCCAGCTTGCAGGTTTGTGACCCAACCATGGATTTGAACAACCCCGCCAACTGGGCCGCATCGGCCACTGGTACCGGTGTGGTTATCAATGGATCTGAGGTTTTCGCCAATCCTGGTGCTCTGCCGGCTTGCCCCGCACCCATGCCTACCCTATCGCTCAGCCAACAGTTCAGCGTCAATGAAGATGTGGGCATGGTAGATGTCTTCGTCCTTGCCACTAACTTCGACGAAGCACCAGAGGTCATTTTCAGCTTGGATATTGCGACCTCCGCAACCATAGACACCGACTTTTCTGTAGTCAATGGACTTCCGCAGGTCGTCACCGGTGAAGCAGGCGCGCTAGATTCACTATTTCTGCGCGTAATGGTCGAAGATGACATGGAAGAAGAAGAAATCGAAACCATGGTCTTCAATATTATGACCGACCAAATGGGGGTCAATATTCCGAACAGCCAGATCACCATCTTCATCGAAGATAATGACGCCGTCAGCATGACCACCACCATTGGCGCCATAGATGATATAGACGCTGATGGTGTAGCTGTATCCCTTGGTGAGACTGTAACGGTAGAAGGCGTTGTGCACGCGCCAAACCTTCGCCCCGGCGGCATACAAACGACCATCATAGACGGCAATAATGATGGCATAGGCATTTTCAGCAATTCCGACCCACTGGGCTACACGGTTACCGAAGGCGATCTGATTAGGGTAACTGGCCAAGTAACTCAGTTCTTCGGTTTGCTTCAAATAACACTAACAGAAGTAGAATTGCTATCACAAGATAATGAGCTCTTCGACCCGACCTTCTCGACGGAACTCAATGAAAATACGGAATCGCAACTGGTTATTTTCGAGAACCTGATTCCATCCACCTTTGAGGTACCTACGGATGAGACCTTCAACTTCATCTTCACAGATGAGGCAGACAATGAAATCGCTGTTAGGATTGTCGGCGCACTCAACATAGACCTGGAAGGGATTCTGCAAACTTACCAGGACAATGGGCTATCCAGCCTGTCCATTACTGGCATAGGTGGCCAATTCGACGGTTCTGAGCCGCTCGATAGTGGCTATCAGTTATTCCCGCGCAGAGATGCAGACTTCGGGCTCAACGTAAGCGTTGGAGAACCTAGCTGGGCTGCTGAGCTGCTGCTTTTCCCCAATCCCGTCAGCGAGCGTTTAGAGATTCGTTCAGCAGTCAATTTGGATATGGCCATCCTGTATGATCTGAATGGACGCGAGCTGATGCGCCTGAGCGACATAGAAGCGAGCCAAACGACCATGGACGTGAGCGGCCTATCGGCAGGGACCTACCATTTGAGGTTGATCGCTGCCGACGGTCAGGTCAACAGACTGATCGTTAGAAGATAATAGTCGTAGCGATAAACGATTATTCTAAGAGGCTGCCTCGAAGCGTATTATGCTTTGGGGCAGCTTCTTAATTTGGCTCCCTTTGAATGAACTCTGAGCTCAAAGTCTAAACATGTCATCTAAACCTAAAATTGGTCTTAGCCTGAGTGGTGGCGGTGCACGCTGTGCAGCTCATATCGGCATATTACAAGCGTTGGAAGAAGCCGATCTCAAGCCCACTCACCTAGTGGGCATCAGCTCTGGGGCTATAGTAGGCGCTCTACATGCCGGAGGTAAGCGACCATCAGAGATTATGGATTTCATCAAGCAAGCCTCCATATTCAAGCTGTTTGGATTTGGCTTGCCCACAAAGGGGCTGACCAGCCTCAATTATCTGGACAAAAAACTGGCGGAGGCCTTGGGCGCAGACACCCAACTGGAAGATCTATCTATTCCCCTGCACGTAGGCACAACCAACCTGAATATCGGCCAATTGGAGTTGCACCATACTGGAAGACTTTCCGAGTTGGTGTGCGCGAGCTGTGCCCTGCCCTTCGTATTTAAACCGATTGAGATCGATGGCTATCAATATGCCGATGGGGGTATCTTTTCCAATATGCCGATCGAGCCCCTTCGAGAAAATCCAGAGATCGACTTAGTCGTAGGCTCCAATGTGGTATCGACCGCTCCTGTAGAATCGACGGACCTGAGCAACCTACTGGGCATCATCTGGCGAACTTTTGATTTGTCTGTAATCGCCAATACCAAACCATCCATCGCGGCCTGCGACTTCGTGTTTCAACCACCAGACCTTAATTTGTACAACATCTTCGCCTTCTCAAAAATTGATGAAATGTATGAAGCAGGTTATGCATACGCTAAAGAGAAAGTGGACGACCTGCGGAAGTACGGAAAGAGACAAGAGACAAGATTTTAGAGGCGCCTACTTTGCAGGCTTGGAGAGTTTAGAGGCGCGCACTTTGTGCGCTTTTGAGATACAAGAGACAAGACGCTAGATACTAGATTGTAGTAGCAGCTACCTTATGGGCTGGAGTGCGAGGGGCTTGTATTCCTTTGATCGCGTCATGTTTGCTATCGACCTCATATTATGTTGCTGGCGAGTTGTTATTTTGTGGTATGAAAGATTCTTTGATAACCATAGCGCTGTTGTTGGGATTGGTATATCTGCTGTTTCGCATTGGGCGGACGATATACCTGACCCGAAATACGCACGCGGATGATGAGGATTTGGAAGATTACTGGAACGGGCATTTAGAGGCCGAGAACCCGGCTGGCTACAAGCAGCTGCGGGAGCATCTGGGCAACTGTGAAGCCTGCCGAGATAGACTGAGCGAGATCATAGCCGAGGGTAAATCCAGATATAAGGAAGAGGGACCGATTATGACCAGGAGGCGGTTTTAAGGATTGTCCTATCTTCTCTTTAGCTCTTTTTGAAGCATGCCCAGCTCTCGGCTGGTATCTCCTGTGATGGACTTATTTTCCTGAGCGCGGCGCACCAGGTAGGGCATTACGTCGCGTACGGGGCCGTAGACCATGTACTTCGCGACATTGTAGCCAGCAGCAGCGAGGTTGAAGGTAAGATTATCGCTCATGCCCAATAGCTGGCAGAAGTTGAGGTGCTCGTGCTTGCGCGGCAGGTTTCTGGCCGCAATCAGCCCGGCTTGCAATTTTACACTTGCCCGATTGTGGCTGGCGTTGCAACTGGCTAAGGTCTCGTAATTGTCGAGACAAAAGCGAAGGGCCGCATTGAAATCGTCGTGGGTGGCCGCCAGGTTTGGCTGTATGGGCGAAGGGTAACCCATCTCTTTGGCGCGTGTCCGTTCTTTTTCCATGTAGGCCCCGCGAACAAGCTTGGCTCCGAGCATGTAGCCCTTGGATTTGGCTTCTTCGTGGCTAGCCATTAAAAAGGCCAGGCGGTCGTGGCGATACAACTGGAAGGTATTGTAGACCGTCACGCGCTTGGTGTTGTAGCGCTCCATCATAAGGGTAGCCATACGATCGATGGTATCCTGGTACCAGGACTCTTCGGCATCAATAAATACTTTGACCTTCTTCTGCTCGGCAACATTGCAAACGGCGTCTAATCTGCGGATCGCAGCATCGTATTCGCGTTTTAGCTCGTCGGAGAATACGAAGTCTGCCGTTTGTAGCTCTTGCAGCAAACCATTTCTGGCCAAGCTGGTGATCTTGCAGGTCACAACTGGGACGGCTTCCTGCTGTGCAGCAAATTCTATGGCAGTCAGTAGCTGGCTTTGGGAGGTATTGTAGTCCTCTTCAGACTCCTTGCCTTCGGCCCCATAATCCAGCAAGGAAAACACCCCATAATCGTAGAATTTCTGGATAGTCGGAATACAAGACACCAGGCTTTTCCCGCCTACGAACTGCCGATAAAGGGTGTTTTCTACGGCCCAATTGGCACCGGGTAGTCCCCATTCGACAGCTTTAAGCCCCAGGCCCGACAAGGTATTGGTCAGCTTGGGATTGGCCATAAGTTTGAAGAGGCGAACGGTATTTTTCAGTTCGCGATCGCTCATGTGCGCGAATGCTTTTTCCGTATCGTCAAAGTCCAATTCCGGCAGGCTCAGGCCCGCGTCTTTGAGTTGTCCTTGCAGCTTATCTATTGCTTCGGGAACTGGTCCTCCCTTTTCGTTCATTCGTCCAGATTTGCCAAGCAGCTTCCGCTTGCCCGATTAACATACCTAGCCCGTTTTGGGTTTTTGCACCTCTTTGGGCACTTAAAGTTAAGAAACGCGTCTGAGCTGGATTGTATACCAGATCGTAGCAGTAGTGTGTTTCATTAATATGGCCATACGGCAGGTCGGGTGCTTCTCCCACATCCGGGAATGTACCCAGCGGCGTGGTATTGATAATGAGCTGATGAGATTCGATGATTTCTCGGTCCAAGTCTATGTACCGTATCCGATCTGGCCCGCGCCGTCTACTGACCAGCAAAGGCTCGATATTCATGCGCTCTAGCGCATATTGTACAGCCCTGGATGCCCCGCCAGTACCCAGAACTAAGGCCCGTTGGGGAGTAGCCCCGTCGAGTAGCTTTTTCAGATCGACGGTAAATCCTAGGTGGTCGGTATTGAACCCAAGCGCAGCCCCATCGACGAACAGGACGGTATTTACAGCTCCAATCTCCAGGGCAGACGGAGATAGGCCGTCTATGTATTCGGTGACTTTGCGTTTGTGGGGAATGGTGACGTTGATGCCCCGCAGGATGTCAATCTCCTGGCCAGCTCGCAAAGAGAACTTCGGAAGTCTCTTATTAAAAAAGGAGGATGCCCGCTTGTACTCGAAGTTTAGATACTGATGCGTTTCTGTCAGACCCAGCCTTTCGAATTTCTTGGTAAAGTAGGCTTGCGAAAAGCTGTGCGACAGCGGATGACCGAGTAGACCAAAGGTGGGCATGAGAGAATCAATATTTTAGAGGCGCTTGCTGACGCGAGCTTGAGACTCAAAATAGGTACATTTATACAGCTACCCCTTTATCTCCGTCTTCCTCCCCAAATTTATCCAATAAGCCCACGATGGCCAAACCGAGCACAAAAGCCAAGATCACGAATAGGACCAGCGAATCGCCTTCGTAAGCACCGGGCATAACGTTCTCGGTCAAATCGGCTACTTCCTCTCCTTTGCTATTGATGCGATAGCTGGTGACATTCTGCCACGGCCATAATTTATTGAGCGAACCGAGCATGAAGCCGGTGAGCAAGGCCAGGGTCTGATTAGGAAACTGCTTGAAGGTCCAGCTCAGCAACCGGCTGAACACCGCCAAGCCAACGAGGCACCCCAGCATGAATACACCTACGGTTATCGACTGACTAGTATCTCCCTCCAGCAAGCCGCGCATGGCATTGAATACAGGCGCATACATACCCAGTAGCAGTAGGATGAAGCTCCCCGAGATACCCGGCAAGATGAGTGCGCTGATGGCCAACGCGCCGCTCAAGAAAACCAGTAGCGGCTGTGTCGTACCACCCAAGCGGTTGAGCACAGTGAGGGCAAAGGCAAAAACACAACCTATAATCAGCAGTCCGATTTCTCTGGCGGTCCATTTCTCGACTTGCTTGCCGATGTAAACCGCCGAGGCTATGATCAGACCGAAAAAGAAAGCCCAAACCACCGGTGGAAATCGCTCCAGCAACTCGGTCATCCCGAAGATCATAACCACTAATCCGGCGACCATACCCACCCCCAGCTGAAGCAGAAAATTGCCGTCGATGGCGCGCCACAGTCCAGCGAGACCGCCTTCCCGCCAGCCCTTGACCACACCCGGCCCCAGTATGGCCTGTATGGCGTTGAGCAAGCGCTCGTATATGCCCGTAATGAAGGCAATGGTACCGCCAGATACGCCGGGAATAGCCTCTGCCATACCCATAGCTGCACCTTTTAGTAGGAGTGTCAAATTCATGGCGCGAAGGTAGGGAGAATACGGATGTATTACCCACATTTCTTATATTTGTAATAATCCCAAAAGACATTAGAAATGAACCTTAATACTCTGATCACACTAGCTCTCTGTTTGCTTATTGCCTTGAATGTGAAGGGGCAGGACGAGGTGTTTACGCTGGGACGGGTGGATTTCACAGAGGATGGAAGGAGCGAAGTAACCTACAACGTGATTGAGCATGGAGGCGGATACCTTATCTTCCTTTCCAGAGGGGTTGATTTCCATCTTTATTATTATGACTTCAACGAATCTATACTTTTAGCTCGATTCCCCAATACTATAGCTCAACCACAATATACAGCAGAAGCAAATCTTTATTTCACAACGAGAGATCGAAATAAAAAGACAGATGCCTTATGGAAGATAGCACAAAATGATCTTAATATCACTCAAGTTAGCGATCTTGATTTTGATGTATTTAATATTCTTAAAAAAGAAGATTACTTTATAATTAATGGCACTTATCCTGATGGTAGCTTTACTGGCGTTAAGTTAGATCTAACTACAGAGGAAACAACATTTCTTTACGAGCCAAATACATTATCCCGATTTCAGGGCACTTTCTATTTAGAAACACCTAACGGATATATTTTAAACCATGGAGACGAGGTTTTTTATACTGATGGCACAAGTGACGGCACTGAGAAAATTCTATCAAATTTTGGCTTGTCCGACAAGTTAATCAGCATTTCCAACAACCTCATTTATATATCTGACAGAAATGATATATACCTATCCGATGGAACATTCGCTGGCACTAGCCTACTAACGGATAGTTCATTCCCATCCGATTTCCTTCCTACAGACATATATGGCATGATTTCTACTGACGATGGAATTGTTTATCTAGCAAAAACTACAGAATACGGAACACGACTATATCAATACACTGCCTCTACAGAAAACATCCAAATATTTCCACATTATACCGATACTATTTATCCAGAAAACTACCTTGATTTTAGATTAAACTCTAGCTCACCAAATTACCAAACTCAACTCCTAACTTTCAGAACCAACAATGACAACGGATTAAGCTACTTTTGGCAAACTGATGGCACAGAAAACGGTACTCTTTTATTCGACTCCTTAAATACTGATAATATTGAAAGCAACTTTGCATTTAAGGAATTTTTCCCAAATAGATATGCCTTTATGGGAATACCAATCGTTGGAGATGAGTACTTAACGTATGGAGTGGATTTATCTGTAGACCCTCCTGAAACAACTCGCCTTCCTATTAATTTTGATAATATACCAAGAGATTATTTCTCAAGAGACGATTGGTGTGTTTTTGAGGACAATGGCCCATTCGAAAATAAAATTAAGCTTTACAATCTGAGAGAAGACACCTCAATATCCATTATTCTAGGCAGTTTAGACCCTCTCGTTTCACCAAGTGCATTAGTTTGGACGGATTCATTTATTATATTCAGAGCTAGCGAACCCAACCTTATCTTTAATGACCGTATCACTTCTGTCTATTCCTATAATACAGACGAAAATGAGTCAAGTCAAATATTTAATTCAGATATCCAGTTTGGTGATAGAGCAGCTTTTTTCAACACAGGTCCCAACGAAACATTTTTTTTAGCCAGAACAGCAGATGATGGCTTGAAATTTTTCAGAACCAATGGAATTGCCGAAGAAAATCAGGAATTGGACAGATTGCACGACTTAAGTGGAAGTGGCAGCACAGTAAAGCTTTTCGGACAAAACAATTACTTAACGCATGAATATATGACTATTCTACAAGCCTCCATGGTGAACTCTAGAATAGATACGGCAATACTTCACCCCCTTGAAGGACAAGACCCTCGTAGATTATTTGAAGCTATAAGCCCTATTGGGCACACTATTGAATACTTCATAATTAACAGTAGGAGCGTTGGAGGCAGCTTTTGGGGAATACCCTTTCATTATCACTATCAAGACACCGTTTGGAATGTAAGAGACAACTCTTTAAATCTATTCTTTTTTTCTGCTGAAGACCTGATCGTCACTCCAGTAGTTTTTGAAGATAAGTTTACCAGCCTGCTTTATGCAAATGGTTTTGGATTTCAAGGATATGGATTAATTAAGTTTGATCAAGAGCAACAAGACGTAGAACTTTTACCGAATGCACCTATTGTAGATGTATCTGAAATACCTGAAGGCGCATTCATTTTTTCAAATAATGAATCTATAATCTTTACTTTTCCAGACGAAGTAGACACGGATGAACAGAACATATTAGCATACGGAATACTCGATGGCAGTGATTATAGCTACGAAGTAATCAGTGATCTCGGCACTGAAAAAGCAGTTGCTGCCACCCAATCCTCCGACCTATCAGTAGTGGCTTTCCAGACGCAAGGCGATATTTTCAATAGGATATATGTCAATGCCTTTGAAGATCTAGACGCCAGCAGCGGGTCAGAATTGATTCAGGAGGGAGAACACTTAGTTCAAATTGAACGCATAGACGACAGGATTTTAGTGCTGACCAACAAACGCCTCTTCAGATCTACAATCACCAACCCCAGCAATCTAGCCCAGGTATATCAAGTACCGAATGATGATTTCACACTTTCAAAACTAACCGTCGTCGATGACGAAACAGCCGTCTTTTGCCAATCGTCTGAATCTGGGATGGTTTTGATAGAGACCAATGGATTCCCCGGTGGAACAACGAGCATTCAGACCATACCTGCCTCTTTCACCTATCAGCCTGAAGAGCCAATCGACATACTCGAAAATTGGCTGTGCTTTACGGCAGTCAACTCAGATGGCACCCGAGAGGTCATCCTCTATGATTACGAAACCAACGAAGTCGAGGAAATCAATGCCCCCGATGGCTTCGGCTATCCCGACGAGGTTTACGCCGCCTACGGCCGCTTCTACTTCATGATGACCGACGAATTCCACGGCCGCGAAATCCACTACATCGATCTGGGATTGCAGCGGGGCGTGACGGGAACGGTCTATCACGACCTCAATGAAAACGGCAGTCAAGATGCAGATG
>JBCDFE010000124.1:0-13543 GCA_039178745.1 Bacteroidota bacterium | reverse complement strand
GCGAATGGCTGCTTCAGTGAGATCTTCCTGGATGTGACAGAGCCCGACCAGTTGAGTGTGAGCTTGTCTCTGACGGCAGACTCGACCATAGTAGAAGAGGGCGACCAGGTGACGGTGATCGCCAGAGTGACTGGAGGAAATATCATAGATACCCTAATCTGGGAGCCAGACTCGTTGGCTAGCGCAGGTGAGGGCAACTCGATTACTTTCATTGCCAATGAGACCACGCGTATTCGACTTCGAGTCATAGATGAATTGGGTTGCCAGGCAGATGATGATCTTTTGGTTGTGGTGCGCAAAAACCGTCCCATCTTCATCCCGACAGGTGTATCACCCAACGGAGATAATACCAACGATCGGTTCCTGATTTATGCAGATTTCGATCAGGTCGAAGAGATAGAGAGTTTCCTCATCTTCAACCGATGGGGAGAATCGGTCTTTGAAAACTACAACTTCCAACCCAACGATCCGGCTCAGGGATGGGACGGAACCCATAGGGGCGAGCCGCTCAATCCGGCCGTATTCGTTTACCAAGCGGTGGTGCGATTCTCGGATGGCGAGTCGGTCTTGTACTCAGGAGATGTGACCCTGGTACGATAATTTACTTTTCCTGTGTCGGGCGAGAATGGCCGTTTAAAATTTTCATCGAGAGTTTTAGACGGCCATTCTTGCTTACTTTTGCGCCATGTACCGCCTACTACTCATACTGCTTGGCCTTAGTTTAGCTGGCATTGCCAGGGCAGATAAGATCAGTGAACGCCTCAGTCTCGTACTTCCCGAAGAGGGAACGGAGCGCCAATTTGTGGAAACCAGAATTCGGCTGCTGATCAATGAGCTGGAAAGCGACCGCATAGAAAAGAAAAACCTCAGCAAGCAATTGAGGTGGCTTCGGCAGCGGGTGGAAGGTGGCTACCTGCGGAAGTACAAAGCCACAGCCACACTCACCGATTTGTTTCGTGAAAAGGCGTTTAATGATGTGACTTCAGCCCTCGTCTACGCCATGTTACTCGCCCATTTTGATATTCCCCATCAGGCCGTTATCGATCACTGGGAGGTGTACTTGCTCGTGGATCCAGAGGGAAGGCCCATATCGTTGCGTGATCACAGTGGCAGAGAAGCAAGCACTCAGCAAGAGTTGGCGTTTAGGCAGGATTACATCGAGCTGCTCAACCTCACGGCTTTGCCAGCTCAGCGGCCCAGCTCTATGTCAGAGGCCGACAGCCTGTATGGTATTTACCATTATGCGGATCGCGAGATGCTCAGTTTTCACGAACTGGCCGCGCACTATCATTATCGGCGGGCCATGCAGGCCTACAGGGCCGGAGATTTTGAGCAAAGTGTGGAGCTGTTGGCACAGGCTAGGTATACCGACGATCGTTCTGCGTTTGACCTGCTGGAGCAGGCAACCTACCTGCAACTGGCACAAGGTGCTGCAGACTCCACTGACCTTTCTTCCCTGTTCTATCTGTTCGAGCTGTGGCGAAGGGATCGCAACAACAGATTTATACCCAGGGCGCTCATGATGCGTTTTCGCAGTGTATCTGATCGATCTGTTCAGACTTCCGCAGGTGGGCCCATCCCCCCTGACCCCTTGTCTGAAGGCATCGATACCAGAACGTCTTATGCCAATTTTGGACACCAGGGAGACGTGCCGGGCTTAACGCCCCTAGAAGGCCAGGCCCTCGAAGGAGATTGGGGCCCAGCCGAACAATTATATCTATACCTGAATAGCCGGGCTACCGATTTTCCGAATTGGAGAGATACCCTGCAAGAGCTCTATTACTTCCAAAGAGGTAGATATTACGATAGGCGGGGAAGAGACGATCTGGTTATGGATTATCTGGATAGCCTGTATCGTTTACGTCCAGCCGATACCGTGTATAAAGAGAGTATTAAGAGGATGAGCGTAGCTGATATCAGGGCTGAGAACTTGAGCGGTGAGTCGCTGGGCGCACGTATAGAGGAGTTGACAGCCCGATACCCTTATCTGGCCGAAGATCCGGCGCTGGCCGATCTGATTTTGGAAGATATCGCCAAGGCCATACGCACAGACTTTGCGGCGGGCAATGAGCAGGCAGGGGAGGGTCGACTCGTGGATTTCAGGCGTACCCTGGCCCGTTTCGAACACAGCCCGCAGCGCAGGCTTTGGGTGCTAGAGGTATTCTCTGCAGCTAGTTATTATTACTACTTGCAGGGCGAGCTGGGTCGGGCACGGGCATTGCTTCGGGAAGGTCTCAGATATGCGCCCGAAGAGGTGTATTTGACGCATAGGTTGGAGTTGCTGGTAGATTGATTATTTAAATTGATTGGATGGAGCCATTCAATTTAAATAATCTTCTTTTTCCTCTTGTTCAGCCCACTAAAAGTTCATACCTTTGCACTCGCTTTTTCAGGAGGTAGGCCTCTGGTGAAAGAAAAAGCGTTGTACAAACGCGAAATAAAGTCAAAAAAGCGTATGCCTACTATCAACCAATTAGTGCGTAAAGGTCGTAAGCAAATCACTACGTCCAGCAAGTCACGCGCGCTTGATTCTTGCCCCCAGAAGCGGGGTGTATGTACCCGTGTGTATACCACAACGCCCAAGAAGCCAAACTCGGCTTTGCGTAAGGTAGCCAAGGTGCGTCTAACCAATGGTATCGAGGTTATTGCCTATATCCCAGGAGAAGGTCACAACCTACAGGAACACTCTATCGTGCTCATTCGCGGCGGTCGTGTTAAGGACCTTCCGGGTGTGCGTTATACCATTGTACGTGGTGCATTGGATACCGCCGGTGTTGCAGATCGCAAACAGGGCCGTTCTAAATACGGTGCTAAGAGACCTAAAAAATAAGACAAGGATTGCCTTGTCTCGATAATCAAGGCAATGCGCAAAGAATCAAAACATGCGTAAAAGAAAACCAAAAGTACGGGTACTCGCACCAGATCCCAGATATGGAGATCCGATGGTGACTCAGTTCGTTAACAACATGATGCTTCGCGGTAAGAAGAGCACTGCTTTTCACGTGTTCTATGATGCCATGGACATCATTAGCGGTCGCGACCCGGAAGGAAACCCACACGAAGTATGGAAAAAGGCCGTCGACAACGCCATGCCTGCCGTAGAGGTGCGCTCGCGTCGTATTGGTGGTGCTACTTTCCAAATTCCTACGGAAATACGTGCTAAGCGCAAGCTCAGCATTGCCATGAAGTGGATCATCAAATTTGCTCGTCAGCGCAGTGGAAAAGGTATGGCTGAAAAGCTAGCCAACGAACTCATGGCTGCAAGCCGCGGTGAAGGCGGTGCTGTAAAGCGCAAAGAAGATACCCACAAGATGGCAGAATCTAACCGCGCATTTGCCCACTACGGCAGATAATCTTTCGAAAAGGCGCAAAGATTTGCGTCTCAACCAATCTAATCATGGCTAAGGATCTAAAATTTCTTCGCAACATAGGCATCGCTGCTCACATTGATGCCGGTAAGACTACTACTACCGAACGTATCCTTTATTACACTGGTCTTAGTCACAAGATCGGTGAGGTACACGACGGTGCTGCTACTATGGACTGGATGGAGCAAGAGCAGGAGCGCGGTATTACCATTACTTCTGCTGCTACTCAAACAACCTGGAAGTGGCAAGACAAAGAATATACTTTCAACATCATCGATACACCGGGTCACGTAGACTTTACCGTAGAGGTTAACCGCTCATTGCGCGTACTCGACGGTTTGGTTTTTCTGTTCTGTGCGGTATCTGGTGTAGAGCCTCAGTCCGAAACCAACTGGCGTCTGGCTAACAACTACAGCGTACCACGTATTGGTTTTGTCAACAAAATGGACCGCTCTGGCGCCAACTTCTTCGAGGTAGTCAAAGACGTAGAAGAAAAGTTGGGCTCGAAGGCTGTGCCTTTGCAGATTCCCATCGGTGCTGAAGAGAATTTCAAGGGCGTTGTCGATCTGGTAACCATGCAGGCTATTGTATGGAACGAGAACGACATGGGTATGACTTTCGAGGTCATCGATATGCCAGAAGATCTGGTCGAAACGGCGGCAGAGTACCGGGAAAAGCTGCTCGAAGCAGTAGCTGAGTACGACGAGTCTTTGCTAGAAAAGTACTTCGAAGATCCCGATAGCATTACGGTACCCGAAGTGCGTGCAGCTGTGCGCGACGCCGTCATGGACGCTGCTTTTGTACCCATGATGTGTGGTTCTGCATTCAAGAACAAAGGAGTTCAGGCTGTACTTGACGCTGTTTGTCAGTTCTTGCCCTCTCCTCTGGATGTACCCGCAGTAGAGGGTACCCTTCCTGGTGAGGAAGAAGGTGGTGAAGTTCAGGTGCGCAAGGCATCTGTAGAAGACCCATTTGCTGCACTCGCTTTCAAGATCGCTACAGACCCTTACGTAGGGCGTCTTGCTTTCATGCGCGTATATTCTGGTGCGCTCGATGGTGGTAGCTATGTGCTCAACACACGCTCTGGTAAGAAAGAGCGCATCAGCCGCTTGTATCAGATGCACGCCAATAAGCAACAGCAAATTGACCGCGTAGAAGCTGGCGATATTGTTGCTGCTGTAGGTTTCAAGCAGATACATACCGGTGATACGCTATGTGATCTCGACAATCCTATTGTACTGGAATCTATGGTCTTCCCCGATCCGGTAATTGGTGTTGCAGTAGAGCCAAAGACACAAAAGGACCTTGAAAAGCTCGGCATGGCTTTGAACAAGCTGGCTGAAGAGGATCCGACTTTCCAGGTCAAGTACAATGAAGATACCAATCAGACCGTGATCAGCGGAATGGGTGAGCTTCACTTGGAAATCATTATTGATCGCCTCAAGCGCGAGTTCAAAGTGGAAGCCAATGTCGGTGAGCCACAAGTAAACTACAAGGAGGCACTGGTATCTACAGTCAGCCACCGCGAGCGTCTCAAGAAGCAAACGGGTGGTTCTGGTTTGTTCGCCGATATGGAATTCGAAATTGGCCCAGCCGACCAGGAGTTCCTCGACAGCGAAGACTTCAAGAATGGAAAGGAGCAGCTTCAGTTCCAGTGGGACATTGTTGGTGGCTCTATCGACAAGAACTACCAAAAGCCGATCAGAGATGGCTTCACAGCCATGATGAAGAACGGTATTTTGGCTGGCTACAACATCGACTCTATGAAGGTTCGTGTGTACGATGGCAGCATGCACGCAGTAGACTCTAAGCCCATTGCTTTCGAGCTATGTGCCAAGGAAGGTTTCAAGGCTGCTGTCCCTCAGACTAAGCCCCAACTGCTTGAGCCCATCATGAAGTTGCAGATCATCACTCCAGAAGAGTACGTCGGTAATGTTATCGGTGACTTGAACCGTCGCCGTGGATTGCCAAAGGGTCAGGAGGTCATCACTGGTGGTGCTGTACGCATCGACGCAGATGTACCATTATCTATGATGTTTGGTTATGTAACCGACTTGCGTACGATTACTTCAGGACGTGCTAACTCTTCTATGGAGTTTAGTCACTACGAGGCTGCACCTCAGGGTATAGCCAAAGAGATTATTGAAAAAGCAAAAGGCGTACCCGCCTAAAATTAAAATCAAGCATTCGCTTCACTACCGCAAGGGGTGAGGCGAATGCAAAATATTATCTGGCATGAATCAGCAGAAAATACGTATCAAGCTGCGTTCTTACGATCACAATTTGGTAGATAAGTCTACAGAGAAGATCGTAAAGACGGTAAAGAGCAATGGTGCGGTCGTAACTGGACCGATTCCGCTGCCCACGGAGAAGAATATTTATACGGTGCTTCGTTCACCGCACGTAAATAAGAAGTCCCGCGAGCAGTTTCAGTTGCGCACCCACAAGCGCCTGATCGAAATCTATACCCCCAACCAAAAGACGGTCGATGCTTTGTCAAAGCTCGAACTACCAAGTGGTGTAGATATTCAGGTCAAGCTGACCTAATTATTGCTCGCCTGATCTATCGGGATCAGCAGCATCATCAAAATATTTTGCACTTTTCCTGTTTTCAGGTTAGTGCCTAAATCTGTCCAGATTTCATGGGCAGAACAAAAATTAAGACCGATGAATGGACTTATAGGAAAAAAAGTCGGTATGACCAGCATCTACGACGACCGTGGTCGGAATGTAGCCTGTACGGTCATTGAAGCAGGTCCTTGTGTAGTGACACAAGTAAAGACCGATGAAAGCGATACTTACAACGCACTCCAGCTCGCTTTTGGCGAAGCCAAGGAAAAGAATACGACAAAGGCTATGAAGGGCCACTTCGAAAAGGCGGGGACAGCTGCACTTCGCCAAGTGGTAGAATTCCGTGACGCAACTCTTGAGAAAGAATTGGGTGAAACGGTGACTGTAGAAGAAGTCTTTGCAGAAGGAGACATCATAAACGCCATTGGCACCAGCAAGGGTAAGGGCTTTCAGGGTGTAGTCAAGCGCCACAATTTCCGTGGTGTCAACGACGCAACTCACGGCCAGCACAACCGTCAGCGTGCCCCTGGTTCTATCGGTGCGGCCTCATACCCTGCACGTGTATTCAAAGGTATGCGCATGGCTGGGCGAGATGGTGGTACTCGTGTAAAGATCAGAAACTTAGAAGTGCTTAAGATTTTCCCCGAGCGCAACCTCCTCCTGGTAAAAGGAGCGGTTCCAGGGCATAAAGGCGCTTTTGTAATCATTGAAAAATAAACAGGCCCGTAGGGTAGGCCGCCTCCAGTAGTCAGCCGCCCACGGTTAAAATAACAAGCATGAAACTCGAAGTATTCAACGCATCGGGAGCCGGCACGGGCCGAGAGGTAGAATTGCCGGAAAATATATTCGGCATTGAACCCAATGAGCATGCCGTGTATCTGGCCGTCAAGGCTTACTTAGCCAATCAGCGCCAAGGCACCCACAAGGCAAAAGAGCGAGGAGAACTCGCTGGATCAACAAAAAAGTTGCACCGTCAAAAGGGTACGGGTGGTAGCCGTAAAGGTGATATTAAAAACCCCATTTTCCGTGGTGGTGGCCGCATCTTTGTTCCACGTCCCCGCAACTATCGTCAGAAGCTGAACAAGAAAGTAAGCAGGCTGGCTCGTGCATCAGTTTTCAGCGCAAGAGCTAATGAAGGCGCACTAAAGGTTGTTGAAAATATCGACTTTGAAGCACCGCGCACAAAGGAGTATCTCAATTTCTTAAGCGCTTTTGAACTCCAAAATGAGAAAGTACTTCTCATAACTGGTGACTACAATCAGAACGTCTACCTCAGTAGCCGAAATGTTCCCAAAACTCAGGTAACTGCAGTTGGTGAGCTATCTACTTACGATCTGATGAACGCAAATACCATCCTCATTGCTGAGGGTGCAATCGATAAGATTAAAGAATCCTTCGCCTAAATGAAGATGAGCGCTGCCAGCGCTGTCTACTAAACGAATAACCATGAAGACCATAATCATTAAGCCCCTGGTTTCGGAAAAAGCGGAGATCCTTTCAGAAAATCGGCAGCAGTACACATTCATTGTTGCAAAGGCTGCTAATAAGATCGAAATCGGACAAGCTATTGCCGAGCGCTATGGCGTGCAGGTTGTATCTGTAAATACAGCCATTATGCCCAGCAAATCGAAAAACAGAACAACAAAGTCAGGACTGATCAGAGGTCGTGTACCTGCCTACAAGAAAGCCATTGTGACTTTGGCTGAAGGCGACGAACTCGACATCTTTGACGACGTATAAAAATATAAAGTAGCCGGGGAATAGTCTTCTTCTAAGCTACCTGCTTAACCTTCTGGTGTGGAACCGTTTTCGATATATGTTCGACGAAAATGGGCTCCGAAATCGGAAACAAATATAATTCGAACAAATGCCAATTAAAAAATTCAAGCCCGTTACTCCTGGCACGCGAACGCGTGTGGGGAATAAGTATGCGGAGCTTACTACAGATAAGCCCGAAAAGAGCTTACTGGCACCGATGAAAAAAAGCGGTGGCCGTAATCGCACGGGCAAAATGACCGTTCGCCAGCGTGGTGGCGGTCACAAGCGTCGTTATCGGATTATCGACTTTCGCCGTGATCACGATGGTGTGCAGGCTACGGTCAAATCGATCGAGTACGATCCCAATCGCACAGCTTTTATCGCGCTGTTGGAATACACAGACGGTAAGAAGACCTACATCATTGCCCCTCAAGGACTGAAGGTCGGAGATACGGTTCTATCTGGAAAGTCAGCTACCCCTACGGTCGGAAATACGATGTTCCTAGCTGACATTCCGCTAGGTGCTACCATCCATGCCATTGAACTCCAGCCAGGTAAAGGAGCGGCTCTAGCCCGTTCTGCCGGAACAAACGGTGTACTTATGGGGCGCGAGGGCCGCTATGCGTCTGTTCGTCTACCATCTGGTGAGGTACGTCGTATTTTGATTACCTGTCGGGCTACTATTGGCGTAACCAGTAACCCTGATCACGGACTTACCGTATTGGGTAAAGCTGGCCGTAAGCGCTGGATTGGCCGCCGACCACGTGTACGTGGTGTAGCTATGAACCCAGTCGATCACCCCATGGGTGGTGGCGAGGGCCGAGCTTCTGGTGGACACCCACGTAGCCGTACTGGCATTATGGCCAAAGGCCAAAAGACTCGCAAGCGCAACAAAGCGAGTGATAAACTCATTATTAGCCGTCGTAAGACCAAGAACAAGAAATAATCTATGGCACGTTCACTTAAGAAAGGCCCTTACGTATTTCACAAGTTGTACGATAAGGTTGTCGCAGCCCAAGAGTCTGGCCGAAAGAGCATGATCAAGACTTGGTCACGTTCGTCTATGATTGTCCCCGATATGGTGGGTCTGACCATAGCCGTTCACAACGGTAAGACACACATTCCCGTATACATTACCGAAAACATGGTTGGTCATAAGTTGGGTGAATTCGCTCCAACGAGAACCTTTAAAGGCCACAGTGGCAACCGCAAGAAGTAATCATCATGGAAGCAGTAGCCAAATTAAACAGTATACCGATGTCAGCACGCAAGATGCGTCTTGTTGCTGATCTCGTTCGCGGAAAAGCAGTAGGCGAAGCCCTTTCTATTCTAAAGTATAGCAAGCAAGAGGCTTCTTACTGGATCGAAAAGAATCTTGTTTCTGCCATTGCCAACTGGGAAAATAAGATCGATAACATGGAGAGCGCCGACGATTTTGATCTCGTGATCAGTGAGATCTTCGTCGATCAGGGTGCCCAGCTAAAGCGTTTCCGCCCTGCACCTCAGGGTAGGGCTCATCGCATTCGCAAGCACAGCTGCCACGTTACCATCAAAGTCAATAACCTCAAGCAGCTACCTGAACCGGCAGCTGTTGAAGAGGATGTCGAAACCATCGAAGAATAAATAAGTCATGGGTCAAAAAACAAATCCAATAGGCAATAGACTAGGCTACATTCGTGGCTGGGATTCTAACTGGTTTGCCGACAAAGACTACGGACAAAAGGTGGTCGAAGACGAAAAGCTGCGCAACTATCTGAATACCCGTATTCAGAAGGGCGGAATCGCTCGCATCATTATAGAGCGTACCCTTAAGCGGATTACGGTCACGATTCACACCAGCCGCCCAGGTATCATTATTGGTAAGGGTGGTAAGGAGATCGACCAGATTCGCGAAGAGTTACGTCGAATTACTGACAAGGAGGTTCAGATCAACATCATTGAGATTCGCAAGCCCGAGCTCGATGCCAATATTGTTGCTGAATCAATTGCCAAGCAGCTCGAAGCTCGTATCAACTATCGTCGTGCCATCAAGATGGCCATTGCATCGACCATGCGTGCAGGTGCGGAGGGTATCAAGGTTCGCATCGCCGGTCGCTTGAATGGATCGGATATGAGCCGCAACGAAGAATTCAAGGAAGGACGTACGCCATTGCATACTTTCCGTGCCGATATCGACTACTCCAACAAGGAGGCACAAACCGTTTATGGTAAGATCGGTATCAAGGTATGGTTATGCAAGGGAGAAGTACTCGGTAAGCGCGATCTGAACCCCAATGCCGGCATGGTCAGCAAAGGTGATCGTGGCGGTCGCGGTGGCCGAGGCGGTCGTGGTGGCCGAGGCGGACGCCGGAGGAGAGACTAGAAGAATGGAGACTGTGGGACCAGGGGACTGTGAGTCTTCTAGTCTCACAGTCTCTTAGTCCCAAAATATTGCGAGGCAAGCACAAAAAACGTGCTTGCCTCGCTTGTTCTTTAATGAGCAAAGTCGTACCTTTGCCCCGCTCTAAGCGGAACGGTCCTTGAGACCTGTTTTAACCTCTGTCCAAAGGCACGTTAGAACTCCAAAAAATGCTAGCATGTTACAGCCCAAAAGAACGAAATATCGCAAGCAGCAGAAGCTCCGTAATCGGGGCCTAGCTCAACGTGGAAGCCGCGTGGCTTTCGGTACTTTCGGACTAAAAAGTCTAGATAGTGGCCGAATCACCAACCGGCAGATCGAAGCTGCTCGTATTGCCATGACACGCTACATGAAGCGTGAAGGTAAAGTGTGGATTCGCATCTTCCCCGACAAGCCCATCACCAGCAAGCCACTTGAAGTGCGTATGGGTAAGGGTAAGGGTGCCCTGGATTATTGGGTAGCCAATGTGCAACCTGGTCGTATCATGTTTGAGATCGATGGTGTTTCCCAGGAGGTAGCTGAAGAGTCACTTCGCCTAGCTGCACAAAAACTCCCTGTATTGACTAAGATTGTAACTCGCCCTGATTTTCAAGGGTAAGTGATTTCCTTAGTCCATGCCTTTCGATCTGTGTAGCGATGGGCAGACTTTCGCAGGTGGTTAGTGTTTCGACCCGCGGAAGTCCTAAAAGTCCTCAAAAGTATTGGGGCAGAAAAATAAAAAGACCGCCTGCTTGCAGTGCGGCAATATTTTAAA
Organism: Bacteroidota bacterium; assembly: GCA_039178745.1. GTDB lineage: Bacteria > Bacteroidota > Bacteroidia > Chitinophagales > Saprospiraceae > Neolewinella. Next base: position 2,694 of record JBCDFE010000124.1, on the reverse strand, counting down.
AGGCGCAAGATTTTGTGTCTCAAATTGAAGCAAAATGGCTAAAAAAGCAACCAACGAATTGCAAGCCTTAGCCGACGACGCACTCCAGAACCAACTGGAAGAGTCGGTCGAGGCTTATGCAAAAATGCGGTTTGAGCATCGAGTTACTCCCCTGGATAAGCCAGGAGAATTGAAGGTCGCTCGTCGCAACATTGCACGTATGCGCACAGAAGTACGCCGCCGTGAGCTCGAAGCCGCAGGCGATGAAGTACATGCCAGGCGTGATCGTATTCGCAGTCGTCGTCGCAACGCCAAAAAGTAATTTGCTATGAATACTGAAGAAACTCAACCAAACCAGGCTGAAGAAACGGCAGCCCCAATGGAAAATGCAGCTGCCGAAGCAGCCGAGCAAACCCCGGTTGTCGAGCAAGTGGTAGAACAAGCCGCTCCTGCCGTTGCTGAAGAAGAGGTGACTAAGCAAAGAAATGAGCGCAAAACTCGTATTGGTGTTGTCGTATCGGACAAGATGGACAAGACCATTGCCGTGTCTGTACAGCGCCGTCTTCAGCACCCGATCTATGGTAAGTACGTAAAGAAGTCGAAGAAATTCATCGCTCATGATGAAAACAACGACTGCGGTATAGGCGATACAGTCAGAATTATGGAAACCCGGCCAATGAGCAGACGGAAGCGCTGGCGCTTGGTCCAAATCATTGAAAAAGCCAAGTAAGTCGCTTAGTCCAGTTTACGCTGGCTTGCGATCTCAAAAGATAAGTTACCATGATCCAACAAGAATCTCGTCTGCGTGTAGCCGATAATAGTGGTGCCAAAGAGGTGCTCTGTATTCGCGTGCTCGGTGGCTCTAAGCGCCGCTACGCCGGAATAGGCGATCAAATCGTAGTTACAGTTAAAGAGGCTTCTCCTGGTGGAAACATCAAGAAAGGTCAAGTTTCTAAGGCCGTAGTTGTTCGCACCCGAAAGGAGGTGCGTCGTCGTGATGGTTCCTACATTCGTTTTGACGATAATGCCGTTGTACTGCTCAATGCCAATGAGGAACCCAGAGGGACTCGTATTTTCGGCCCTGTAGCTCGTGAGCTGCGCGAGCGTGAGTACATGAAAATTGTTTCACTGGCACCTGAGGTTTTATAGAATTGTAAAACGAAACGAAGTTTCATTTTATAAAAAATATAATAATGGCAAACAAGACATATAAAGACAAGCAAAAGCGGTTCGCTCCTAAATTGAAGATTAAGGCAGGCGATCAGGTGGTTGTTATTTCCGGTGCAGACAAAGGAGACGAAGTGCGCGAGGTTCTAGAGGTTTTTCCCAAGACCAACCGGGCTATCGTAGAAGGCGTTAACATTCGCAAGAAGCACGTCCGCCCATCGGAAAATGACCAGGGAGGAATCGTAGATCGTCCAGCTTCGATCCACTTGAGCAATCTGATGCTCGTAGATCCACAATCAGGTGAACCAACGCGCGTAGGTCGTCGTCTTAATGATGACGGCAAATTGGAGCGCTATTCAAAGAAAACAGGAAATACTCTAGCGTAATGTCTTATCAACCACGACTACAAAAGAAGTATCAGGAAGAAGTACGTCCCGCATTGCGCGAACAGTTCGCCTACAAGAGCGTGATGGAAATTCCTCGCTTGGAAAAGATCTGCATCAACCAAGGTGTAGGTCTGGCTACACAAGATAAGAAGCTGGCAGAGAATGCTTTAAAGGAGTTGACCATTGTCGCTGGTCAGAAAGCTGTTCCTACCAAAGCGCGCAAGTCGGTTTCTAACTTTAAGCTTCGCGACGGTATGACCATCGGTGCGAAAGTTACTCTAAGGCGCGAGCGCATGTACGAGTTCTTAGACCGTCTGATCTCAATTGCGCTGCCACGTGTACGCGACTTCAGAGGCATCAACGACAAGAGTTTTGATGGCCGCGGCAATTACTCGATGGGTGTAACTGAGCAAATCATCTTCCCGGAATTGAGCCTGGACGATGTATCAAAAATTACTGGCTACGACATCACGTTCGTAACCAGCGCCAACACCGATGCTGAAGCACTGGCTTTACTGAAGTCTTTGGGCATGCCCTTTAAAAATCAGAATAACTAATTATTCTGTTGAGCATAGCTCGATGGGATAAAATCCATAACCATGGCAAGAAAATCTCTCATAGCACGTGAGCGCAAGCGCGAAAAGCTGGTCGCTAAGTATGCTGATCTGCGCAAGCAGTTGAAAGCAGAAGGCCGCTGGGATGAATTGGATAAGCTTCCACGAAATTCCAATCCTGTTCGCTTGCACAACCGTTGCGGTCTGACTGGCCGTCCTAAGGGTTATATGCGCAAGTTTGGTATCTGTCGTGTCAAGTTCCGCGAAATGGCACTTGAAGGCAAAATTCCAGGTGTACGCAAAGCCTCTTGGTAAAGAGTTTTTTGCGGTATTGCCGCAAAACCATATAAATAACAGCCCTTGTGGTTCCCGACTTCGATTGGTCGCGAATACCCTGGGGCGCAATAACATAAAAAATGGCAGTAACTGATCCTATTGCTGATTATTTGACGCGCATCCGCAACGCCCAACAGGCAGGCCACCGCGTAGTTACTATTCCAGCATCCAAGCTGAAAAAGAGCATGACTGAAATATTGTATGACCAGGGCTACATCCTGAAGTACAAATTCGATGATGGTGTAGGTGCAGGTAAGCAGGGTACTATTTCT
>JBCDFE010000123.1:0-13622 GCA_039178745.1 Bacteroidota bacterium | reverse complement strand
ATAAAATTGAATTTTTTAGGGATAAAATGTGGTTAAAGAAAAATAGACAATACAAGGAACATGTTCCTTTAGAATTTGAACTAAATAAAGAGGGTTCAGATAATTTAGTTTTATTCTTAAAAGAAGATTTAGAAAAATGGTATAGTGAAAAAATGAAAATGTTTTATAATGATAAAAATAGACTAATTGTTATGCCAGATAAAAGCTAGGAGTTGAAAAAATTCAACAGCGAGCAGGTGACCTTGTAAGCATCCATTTTTCCCAAATCTTCATGCAACAACACAATATGGATACAAATCTTATGGAAATTGACCAACCTGTAATAGTTAAAGGGCAGTTAAGCGACTTGAATAATCTACTTGAAATATACTTGCATGCAAAAATCGATTTAGAAAGAATAGGTATTTATCAGTGGGTTGAAAGTTATCCGACTAAGGCAATTATTGAAGATGATCTAAAGAAAGGTGTCTTATATTTGGTTAAAAATAAAGCAGAAATAATTGGAGCAATCAATATTAGCGAAGAGCAAGAATCTCAATATGTAGATGTGAATTGGAAATTTGATGACTCAAAAGTGTTAGTTATTCATAGGCTTGTAGTTAGCCCAAAACATCAACGAAATGGATACGCTCAAATGCTAATGGATTTTGCTGAAAATTTTGCAGTTAAAAATGGTTATACATCTATAAGATTAGATGCTTATAGCCAAAATGCACGAGTCCTAAAGTTTTATAAGAAACGACAATACTTCCTTCGTGGAGCGGTTATTTTTCCTAACCGAGAGCATCCTTTTTATTGTATGGAGAAAAAAGTGAAAAATGTTTGCAATAAAAAGCCATCAAATACCCCACCGCCCAAACAATAGGCGTAGACAAGGCGCTATCAGGTGAAGGTTCGATAGTACGATGCTGTGGACATTAACAAGAGCAGTAGAATAAATATCATGTTTCATTTCGAAAAAGAGTATAATCTAAAAAATAAAACGGTTGAACTCACTCCTCTGCGTGAAGAACACGAATCTGAATTGTTTCACATATCGAACAGTAAAGAGATATGGAGATTTTTTACTGAAAAGGGCTTTGGCCGAGAAAACTTCAGGTCATACATAAAAAATGCTCTTCAGAAACGTGAAGAGAAAGTTGAATACCCTTTGGTAATAAAAGACTTGCGTGCCAATAAACTAGCAGGAATGACACGCCTTTATGATGTAAGTAATGAGCTTAAAAATATAAAAATAGGCCATACTTGGGTAGGTGAAAAATTTCAAGGTACAGATTTGAATAAAGCATGTAAATATGTATTATTTGAATTTTTATTCGACGAGTTGAAATTTGAAAGAATCGGGTTTGGAGTGAGTGAGTTGAATGTAAGAAGTCTTAAAGCGATGGAAAGTGTAGGGTGCAAAGTTGAAGGCAAACTTAGGGGGTTCCTGCCAAGTGAAATTGAAGGAAAAAGAATAGATATTATATTGCTGAGCCTTTTAAAAAACGAATGGGAAGCTGGTGTGAAGCGAGAATTGAAGGGCAAAATAAAAGCCTATGAATAAGGAGTGAAGATGGTCATGAATGCTCTATCACAAGTGCTAGTGTACCATTACTGACAAAAAAGTGTCTTCAACATTTCCCCCTCAAATCCCCACTACCGCCGACAACGTACTCACCGTTGCATGATCATTTCCGCCTGCTGGTTCTACGGTCACGTTGAGGGACTCGGCATGATCTAGGTAAGCCATGGCGACCAGTTGATCTCTGGCGGATTGGTGATCGAAAGTGCCGAGGCTATTCATTTCGCCATCGATATCAGCCCAGAGCTGGTAGGTTTTATCTGCGGGAATATCGGGTAGGTCCGCTACGCGCAGTAGGCAGGCCTTTTCGGAGGGATTCCAGTATACGATGACCGCGCTGCCAGGTGCATAGTCTGTGCCTTTGAGGATCATTGGCCGTGTATCGGGTGCGTTGATGAGCGCTAGTTCGCGATTTGTTTTCTGGCAATCTGACTCCAATTGAGCGATTTGCTCGGAATAGGCAGTAGCTTGTGTCTCCAGCTCATTGATGCGCTGCTGCTGCCAAAACCAGACGCTACCTCCAATCAATAGCAGACCAGCAGCATAGGCCAGCCAGAAATAACTAGACTGACTTGTAGTTGTCTTTGGTGCAGGATTGTAGTCTTGTCTAAGTATTTTATCCCTAAGGCCTGGAGGTGATTTGATTTCCTCTTCGAGGGCCACCTGCTCCAGGGTTTTTTCCAGCTCATCCAGTGCCTGCCTGATTTCAGGCGAGGTGCGGCGAAGCTCCAGCACCTTCGCTTTCTCCTGCTCGCTCACCTCACCAAGCAAGTAGCGTTCCAATAAGTCAGATTCCAATATGCCCCTCAGTTCTTCGTTCATCTTTTCTATTCTGCTAAGGCGAAAGCGGCTAATAGCGCAGCGGTGGTATCGAAGTCGTACCATTTTCTAAGCTCCCGCAAGCCTATTTTTACCCGCGACTTAACCGTACCCAAGGGTATGCGAAGGCGATCGCTTACTTCTTGTTGGGTGTAGCCTTGCAAGTACAATAAGCTGATCACTGTTCGGTATTTCTCGTCAATCTTTTGGAGCATTCCTTTGGCATCTAAAGTTTCGGGCACCGTTTCGCGCGACCGATCAGATAGATATACCAGTTTTTCGTCGGTTTGGACGTCGGTCTGTTGACGAAATCCCTTAGAGTTACGTCTATTGATGGCCAGATTGCGGGCGATGTTGATCATCCAGGTAAATAGCCGGCCTCGCTCGGGGTCATAGGCAGCTCCGTTCTTCCAGATTTTTACAAAAGTGTCTTGCAGTACCTCTGCGGCGTCCTCTTCTCGACCTACAATCCGATAGATGACACCATAGAGTGCATCTCCATAATGATCGTAGATGAGCGGTATACAAGCCTGATCATGGGCCTGTAACTGATCGCATATACGTTGGTAAGCTTGCTTGGAAAGCATGGACCTCTAACTCTGGCTCGATGTTTTTGTTCAATCGGCCTTTTTGCCTAGCCTATAGTTTCTACGCTCAGCGGCCTTCAAGAAAAAAATGAAAAAAATGACCCACAAAAAATCCAAGCTGAATTTTTCCCTGTAGATCTCCATGTCAACCGTTTTTAACACGGGAGTTTTACCTCTCAAATAAAACCAATTTACCAATGAAAAAAATGCTGTTAATCGCCTTCTTGGGCCTTTGTGTATCCGCTCAATCTGTTTTCGCTCAATGTGGCGGCAACAACCATAGAACGGCAAGAACCGTATCCTACAATCACGATAGGGACATCGTAGACATCGCCGCATCCGCTGATGATTTTAGCACCCTGGTCGCCGCAGTACAAGCTGCTGATCTGGTCAGTACGCTAAAGTCAGACGGACCATTCACCGTATTCGCCCCGACCAACAAGGCATTTGCTAATCTTCCCGCAGGAACAGTAGAGTCGCTGTTGGAGCCAGAAGCGAAGGACCAGCTCACCACCATTCTCGCATACCACGTCATACCGACAAAAATCTCCGCTGAGATGCTGGTCATGGCCATCGAGGCTACCGGTGGAGATTTTCAGATGAAGACCGTAGCAGGCGCGACACTCACAGCGACCATCAAAAATGGCAGACCTGCATTGGTCGACGCTCAAGGAAATACCTCATATATTACGCAGACCGACTTAAACGCTTCCAATGGCACAATTCACGTAATTGATGCGGTTGTGTTACCGTAAAAATTTAATTCTGGCCCTTTGGTCGAATTTGAATCACAATAATTCATGCGCACTTGCTGGTATAGCCCGGCAAGTGCGTTTTTGTATGTGTCCATATTCAAATCTAATTCAAAGCCATCTCTTCCCCCCTGTACAGTTTTAATAGAGTCGGAAAATCACGATCGAGCTCGGGTTTGCTTTACTTAGCCTAGTCGATCATTCAGTAAGTACAAACCACCATGCGACTTTTCATTGTCAGCTTAGGCATAGCGCTGTTTTCCACATGCGCACTCATTCAAAACTTCGAGACATCAGCCTGGCCTCTACCTCAAACCATAAGTGGCGCAACTCCACTCATCCTCGATTATGAGGTCGAGGGCACTCTGGTTAAAAAGGTCTTTCTCGATCTCGAATGCATGGACAGCTACGGCAGCATAAGCCTATATGCCACCAATACGCTGATAGCCGATAATCTGAATGTACCTGACTCAGGCCTGCAAACGCTCAACGCCCTCGTGCAATTTGAATATGTCGGAGAGGTGGAGCTTAGACTTCAAGTACGCGATGCGAACATCGTCCTCAACCGAATTTGGTTCGAAGACATAAGCGGACTAACTATCCCGGAATATGTAGACATGACACATAGCGCTGGGGTGGATCAAGTCAGTTCCATCAAGTACGGCGGACCAACCATCGCAGACATCGACCAAGATGGCGACTACGATTTCATCGTCAACAATCATAACGCGGAAAGCAGCAAACTCTACTGGAACAATGGCGATGGCACAGTAACTAAACACGACAGAAATCTTGCTCGCTGGTTTATGCACGACCTCCACGGTACGGCCGCTGGCGATTATGACAACGATGGTGATCTCGACCTCGTTGTCTGCCAGGGCGGTGGCAATGGCACCAACCCTTCCAAGGCCAACTTTTATCGAAACGACAATGGAACCTTGATTCGTTTCACCGGCGATGTAGGTATCGACCGCGGAGGAAGAGGACGAGCGGCTCGCTGGTCAGACTTTGATCTGGACGGTGATCTGGACCTGCTCTTGGTCAACGAAACGGGATTGATGCAAGAAAAGCCCCAGCATTTCTTCTACGATAACCAGGGAGACGGAACTTTCCAATTTAAAGAAGTGCCAGGTTTGCAAGATGTCCATCAGTCGCGGGTGCTCATCACAGACATCAATGGTGATCAGATCGATGACATCGTGCTTTATGGGCCATTATCGATTTGGTTAGGCAATGGCGATTTTACCTTCACAGACTTCACCCAAACGGCCCTGCCAAATCTACCAGAATATCGTGGGGTCAATGCCGTAGCTGATATCGATATAGACAACGATGGCGACCTGGATCTATACTTGGCCAGGGGAAAAGCCTTCGAAGGTGGCCGGGGCGAGTCGCCTTCACTGGATGTCGACCTCCCCAATCAGAAAATGTCGATCAAGACCCGTGGCTACGAAGGGGTCGATACCTTCGAGTTTGAAGCGGAGGGAACCGTCAAATTGCACGATTATTACTACCTCGCTCAGGGCATCTACCGAGGCAGAACCTATCCGATCATTTTGGGCGAAAAACCCAACGGCACATTGGTTGAATCAGGCGAAGAATTTGAATTCGATCGATCCATGGCCATAGGATTTCCAGATACCTTTGCAACCAGCGGACTGTACATCGGCTACCTGGGCAACAACCGCTGGAAGGCTGCATTGGTACGCAAAAGAGACATCTTTTGGTCCTACAACTTCAGCTTGTCGGGCGTCACTGCAGTTAAACCGGCTTTCCAGCCCCAAAATCGAAACGAACAAGACATTCTACTGCGCAATCAAGATGGTGTTTTTACTGATATTTCCAAAGACTGGAACTTGCCGGCAGGTGGCAATGCACTAGGCGTCACCGTAGGGGATTTCAACAACGACAGCTATCAGGACATCTTCGTCTACCGTTGGGGTTTTATCGGCAACCGCTCCTCCGACTTGATGCTGCTCAATACGGGCCAGGATCATTTTGAAGCGGTCAGCATCCATGGGGCCAATGATATAGGCGGACCGGGAAACGGCGATATGGGGCAAGCTTTCGATTTTGATCTGGATGGCGATCTCGATTTACTCAACGGTTCTGAAAACGGCGAGTGGTATTTATACGGCAATAGCAGTGCTGATCAATTGGGCAATTACCTCCTGGTAAAAGTTGGCTATGCGCCGGTCTCGAATGTGGATGCCATCTCAGCAGAAGTCATCGTGAAAGCAGGCGGTGCCGAGTACCGAAAAAGGGTAGGCTCTTCCGGAGAGGTGTTCTCGCAAAGTCTGCTCAATATTGTTCACTTTGGTTTTGGAGAAACAGAGAAAATCGAAAGCGTTCAGGTCCACTGGCGAAATGGCGAGACTACAGTTATTCAAGCTCCACCCATCAACAGTACCGTCGATACCGATGAGGTGCCACCCGAAGAATTAGAGATTATTTCCCAGACTGCGGCGGTCAGAGCGGGAACTTCCATTGCCTTAACCACGCAAGTACAACCAGTCAATGCAAATCGACACATTCAATGGTCTTCAAGTAATGAATCCGTCTTGCAGGTAGATGAGAGTGGTTTTGTTCGTGCCATCGGCCAGGTCGGTCAGTCTGCTACCATCATTGCCACAAGTCGTGCTCCAAATCACTTGTCGACAAGCCTGGAATTAACAATTATAGACTGGTATGCGCTACCAATAGAAACTCTCGAACTGCAACACGATACTTTGCAAATGGTCGAGCAACAACAAGCCCAACTACAAACCCTTGTAAGCCCCAGATTTGCCGATGATCAAAGACTATCATGGAACAGCAGCAACGAGCAGATTGCAACCGTAGACGGTCAGGGGATGATGACGGCCCTAAAACCAGGCGAGGTGACCATCCAGGTGACTTCTACAGCTAATGAGCAACTTGAAGATCATCTCCATCTGGTAGTAGAGCCACTTATCGCCCCCTACGCCAGAATGCTGAACAAGGAAGAACTGGAACAGCTCACCCTGGGCGATAGCATCACCGTACGAGCACAATACCATGCTGGTACAGGCCATAGGGTCATCAGTGCAGACGAGGGTGGCGTTCGCTTTTGGCTGCGGCACTTCAAAAACGAATGGATACCCATAAGAGATGTTGTTCTGGTCGATGAGACCGCCCTGGGAACCGTATCCGGAACAGTAACTAAAACATTTTCCCTGGCAGATTATCTCCCAACTGCCGATCTGCCCAAAGAGCAGTTCTACCAATTGCGCGTGACCTTTACCTCTAGCGATGGCAATATGTATCAAGACCAGCTGTACCCACTCGATCTGGTAAGCAGGTAGTAGACCGAATACCAGAATCCCCCTATCTTACCGCTCTTGTCCATTCAAATCAACAACCAATGAAAAAGAGCAGAAGAGCGTTTCTCGGCACAGGATTAGCTTTGGGTTTGGCCCCGCTGGTCCAGTCTAATCCACTAGGAGGTCTAGCTGAAATAGAGAAAAGCGATGAGCCACTAAAGATTCTGATCTTGGGCGGAACCAGCTTTTTGGGACCTCACCAAGTCGAATACGCCCTGCGAAGAGGACACGAGGTTTCCATATTCACCAGGGGAAGGACAGCGCCTACCGTTCATCCGGAAATTTTTGCCAATGTCGAGCAGCTAGTCGGAGATCGAGAAGACAATCTGGAAGCTCTAAAAAACAGGCAGTGGGATGTAGTGATCGACAACTCTGGACGGAAGACCAAATGGACAGAAGATACCGCCCAACTGCTGGCCGAGCATGTCGGCTACTACATGTATACTTCTTCCATAAGTGTCTACTATCCGTACACGGGCGATGACTTTTCCGAAAGCCGATCCGTGGTTACCGAAATACCGGATGGGGTAACAGAAGATGAGCGCTTTACCTTCGAATATGGTGTCATGAAGGCTACATCCGAATTAGCTACCATAGATGCCTTTGGTGCCGACCGATCCATTATAGTCAGGCCCACTTTGATCGTTGGCCCCGGTGATCGCACCGACCGCTTCACCTACTGGTTAGCCCGACTGGAAAGAGGCGGCGATATTATCATTCCAGGTGCCAGAGATGAAGTGGTGCAGTACATTGATGTCCGCGATCTTGCTCAGTGGATGATCAGGCTGGGTGAAAACAAGGCAGCAGGCATCTACAATGGTTCTGGTCCGGGCTTCGAGATGACAACTAATGCTTTTGTCCACGGTGTCCATGCCAGCTACAACTCTCCAGTCAATTATATCCAGATCGATGATGTTGATTTTCTGAAAGAGAACGAGATCATTGGTATTCAGCCCTGGGTCATTCAGCTGCCAGAATACGCAGGTATGTCCAAGAGCGATAACAGGAGAGCCATTGCCGCTGGCCTGAGCTTCAGACCGTTATCCGAAACCGTGATGGACACAAAAGCTTGGTGGTATTCTGAGGCTGTTCCCCAGGAAAGACGAGACAACATACTGACAGGCGAACGATCGCTGATGCTCGGGGAGGAAGAGATTTTGGAAAAATGGCACGCACTAAGTGAGTAGGGAAATGGACACTTTCATTGAAACCGATAGACTAATACTGCGAGGCATTCAGGAAAATGATGTGCAAGGCATCTTTGAACTGGATTCGGATCCCGAAGTGCATCGCTATTTAGGTAACAGACCCATTAGCAGTATAGAGGAAGCGGAATCAACCGTCAAGTACATCAGAGACCAATATGAAAAAGACGGTATCGGCAGATTCGCCGTACTAGATAAATCGACTGAGGAATTTATCGGGTGGGCGGGTTTAAAGTACGAGCGTACGGTCAGAACAGATATGGATTACTACGATCTGGGATATCGCTTAAAGAGAAAGTTCTGGGGTAGGGGCATAGCAACCGAAGCTGCCCTGGAGTCGCTGAAATATGGTTTTCAGATATTAAAGCTCCAACAGATTTATGCCGGTGCTCAAGTTGATAATCTGGGCTCAAATAAAGTCTTGCAAAAAGTCGGACTTACTTTTATCGAAACCTTCGAATTCGATTACGCACCTCATAACTGGTATGGGATAAGACACAATGATTGGAAAAAATAGAAAATGTTTGAAGTAGGTGGGATATATGGATTCTCTGATTCAAAAATACCTGACAACGTTGCTGTCACAGTTTGTATAAGTAAAAAACCCTTGCGACTTATTCGCCTAAACGATGTGTCGATTACTAAGGTTTCCGAATGCGTAGTCAGATTAAAGCAAGATTCTCCTATGCTGATCGGTGGCCCAGATATGAAGGATAAATTTTTCTATATCCATCGTTTTAGCACGGTAAGTAATGCTCTCAAAATAGGCAAAGATGTTTATTTTGGTGGTAATGTTGCTGAAATTTTTGTGCTTGATGAACACGATAAGCTGGCTTCTAGTCTTATACGTTTTTATAGCGGATGCTATGATTTAGATAGTAATGATGTAGATTCAACAATGTTTAAAAAAATTGGTCATATTAACCAAAGTGACGTATTTGTCCCATTTGAAAAAATTAAAGATTATTGGGGAAAGGTATATGCTGATTTTATTACAGATAGCTCGAAAATTATTAATGCATCCTCTATTCCTGAGGATAATTTAGCGATTCTAGATAGCAATTGGAATTTTTTTAAAAGTAAATTATGGTTGAAGCCATGGCTAGTTCTGTCGATATTGATGAACGCTATTTCGTTAATAAATGTTGGAATTGATATAAAGCTAGTTGCTCCAAAATGGCTGTCTTTTTTCAAATTTTTTATAGATTTTGCCGATACCTTATCAAAATACTTGACTTATCCATTTCAGCTGATTTTGAGTATTTGGAAGATAGATATACCTAGTGTAGTCAGCAGTACAACTTTGCTTACCGCTGTAATCGTTGGGTCATTGAGGCAAGCTAATAACGAGAGCGATAAGTTTTTCAAGAAAAATTCTCATTCTATATCTGCTTCTAAGTTTAGAAACAAAAGACTTACATACTTTGCTGAAGTTTTAGCTAATTATTCTGTTGGATTAGCTGTTGGTGTAGGCTATTCAGGTACAATGTGGTTGTTTATGAGGGTGAATAGTCAGATTATTCCCGTGGTTTTTATAGTCCTTCTTAATTTTCTTCTAACTGCTCTTTTGTTTCGGAAAGGTGTTTCCTTAGAGGATAAATATCGAATGCTAGTTTTTAAATTTTATATTTTGGCTGTTGTTTTTATTGTGATATTAATGGCTTTTTTGAATTACTTTGGTTTGCAGATTTTTCAAGATTAGTGAGCCTAATCTGATGTTAGTTGGTTGTTAATAAATATATAAATTTGAATGATTAAGACTTTTCAAAAGGATTAATTAATAAACAAGTCCCGCTCCCAGACTATGTCCACCTTATCAATATTTCTACCGCGAGCTGATAGCTGGTTTTCTGAATATTGTATGCGGATACCCCGGCCATTTTCGGCCACAATGAATAGCTGATCCTTTGTTTTTAGCATACGCAACAGCAGCTCTTTATTTTTCCCTCTATATATCTGAATTTCTTTCTTGTCGGGTGTGAGGACGATGTAAAAATCCTTTGCGCGGACCCCGTTGGGTATAGGAACGAAATCTACTATTTCACGCTTGAGCCTGTGGGTGTACATCCCATCTCCCATGGGGGCAATCCGGTCAGTGAGAAAACCATTGGGAAGTAGTAACTCGATGCCACCGCTTTCCTCTCGGATGGTGTAGCGATGGCGATTGTTTTCTTGTACTTCTATTCCTCCTGTTCTTCTCATGTAAGTAATACAATATTCACTCGCGGGCCCGCTCTCGTCTGCGTAGCAGTATTCATAAGGACTTATCCGGTGTTCGGTCGTAACATCTGGCATGACGAGACTCTCCGTCACTTGCAGGCTGACGCCTCGATCGCTGGGCAGATCGAGCAAGCTGAACAGATTCAGCGTTAGATTTCTGTTGAGGTCGAAAAACAATCCGTTACCCAGGCGCATACCAAGCGGGTGATGAGCTTCTATGGGCCGCCAGTTATCTTCTATTCCTATTTGATGAATAATGTTGAAGCGATAATCGTACAAATCGTGTGTAGGTTCCAGCTTTAAATCGTCGAAAGCAACTCTTTCGACCCCTTCTATGTCGAGCTCAGGATAATAACCGCTGTAGTAAGAGGTAACGCAGCTGCTGAAGGTCAAAGCGTATAGAACAAGTAGCAAATAGCTTTTCATGATTTCAAAGGGTTTGAAAACTCGTAATAGCTTTGGAGATGCTACCCATAAAACACCTTTCTACTTTATTGGATTTCAAAAATGATCGATCCTGATCATTTTGACAATACTATTATTTTGTAATTTACCCAACGGCTGTCTTCTCCTGTCCTAAACTCGCATCGATGAGTTACACTCGTTATATGGCCATACGCTTGAAGGCCCGCGGAAGTCTAATCTTCACTGCACTCTTACTGGGCATACAAACCCTATCTGCTCAAGAGCGCTTGTGGACGGACGAAGATGCTACTTTTGATGTGGATCGAAGCAGATTTGCTGAAGACACGCGCGTGCTGCGGGCAAATACCGATGCTTTGCACGAATTGCTATGGTCGGCGCCTCACGAGCGTTCTATCTCGGCAGCCCAGAGCGAGACTATCATCAGTATTCCTTATCCCGATGGAAGCAATCACCGTTTTCGGATCGTGGGCTACGATATCAGTGAGCCAGATGGGTTAGCGCGCTATTCTCATATTCGTACCTGGTATGGCGTAGGGCTTGACGAACCCAGCCGTAAGGTATTTCTAGACTGGACAGAACGCGGTTTTCACGCTGTAGTGAGAGGTGGTCAAGGACCTGAGATGTATATCGATCCTTTGAGTGATGGCAATATGTCTTTGTACCGGACCTACGCAGCGGCATCTGCGCTCCACCCAGAACATGCCTTCGAATGCCGAACACTTTCGGAAGATCATCGTCCAGTGCACCAAGGTTCTGGTCGATCTAGTACTTCAACTTTTGGATGCGAGTTGCTGCAATATCGTACAGCTATCGCATGCACAGACGCGTACAGCAACTTCTATGGAGCCTTCGATGAATCCCAGTCGGGCCTAGTGCAATCTGCTGTGGTGACGAGCGTAAATCGACTGAACGCCATCTTTACTCAGGAGCTTGGATTGAGGCTTATGCTTATTGCTAATAATGATGATTTATATTTCTATAGCGCAGCTGACAGCCCTTTTACCAGTAATTCACTCAATGATTTATTCAATCAAAGCATAGGCGTTTTAGACAGTGCCGTCGGCTCGTCGGCCTTCGATATCGGTCATGTATACAGCTCTACACCCGGCGGTGGCTCGGGTGTTGCGTTTGTGGCTAGTCCATGTTCTTTTCGGAAGGGACAGGCGGTGACTATTCAAAGTCAGGGTGAAAATGCCGACTTTCTGGAACGCATCGTCGCCCACGAAATGGGGCATCAGTTAGGAGCTGGCCATACGCAAAATAACAATTGCTTTTTTGATGGGATCTCGAGTGTGGAGCCGGGAAGCGGCAGTACGATTATGAGTTATAGCGGTATATGCGCACCCAATGTGCAGCCGTTTCCAGATCAGTATTTTCAAGGGAGGAGCATTAAGGAAATCCGTGAATTTCTAAACGATCCAGTCTTAGCTGGAAGCGCTTGCGCGACGCTCATCGACAATGGTCTAAACAAGCCGGTCCTCACGCCACAGACCGATGAGCGCATACCTTTTGGCACACCCCTGGTGCTGAAGGGCGAAGCCACTGGTTCAGAGAGCATCAGCTACAATTGGGAACAGTTCGATCCGGGTCAGGCACCTATGCCTCCGCAAGGCGATAGTGAGGTTGGGCCGCTTTTTCGATCGTTTCCAGCGACTGACTCTCCAGAGCGTTTTCTGCCCCGCTTGGAAGATGTTCTGGCGGGTGTTGACTCCGATTGGGAAGAGTCACCACAGGTAGAGCGCTTCATAAATTTTAGACTGACGGTTCGGCACAGTAACGAAATGTATGGCTGTACAGGCGAAGACGAAATCCGTTTGACAGTAGATGGCAATCACGGCCCTTTTCTGGTTACAGATCCGGCAAATGGCAATCAGTGGAGCGACGGGCAAGTTGCCCAGGTGCAGTGGGATGTTGCGGGTACCGATGCCAATGGGATCGATTGTCAATTGGTCGATATCTATATTTCAACCGATGGGGGCACCACTTTCACTTTGCTGGCTGAAGGTGAAGAAAATGACGGCCTGTCCGAGATTGTTTTGCCATTGGGCCTGACGACGACGGAGGCTCGAATTATGGTTCGGGCCAGCGATAATGTTTTCTATCAGGTATCGCCACTCGATTTTAGTATCGTCAGCAACACTGGCCCGGTAGATATCAGCCTTAGTGCGCTTACGAGTACTAGCCAGTCCAGTTGTTTTTCCATCCCGGAAGATGAGCTCGTTTTCTCGCTCATAAGCAGTAGTCAAGGTGGGGCTTCTCTTCCGCTTACCCCCAATTTACAAGGGCTTCCAGCTGGCGCATTGGTCACCTTCATACCTGCCTTTCCCCGGCCAGGAGGCAGTTTTCAAGTGCTTATTTACAATATGGATCAAGCTGCTGCAGGTATTTATGACCTCAACTTGCAGATGGGCAGTGGTGAGGCCGCAGACGCCATCAGTCTTGAACTGATTAAGTTGGATGCGGCGACTCCTCCGGGACCCGCCCTGGTTTTTCCCGAAGACGGAGCCACCAAGATCGATATACGTCCCGTGCTCCGCGTTCAAGATCAGGGCAACACGACTTACGACTTTCAGCTGAGTACGCAGCCCGATTTTGCCGACCTTATCATGAACAAGAGCGCCCAACCGGATTCCTTTCTCCAGGTCATACCGTTTCTAGTGGGCAATACAACCTACTATTGGCGTGCCCGCACACAAACGAACACAGCT
>JBCDFE010000122.1:0-13710 GCA_039178745.1 Bacteroidota bacterium | reverse complement strand
TGATTGAAAGTAACTGAATTCCCAAAGAGCAAAAGGCAATCAGTACAACAACCAGTACAAAACTTCCGAAAGTGGCCAACAGCTCCGTTAAGCTGTATCTAATGACCATTGGGCTGTAAAGCCTTGATTCTTAGTAAAAAGTGCTCTCCAAATGACACATAAAGACACCTAGAGAGCACTTTTAAAACAAATCAATGTAGACCTACAAGGACTCGAACCTTGAATAACAGAACCAAAATCTGCTGTGTTGCCAATTACACCATAGGTCTATGCATGCTTGAGGAAAACAATTTCCTTTCACAGCGGGCGCAAATATACGTTCTTTCACGAGCGACCACAAGTAGACAACGAGAAAAATTGGCAAGAAGTTTCTGCAATCGCCCGGTAAGCTTAAAACGCAACCAACTCTAGGCAGGCATCGACTACATCGGCCACCTGGGGTTTGGAAGCGTAGTCGCCATTGTCTCCGTAGGCAGATCGATTGGCTACGGCGGTCAGGGTCTTCGGTGGTGCATCGAGGTAGCGATAGCCACCCTGGGTCTCCAGTACTTCGCGTTGCAGGTAGGCAGACGTACCGCCGGGCACATCTTCATCTACAATCAGCAAGCGGTTGGTCTTTTGCAGAGAGCGCACAATGCGGTGCTCCAAATCAAAAGGAAGCAGCGTCTGTACATCGATCAGCTCAACACCCACGCCCAGCTTATGGAGTCGCTCGACAGCTGTGTGGCATATCCGAATGCAGGCACCGTAGGTCAATAGCGTAATGTCGTTGCCCTCGCGCAAGACCTCTGGCACACCCAGTGGCACCTTGTGCTCGGACAGATTATCGGGCAAGGTTTCTTTTTGGCGATAGGCATTGAGTACTTCCACCACCAAGGCCGGATCATCTCCCGATAGCAGTGTATTGTACATACCCGTGGCTTGTACCGCATTGCGCGGCACACAAATATGCATACCGCGAAGGCTATGCACCAATGGAGCCAGCAAAGAGCCGGAGTGCCAGATACCTTCCAGGCGGTGGCCGCGGGTTCGTACGATCATAGGTGCCTTTTGCTGATTGTTGGATCGCCAGCGAAGCGTTGCCGTATCATCAGCCAGCAGCGGCAGGGCGTAGTAGATGTAGTCCAGATACTGGATTTCCGCTATTGGGCGCAAGCCACGCATGGCCAAGCCCAGGGCTTGCCCCAAAATCGTCCACTCACGTATACCTGTATCAAATACTCTGGCTTCGCCATATTTTTCCTGCATACCCGCAAAGCCCTGGTTGACGTCACCTATGTAGCCGACATCTTCACCAAAGGCCAGAAACTCGGGCATCTCGGCAAACTTGGCATCGAAGAATCGCTGGAATATCTCGTAAGCATTCAGCACGGGCGAATCTCCCGAATAGGTAGCAGCAACAGGCTTGATCTGCAAGGGCGACAAAGGGCCTTCGCTCGTTAACTGACCATTCATGGTTCGGCTCAGCTGGTCTCTCTCCTTACTGACCCAGGTCGCAAGTGCATTGTCACCCGCCAGTTTTTCGTCCAGGTGCAAAGCTTTTCGGGCCATGCTGATCAGCTCAGACTCCATGGCTATATCCAGGCCTTTTACTTCGTTTAGGACCTCCTGTGCCTCGGCACCACCGGGCTGCAGCAATTCGATCAGCTCATTTTTCTTGCGCGTCAACGGATCGGTGAAGTTGCTCCAGGCCCGCTTGCGCGCTTCGCGCACATCTTGGATGGCACGCTTTTCGATCTCGTCCAGTTCTGCCTTTTCGGCCCGATCCGTACCTTCAATCCAGAGACGAAACTGGCGAATAGCATCCCAGTCCTTTTCAAACTGCATGCGGGCTTCGTCCTTGTAGCGCTCGTGCGATCCACTGGTCGAGTGACCGAATGGCTGAGTCAGTTCTTTAACATGAATCAGAGCCGGTCTATGGGTTTCTCGACACTGATCTGCGGCCTTTACAAATAGATTGCGCATCCGCTCATAGTCCCAGCCTTCTATCTCGTAAATATCTAGCCCGTTCGTGCCTTTTTCGGCTTGCATCCCGGCCAGGGCAGCCGAGATACTCCCTTTAGTGGTCTGATACTTAGTGGGAACGGATATGCCGTAGCCATCATCAGCCACAATCGTGATCATGGGCGCTTGCACCACCCCAGCTGCATTGATCGACTCCCAAAAAACGCCTTCGCTGGTGGAGGCATCGCCTATTTCAGTCCAGCAAATTTCATTACCATTATCGCTGTGCGGATTGTCGGTCAGCTGATCGTTGAGGTCGCGATAAACTTTAGACGCAAAAGCCAGCCCAAGTCCGCGGGGCATCTGACCGCCCGTGGGTGAGGTACCGCTAGATGCATTGAGCACGCTATTTTTCAGCGCCTTCCAAGACCCGGTTTCGGGATCAAAAGTGGGCGTAGCCAAGTGGTTGTTCATTTGCCGACCACCGCTAAATGGATCGTTAGCAGCATCGGCGTACAGCTGGGCCAGCAAATCTTCGACCTGCGTAAGTCCCAAAGACAACATAAGCGTCTGGCCGCGATAGTAATCGGCCCGCCAATCGCCCGGCCTTATCGCATGGGCCATAGCCACCTGATACACCTCTTTTCCGCCTCCACCAATACCAAATTTAGCACGCCCCGTCAGAACATCCCTTCTAATATATTTACTGACTTCCCGGCTGACGCAGCAAGTATAGTAATCCTGTAAAATGGAATCGCGATCAAAGGTATTTTGAGCAGGGTTCACCGCGGGGACCTCGCTCTTTTTAGCGGCTCTTTTCTTGGTTTCCATCGATACGATTAAGGGCTGAATATTTGCTTATACAGCAAATTCATTAACCCACAGCAGGGTTAATCAGTTCAGATAAAGGTACGACAAATGACGGCTAAAAGCAAATTTCATTTGGCAAACAAGGGGTTGTGTCTGGGGTCGACCTCCCTTTTATTCTGTACTTCCGCAGGTGGACACAATCTGTATTCGGCGTCTGTACGCCAGTACTGGATAATAGTTTTATTAATTAGCCCATCTAAACCGACCATAGTTTGATCAAAACAGTACGCGGATGCCACCGATGTCAACAGATCCTGACGGAATTCTACTCCGCGGAGCGCTAAAGCGCAGCAGATTAACACGGAAATGAATCTACATGTCGACCTCTTCTTTTACCTTTTTCGAGCGAAGCCAGCATGGCATAGTCAGATTAGTCTATGCTCAATTCTTTGGTGCTTCCCGCTCGAAATACAGCAGCTCTGCTTCGCCATTTTCCAGCCTGACATAGCTGTTGTAGTGTAGCCATTCGCCCAGGTTCAGATAGCGGCTTTTTCCATTACTTAAGGTGTAGTCGATGGGCAAATGCCGGTGGCCGAATATGCAGTAATCCAGCTTGGGGTCTTGGGCCAGCTTTCGCTCAGAATAGGCAACCAGCCATTCCTCGTCTGGTCCTAAAAAATCTACTTCAGGAGGTTGCGCAGACCTGCTCTTCCCGCTAAAGAAATAGGCGAGCCTCATCGCCAAATTGGGGTGCAGACGCGCATATAGCCAGCTGGCCCAGCGGGCGTTCATGACTTTCTTTAAGCGTTTGTACCCTTTATCTCCGGGTCCCAAACCATCGCCATGAGCTAGTAAAATTTCTCGTCCTTGCAAACGCATCCGCTGGGGTTCCCGGTATATAGCTTTAACCCCAATCTCGCTGGTCAGATAGTCCTGCATCCACAGATCGTGGTTGCCGGTAAATACATAAACGGGAATACCCCGATCGACCACATCGGCCAGGGCACCCAAAAACCGCACAAATCCTCTGGGTACCACCCTACTCCACTCAAACCAAAACTCGAAAAGATCTCCCACCAGATAAATGGCCTCCGCATCCTGTGCACAGCTATCCAGCCAGCGAACGACCTGCCGCTCACGCTCTACAGACGTCAGACGTGCATCGACACCCAGATGAAAATCAGAAGCAAAATAGATGGCCATGAGGCCGCAAAAATAGAGAACTCATCTAATTATAGGATGCCGGCAAGCCAGCATCTTATAATTAGACCATCTACCTTTACATACCTATCGTTATGTCTCTGCTCACCGGGTTCAGGGGCGCATCTACCACCTGGCCATTTGCGTCTAGCAGAGTCAGGGTCACGGTATGGTCGCCAACGGGTAGGCCTTCCAGAAAATAGGGACGCCATTCGTTGACCGTGAATTTTTGTCCGCCCACCTCTACTTTCACCTGGTAGTCTTCACCCAGCTCGGCATTGATGGGGTAAAAATCGAGCATGACACGCTCGGCATCTTCCCCTGCATAGTTGCCTTTGGGGCGGCTGTAGAAAAGCATCGGCTGGTCTATTTCGCTGCTTGCCGTTATGGCGCCATCGGCTATCGTTACAGCCATAGCTTTTGCCGCTGCTGGTTCTTTGATAGACTCGTGGTAAGACCGGCCGAGGAAGGCCAACATATAGTGATCGCCATCAGGTAGTTCATATTCGAAGGTCGACTCGTACTTGGCCGCATAAGGCTCGTCATTTACAATCAGGTGAATGTGCTGCCCCTTATCGCTATTGGCACACATCAGCTGGGTTGCATCAGAGGTTTGCTGGGCCAGTTCGTATCCGTCTGCACCGCCGTCGTATTCAAAATTGAAGGTGTTGTTTTCATAGGTCATGCCCGTAATAGCTGCCCCAGGATAGCTCTTGGTCGCAGGCATGGGGGAGATGGTTATGGCATCGGGTGCCGGGACATCTGCGGTGGTCTCTTCCGCAGCTTGGTCTTCGGCCTCATCAGTTTGATCGGTAGCATCGCTGCCGCAGGCCAGTGCAAATAGCAGTAGGAAAAATAGAAGGTTGTGTCTCATCTTGGCTGGTTGCATTATTTGGTTTGCTGCCCAATTCGGGCATCGAGTAGGGAACGAGCATTTCTACAAACAGGTTCAATTGTCGGCCAGGTGCCAAAAATCGAAGAGGTCGTTTTCTTTTTGTGTACTTCCGCAGGTAGGGGCATCCATAGCTCGAACCGAGTCACACAGAGTGGCTGCCAACACACCAGCTTATGTCCAAATCACTACGCATTACCATACCCGAACCCTGCCACGAAGACTGGAACGCTATGACCTCTCTCGAAGACGGTTCCCGCCATTGTGATAGTTGCGCCAAGAACATCGTCGACTTCACCTACACCGGCTACGAATCCAAAACTATCGATTTGAGCAATTACCCGATCATAGACGGTGTCATCGATATAGGCGAGGTGGGTATGGATGCGCCCTACGATGCAAGCAATATGACACTTGGCATATTGGTCGTCAGTCACAGCAGTCGAGACGAACCAGAGGCAGACCGCAATTCACCGGAGCCAGAAACGCTACCCAGCAGCCATTATCTAAATGAACTAGTTATTTCCCCCAATCCATTTATTGATCTTATCCGTCTCGAGTTAACACCTGAAGCACCTACGACACTCAAAGCCAAACTCTTCGATATGGATGGCCGCTTGCTTCGATCCTGGGCATCGAGGGATTTGCCCGCAGGCAGGCAGCAAATCAATCTGGGAGTACGATTTCTCAACATTTTATCCGGCCACTATTATCTACTACTTGAAGATTCCAGCGGGCAGACAGAAACACGGATTGTCATTAAGGCCGAAGGTTAAATCAACTGAGCAACCTAAAAAGTCTAAGCCACAACTTGTACTTTCGCGGCATGAGACTATTGCCATTCATACTACTGACCGGGCTGCTGTGCCTGGGTACATCCGAGCACGAATGCCCATGCCTGGAAGATTTAAACTACACGGTCGATCTCATTGCCCAGCAACATCCGGGCTATAGCTATTTCAGCAAGCGAGAGGCTGGCGAACGATACGAAGAAGGACTAGCGCAGCTGCGCACCGAGCTACAGGATCAATGCCAGTTGGGGCAGACTGATTGTATAGGATATTTCAATCGACTTTTCGAACTAGTGCCAGACAAGCACCTCAGAGCCAGGGCCGAAAGTAGAGAAGAGCGAGAGGTCAGCAGTCCCAGACCACTAACGGCTAGTTTCAATATCGTTTCAGAAGGCGTGGCTACTATAGAAATTTCTAGCTTTAGTCGTTCGCACACCGAGTCTTTAGATTCATTTTACACCTACTTGGGCACTCAGCTGCCAACGCTTTCCAAAATCGTCATCGATCTGCGATCAAACGGAGGTGGGCGTAAAAGCAACATGGAAGCTTTAGCTACTTTGATCCGCGACAACAAAGCCAGCCTGGGTCAGGTAGCTATTCTACAGAGCTATCGCACGGCTAGCGCTGCCGAGCAGTTTCTCTTCGTTTCGCGCCAGGGCATGGGCGGTCGCGTACGCAGCTTTGGCCAAAACAGCTACGGTGCCCTGGCCTATGGCGGTACAGAACCATACGAAACGCCTCACCTAGGCATCCACTTTCGCTTACCTACTGTCGTTTTCAGACGCTTTCGCCCCTACGAGCGCGTGGGTGTAGAACCCGATGTAGAAACGCCCAATGGGCGTGAAGTAGCCGCCGCCATGGCCTGGATAAACGGGTAGAAGCTTAAGCGATTTATCAAAATTCGCCTAATTAAGCTTTTTCATATATCGAATTTTCTCCTTGCTTAATCGAAGGGACTTGACCATTCGATTAGGGAGGTACATATTGGTGTAAAACCCCATTGACCATGCAGTTTCACGCCATCAATGCCATAAACAGAAATAGAAAGCTTCAAACTTCCCAAAAGCACCGTTTCATGAATAGGCCTAAGGGAATGCATCTGCCTGGTGGAAAAAGCAGTACCGAAAAGAGCAAGCGCACTGAGTATTTGCTTAGAAACAGTACCAGGATGGAGTACTGGGTAGTTGTAGCTAGTGCAATCTTTGTTTTAGCTCTGTTGCTCATCTGGGTCTGCAAATAGCAGCTTAGCTAAGATTGAATTCGCCATCTTTTTCTGAAAAGCTCGAACATCACATAAGCTGATAATCCTACATACTCTAATATCACCAACCACAACTGCTCCTCATAAGGATCGGTCAGGTAAGTCGCATAGGTGAGACAGATCAAAGCAGACCACACGATGGGAAACCGCCAGTGGGTGAATACACATAAAACAATGGGTACGGCCAGATACCAGGGATGTACTGTTGTAGCGCAAAGCAGGTAAATGACGAAAGCCCACATCCAGACTTTGGGCAGAGATAGCCAGGAGTTGATATTTTGCCATCGGTTGTATTTTAAGCCTCTTTCCAGAACGGCGTATATCACTATACTTAATGCAGCCAGCTTGCCGAATAGTGGACCATAGTAGGCCACTTGATTGGATTCATAAACCCAATAGCCATAAGAACGAGCTAAATAATAGAGGCTGGCATTGAACTCGAACCTGCGGAAGTACAAATCAAAAGAACGGCCAAAGTTGTCAAAAAATCCGGCAAACACCAGTGGTATAAAAGACAAGCTGAGCACCAGTGCAAAGACAATGCCAAAGGCCAGAAAAGCAGGTATCCTCTTTCGTTGAACAGAAGATGACTGCCGCAACCTGGCCGGCCACCACGACGCTGGCCACAACCGCTTGACGAGAAAAGGCAGCAGCAAAAGGGGCAAGAGCTTACTGGCTACCGATAAGGCCATAGCACCTCCGGCGTACACCCAACGGGAGCGAAGCATACACCAGAGCGCCAGCAGCAAGAAGCTAATCATGGCCCCTTCGAAGTGTATATTCCCTACAATTTCAATGATGATGAGGGGGTTTAGCCAGTACCAAAACAGGCGAGTCTTCGGCAATTTGTAGTGGCGCAGAATGCGTAAAATGAGCCATGCACTACCCAACTCGAAAAGTAGTAAAATGAGCTTCATCACGACCGAGGCACCGTACCAACTGTTCGGACTCAGCCAGACGGCCAGGCTGAAAGTACCCTGGGCAACCGGCGGATAGATCGTGTAATATTCGGGCGAATTGAGCAGACCGTAGAGTTGATCGCTCAATCCATCCACCTGATTTCCAGCCTCCAGATAAAAGGCGGGAAGCTGAGCAAACGGGTTGATGCCCGAACGAATGAGCTGGCCGTCCCAGATAAACCGATAGATGTCGTCACTCAGCCTAGGAAAGGCAAAAACCAAAGTCAGCCGAACTGCCAGGCCGATACCTACGTAAAACCAAAATTTATTCTGTGCAAGCTGCTTGTCTAGTACCAGCAACGCATAGCCCAAAAATGAACCCCCAAAGGCTAAACTCAAATGCCACCAGATGATACGATCCAATATAAAGCCTGCGAATAGCAAACCAGCTAAAAAGAGAGCGCTTGCCGCAAAAAGACGGAAGTTTGGCATATCAGCGCCAAACTTCCGAAATAAATCGCATGCCCGATAAGCCGGATTCTGTCGTGGCCCACCATTTATCTAGTCCCGCCATTACTGACGGGATCGATCTACCTACCCTCGCTGCTGGTGAAACCGCCGGGTCGACGGCCGTTCCGGCGAAGCCGGAGGCGCAACGATGCTTGGTATTTCAACCCACGGGGTTTACCTACATCCTACATTACTGCAAGACGGCGTGCGCTCTTACCGCACGTTTTCACCCTTGCCACGCACCATCTCGGAGATGGTCGTTCGGCGGTTTGTTTTCTGTGGCACTTTCCGTAAACCGAGGATTCCTCCTTGGTCTCCCGGCCGTTAGCCGGCGTGGTACCCTGCGTTGTCCGGACTTTCCTCTGGCCGCACTCGAAGTCGACAAGCGGTGGACTAGGCAACGATATTGTAATAATGATATAAGCATGAAAAGAGTTGCCCACAGCTGTTTGTATATTTGGTGTCGTAAAACTTAGACCTCATGAAATTAATGTTTACTAGTCTGCTACTGGCCGTGCTATGCTTTTCGGCCAGTCAAGCGCAAACGGAAGACCACAGTGTGGCCCGTCAGTGGAGTGAAGTGCTGCTCGAAGGCATTCGGGGTGACCGGGCGAGACCCGTTGTTCACGCACGCAATCTCTACCACATCTCAGCGGCCATGTACGATACCTGGGCGGCTATAACTGGAAAGGGGAATTTCGTCTTTCTAGGTCGGACATTCGGCAACTACGAATTCACTTTCGACCAAACGGCAATGGGCCAATATGAAGATGAAGAGGCTGCCCTCGACGAAGCCATTAGCTTTGCTGCCTATAGAATCATCAAGCAAAGATTTGCCGGAGGCGAAGGTCAAACCGCTGCCGGCCAGTTGATGGTCGATCTGGGATACGACACCACCATTGTTTCGCCCAACTACACCAGCGAGGTTCCTGCTCACCTGGGCAATTATGTGGCCGAAATGGTACTGGCCTACGGTCTGATAGACGGAGCCAACGAAATCAACGACTTCGCCAATCAAGTTTACGACCCGACCAATATGCCGCTTGAGGTAGACGAATTCGGCACCTCGGGGCTTTTCAACCCAGATGGTTGGCAGCCACTGGCTTTTGACGACTTTTTCATCGACCAATCTGGTAATCCCCAGGGGGAGGTGCCTCCGTTTTTAGGGGCGGAATGGGGCCAGGTGATCCCCTTTGCGCTCAAGGCCGAAGACCTGGACATCAGAAATAAGCCAGGCGACAATGAAAATTACCCTTGGTTTGTATATCACGATCCGGGTCCTCCGCCATTATTTGACATTGACGAACCAGATGGTCTGCCAGACGAATATCGTTGGGGATTTGAGTTGGTGGTCAAGTGGTCGAGCCAGCTAGATCCTGCCGATCCTACCGTTTGGGATATAAGCCCTGGCAGCATTGGTAATTTCGATCCGGAAAACTACCCGACCAATTTTGAAGACTACCGCAGTTTCTATTTGGAAGAAGGCGGAGACATATCGACTGGCCACGACCTCAACCCCGTCACCGGAGAGCCATACCCACCCAACTTAGTGAAGCGAGCCGACTACGCCAGGGTTTTGGCTGAGTTTTGGGCTGATGGCCCCGATAGTGAAACCCCTCCTGGACACTGGTTCACCATATTGAACGGCGTCATGGACCATCCGCTTTTCGAGCGTAAATTCAAAGGAGAGGGTGAAGAGCTCAGCCCGCTTGAATACGATGTTAAAGCCTACCTCTTATTGGGCGGCGCCATGCATGATGCAGCCATTGCTACCTGGAGTGTAAAGGGGTGGCACGACTACGTTAGGCCCATTTCAGCCATTCGCTTTTTAGCTGCTCTAGGCCAGCGCACAGATCCCAGCGCACCCAATTACAGCGAACAAGGCATAACCCTAGATCCCGGCTATATCGAGAACTTTTTCCACCCAGATAGTGTAGAT
Organism: Bacteroidota bacterium; assembly: GCA_039178745.1. GTDB lineage: Bacteria > Bacteroidota > Bacteroidia > Chitinophagales > Saprospiraceae > Neolewinella. The sequence continues at coordinate 3,464 of JBCDFE010000122.1, read as the reverse complement.
GACGGTCGCATCAATGGCTTCATTCGCTTTAAATCTTGGTTGGGGCACCGCTACATAGATAGCGCTGATATAGATGTAGCCGGAGTAGACTGGATCAACGCACAATGGTGGGTACCTTATCAGCGTCCTTCATTCGTGACACCAAACTTCGCGGGCTACGTTTCAGGGCACTCGACCTTCAGCAGTACTGCAGCCGAGGTTATGACACTCATGACCGGCGACCCCTTCTTCCCAGGTGGTGTGGGCGAGTTCATAGCCCCTGCGAATGAGTTCCTGGTCTTTGAAGACGGACCTAGCGAAGATATTGTCTTGCAGTGGGCTACGTATCGGGATGCGAGCGATCAGACTTCTCTATCCAGAATTTGGGGCGGTATCCATCCACCTGCGGATGATATTCCAGGCCGCATTATGGGTATTGAAATTGGGCAAGATGCGTTCGAACTGGCCGAAGGACTATTCGATACCGTAAACTCTAATGTGGCTAGCCCAGCAAGATCAGGGCCTGTTTTGTATCCGAATCCAATATCACCAGGTCAGGCCCTTCGACTAGATACCGAGGGGAGATCTTTTGGCCCGATTACCTTGGAAATATATGATGCGCTAGGCAGGCAAGTCAGCCAGCAGCGCATCTTTGCGCAAAGTAACATGAGCCTGGACACACAGAACCTGGAGCCAGGCGTCTACTTTGTCAGGTTTGCAGGGGCGGACCGAGGCGAAGAATTTGTCTTAATGGTGAAGTAAAAGATGTAGACTGGCTTTGGCGCGATGCGCCGAAGTCAGTCTACATACTTTTCGATGGCGAAAGTGAGGGCACTGATTCCTTCTAGTACTTCGGTACGGCTGAATTGCTCTAGGGTAAGTGTATAAGTACCGGCCTGATCGAAGAAGGCTCCTTCCTGGATGGGAATATCCAGGCTGCAATCCTCACCTCTGCAATTGGCCAGCCAGGTACCGATACCATCTGCGAGTTGCAAACTGAGCTGCTCATTGGTGCGCTGCCCGTCTGGGAATGCCAATTTAAGCCTGACGTAAGTATTCTGATTTGGGAAGTAATCTTTGTGATCGACGACAAGATGAAGATTATATATGGTACTCGTATCTGGAATCTCGAAGGTATAATTGACGGTATCTGACCATGCCCACCCCGCTTCTGAAATCTCATGAGTCTCTTCGAAGATATAGTCAGGTCCACAACTACTCAGCAATAGGAGTGCAAATACTAAACCCGTCATGAAGGGTATTCGAACAATGCCCATATATTTTCTTATGCTTTTCTCGCCCTTGGCAAACGCGTGATTCTCTAGTTAAAGTACTCTTTCATGCGTTCAAAAAAGCCTTTTTCTTTCTTTCCGCTCTGTGGCTGAAAATTGGGGCTATCGCGTAGTTTTTCCAACAACTGACGCTCTTCGTCACTTATCGTTTTTGGCGTCCATAGGTTTACGTGAATAAGCTGATCTCCCACCGAGCGGCTCTGGAGACCGGGCAGACCTTTGCCTCTCAGGCGAAAAATTTTCCCAGCCGGAGTTCCCGCAGGTATTTTGATTCGAACCTTGCCATCTATAGTTGGTACTTCGACACTCGTACCCAGGGCTGCATCGGCAAAGTTGAGGTACAGATCGTAAACGACTTTCTGCCCATCGCGCTGTAGGTCTGCATGGGGCTTTTCTTCCACATTGATAAGTAGGTCACCGGCCGGCCCGCCTTGCTTACCGGCATTGCCCTTACCGCGCATACTCAGCTGAATGCCCTCTTCCATACCCGCAGGTATTTCTATTTCAATGGTATCCTCTTGATAGATTCGCCCTTGGCCTTTACATTTAGTGCAATTGGCCGTGATCTGTTTTCCACTGCCACTGCAAGTCGGACAGCTTGTCGTTGTAGCCATCTGACCTAAGAAAGTGGACCTTACCTGGCGCACTACTCCGGCACCATTGCAGGTGCGGCAAGTAGTCACTGATCCACTATCCTTTGCGCCACTACCATTACATCTATCACAAACGGCCTGACGCTTTACTTTGATTTTTTTGGTAACTCCCTTGGCGATTTCTTCCAGGGTCAGAGGCACTTTTATCCTGAGGTTGCTGCCGCGCTCTCCGCGCGCTTGTCTACTAGAACCTCCGCCTCCAAAAAATGAACCGAAGGGGCCACCTCCATCGCCGAAAATGTCTCCAAACTGAGACATAATGTCGTCCATGGTCATACCCCCTCCGCCGAAGCCGGCATTGGGATCTACCCCAGCGTGTCCCATTCTGTCGTAACGAGCCCGCTTGTCGGCATCGTTGAGTACTTCGTAAGCTTCCGCAGCTTCCTTAAACTTTTCCTCTGCTTCTTTATCATCGGGATTTCGATCGGGGTGGTACTTCATCGCCAACTTGCGATAAGCCTTCTTCAGCTCATTATCGCTAGCTCCTTTGGCAACTCCCAGTACTTCGTAGTAATCTCTTTTGGCCATGATTCAATTTATGCGCCGACAACAACTTTTGCGTGGCGTATGATGGTTCCGTTCAGGGTATAGCCGGTTTCTATCGTATCTACGACTTTGCCTTTGAGGTCTTTTGTCGGAGCGGGAATTTCAGTCACAGCTTCGTGGAGATCGGCATCGAAGGGCTCGCCTGTAGACTCCATGGCCCGCAGTCCCTGGGCAGTAAGCGTAGTTTTCATCTTCTTGATGACGATTCCAATGCCGGTATTGAATTCCTCCAGCTTATCCTTGGCCTCTGCTGCTTTTCTGGCCCGATCAAAATCATCTAGCACGGGCAGCAGTGCCAGCATGGTCTTGCGCCCTGCGGTTTCCATGAGTTGCAGGCGTTCTCTTTGGGTGCGCTTTTTGAAGTTTTCAAATTCGGCATACAATCTGAGATAGCGATTTTCTTGTTCGGCCAGTCGAGCCTCCACAGATTCCTGGTCGTCGGCTATTTGTTCTTCGGTAGTATCCTCCGTATCTATTTGATCTTCCAAAGTCTGATCTACAGACTCTTCATGCACAGACTCTTCTTGTGGCATATCTTCAGTAGTGCCGTTTTGTTCTGCCTTCTTTTTCATTGTCTCATTTCGCTTTGGTACACGAAAACTGCGGGTGGGATACCATTTATGGCAATCGGCATCCCAACTCGATCGTGCCTAGATGCTGCAAAGGAGAGACCAAGTTACTTGTAAAAGACAGATTGTCAGGTTTTGCCAGAAGTGTCCTGACATCAGTGGCTTTCCATTTCATTGCTCAAGCTGCAAGACCTCGCACGAGGATCTAACTTCGAGCTAGGAGCCTTAGCCCAACTCGCGTGGCGGGGAATGCTCCATCCCGCTACTCGGTCTACAAGACCTCGCACGAGGATCTCAGCATTCGGTGAATGCTCCATCCCGCTACTCGGTCTACAAGACCTCGCACGAGGATCTCAGCATTCGGTGAATGCTCCATCCCGCTACTCGGTCTACAAGACCTCGCACGAGGATCTCAGCATTCGGTG
>JBCDFE010000121.1:0-13783 GCA_039178745.1 Bacteroidota bacterium | reverse complement strand
GTCGAGCTCTTCGAAGAACGTATGAGCAAGCAAGACGGCCCCATTATGATCAGAAGGGAAGTAAGCGCTGAAGGCGGGTTTTAAACTCGATAAATCGACATACCTAATTTATCAAACACACTCCATACCCCATACCAATGAAAATTTCGACACCCATTGCAGCGGCTCAGGCAGGCGCTTTAACATTGAGCCGCTGCATACCAGGTTTACTCGTACTCACCTGCCTGCTATCACACAGCTTAGCTATGGCTCAAACAGAGCTCCAAGCCACCGTGACAGATTCGAGCGGACAATTACTCGTAGGTGCAAATGTTATAGCCCTACAAGCATCTGATAGCCTGCTGAAAGGTTTTGCGGTCAGTGACGGTCAGGGCAGAATACGAATGCGTCAACTACCATCGGGTAGTTACCTGCTTCGAACGACCTTCCTGGGTTATCAAAGAGCAGACGAACTGATCACAATAACTGCAGATGATCAGCTGCTAGACCTCGGAGATCTGGTCATGCAGGAAGAGAGCTACTACCTCAACACGGCATCAATAACTGGAAGACGAATTCCCATCAGAATGCGTGGAGACACCATGGTCTACGACGCACAGGTTTTCTCTGTACGGGAAGGCGCTGCTGTGGAAGAGCTATTGCGAAGGCTTCCGGGCCTGAGTGTAGATGCAACAGGTGCCATAGAATACCAGGGCAGACCCGTTAGCGAAGTCATGATCGACGGGCAACCATTTTTTGCCAACAACCCCACCCTACTAACTCGGGAACTACCTGCCATAGCCGTAGATGAAGTAGCCGTCTACGACCAGCAGTCGGACGCAGAGGCCGTCAGTGGTCAGTCCGATGGGGTCGAAAACCTGACCATAGACCTAGCGCTTTCTGATGACTTTGTCGCAGAGTGGTTTGGGCGATTGAATGTAGGCACAGGAACCGATGATCGCTACCGAGCCAATGCCAACCTATTTCGCATAGGAAGGAACAACCGATTGGGCACTGTTTTGCGCTCCAATAATCTGAATGAAATAGACGATCCCCTCGCTGCCTTCAGCCCAATGGCCCAGTTTTTACCTGGAAACGCCAATTTGGAACGAGCCAGTGGTCGCAACCGTTCTACAGCTCTGGGCTGGCAGTATGGAAGCGCAATGGGCAAATACGGTCAAATGAATTTTACGGGCAGTCTGGCAGATCGCCGTCAGAGACTGATCACGGATCAAGATGAATTCTACCTGGGCAATCTAACGACTGATCGGATCGAACTCATGGATACAGCATCTATCGATCCACGCTGGGCAAGTTTTCAACTCGAATACCGGCATAAGCGAGATAGTCTGCTGCGCTGGCGGTTTGTGCTCAACTACAACCCACGCCAGGAAGAAGACATCCGAAATAGAGGTACCAGTATTTATGACCTGAACGAAGATATAGTCAGCTTCAGCCGAAAAGACCGAGAGCTGAATCAAACACAAAATCTGAATGCCAATTGGGCGTACAGTCGAAGATTGAGTCAACCCAGACAAACGCTGTCGATATCTAGCCAGTGGACGCTCGAATCGGATCGTACCACTTGGTCAGCAAACTGGACCGACCGTTTGGGATGCCCAGAAACCACCTGCGGAAGTACAAATGGAACCAACAGCCTGGGCGAGTTTTTCAATCGGTCTAGACGATGGGCTCAAAACACTGATCTCGCTATGAGTCTTCCTCTGTCTGGTCCATGGTCATGGAGGCCAAACCTGGGCTTCGATGCCGGATCTGGGCAGATCGACAACGAACAGAAACGGCCAGAAACGGATCTGAGCGAGCAAGATGTAATCACGCAAAATTTTTGGGCGCTAAACCCATCAATTAGCCTGGAACGCAATCGGGGCGGAAACGTTTTAAGTCTCGGCCTGGGCTACAACATCCTACAGTTCGGCCCACCTCAAAACCTCCGCAACAGAAGGTATCTGGCCCCCAGCTTTAGGATGCGTTTGCGAAAAAACCGCTGGCAAATGACCAGCAACTTAAGCGTAGCTGCCATGCAGCCACAATTATCGTATTTGCTGCCTATCAACAGACCAGATGGAAATGGTCAGGTCCGCTTACCCAGTCCAGATTTAGATGCTGAACTCAGGCACCAGGCTTTTCAATTGATCAGCTACTCAGATATGTTTCGCGAAATTTTCATCAGTATTTCTGGTGGAGTTAGCTACGTAGATCGCGCCTTTGCATCGCAATTGCAATCGAGCGAAAGCGGGCTGATCAGTCAAGTCGTCAATGCAGATTTTGCCTGGGATAGAAATTGGCGTGTCGGTTTTAATTTCAGACCTCCTGTTTTGTTTGACCGCATAGAGATGACGCACACCCATTTTCAGCGATCCGCTCAACTTACTGCTGTTGGCAGGCTGCTCAATCAAACCAATCAATACCAGCTAAAGACGGTAAACAACTTTGGCGAAACCGGTTTTCTGGAGATCGGTGCGAGTTGGCAAAGGCAGCGCAACAGCTCTAATCTACAAGATGGAGATTTGATTTTCAGGCGCTTCAGTCTCTCTGCTCGCTTCGAACGAAGCTTCGGAGAACGATGGCAGCTGGGCTTTTCCATCCAGGCCGACCGCTTTGCTGGTGCAAATCTCGATCCATCTTGGCTACCTCAATCAGAGGCTTATCTAAGCTGGAAACCATTTGGCAATAGAGAACATCTGATCGAGTTGCGCGCTGGCGATTTACTCAATCAAAATCAAACCCTCGAGCGACAGCAAACTGCCTTTGCTCTTATCGAACAGCGCAATAATGATCTGGGCAGATACTTGATCGCAGGGGTACAGATAAAATTCTAATCGATTTCAGGCGCTTATATTTGCCATCCATGCGATGTGCCCTAATTGGTCTGGTCCTATTCTCATTCGGTATTATTCGAGCATCCTCATCGGCCGACAGCCTCTTGCTGCTGGCACAAAAGGCCGAAGCCGATGAAAACTGGGCCGATGCTGCGTATCACTACCAAGAGCTATACAATTTGGGTTTTCGATCGGTAGACTTGTTCCTCAATCAGGGAAATGCCTATCTGGCGGATGATCAACTTGGTCGAGCCATTCTAGTTTACGAGCGGGGCTTGCGATACCGACCAGGTCAGAAAAAGCTAAAAAACAACTTGACTTTTGCAGATCAGCAGCTCAGTTTGAAGCTAACCAGATTTCCAGAGTTTTTCTTGTCGCGATGGGCCGATTGGCTGAGTAGTAGGCTTGGCATATCTGGTGCATATTGGCTAGGTATGGTCTGCTGGTGGTTAGCCGTAGGGCTGGGCGGATGGTGGTTTGCGTATCGCAGAAGCATGGAAGAGCGACTCCGATTCTGGATTCCCCCGGCGGCTGTTTGCCTTTGCATACTTTTTCTGAGTTTGCAGTGGCTCGGTCAGTGGCGGAGTTCTAGAATCCTACAAGATGATATGGCCATCATTGTGGAAGAACAAGTAGACGTGATCGCTGCACCACGAGAAGATGCCACCTACGAGATGACTGCATACGAAGGATTGAGAGCGCGAATCATTGACGGTTTTGGCGGCTATAGAAAAATAGAGCTAGACAATGGTAGAAGAGGTTGGGTGCCAGCCACGAGCCTGGAAATCATCTAGTTTTGGCGGGGTCCCAGACCAAACATGCCTATTTCCAATATGCGTACAGCTTGAGCAGATCCAACCAATAGAGAGAGCCCGGCTCTTTGCGCATCAGACGGCTCCTGGCCATAGGGCATAGTGACATTAATATGGGCTTTAGAACGGGTTTCGACCAAGACCACTGCTTGCTAAAGTCAGAGAGTTTAGTAGGCAAATCAGGATGCTCAATCTCCAACATTTTCAAATTGACTATGGCCTCCAATTGTTTGTCTAAAAACACGGATGCGGGCATTAATTGCAGATGCACGACAGGATTATCGATGCGCTCAATGGGTATATCCATAGCCTTCAGCTGCCAGCCCCAAAGCGTATCTTCATGGCCGTAGCCCGTATGGGATTCATCAAAGGGATGGCTGATCATCAAAGCCTTGCTGACCATAAAATTATTGGTCTGAAAGCCGTGGTAGCGCGCTTCGCCCACTGCTTTCAAGTTGAGCTGCTCGCGTTCGTCTCCATATTTCTTGTGTAGCCAGAAGGCAGCCTCAAGTTGCTCCTTGTCGGGATATATTCTACCGCCTGCTATGATAACATCCAACTCGCGATCCAGAAACGGCAAATAATTAGAGACAAACACATCTGGAAATCCACTATCCGAATCGATAAAGAGCAAATTTTGGTACTGGGCTTCTTTTGCCAACAAGTTTCTGATAGAGGCTCTTCCCAAATTTGAACCTAGCTTCCTGTACCTGATTTCCGGCCCTAGTTCAGCGATTTGCTTGTTGTATTGGTAATAAGTATTTGGTGAGGCATCTTCATAGACCAACATTTCGAAGTCTAAACCACTGGCCTTTAGTTGCTGATACAATAGATGGAGCTGCCCAGTCATTGACACTCCGACATGCCCCTGCCCACCAGCGCCAAACTTGGGAGGAAGGATAAAAAAAGAGTAGGTGGGCACGCAGACACTCAGCACTACCGTCTAGACCAGATGTTGTACTTCAAAATACACCAGATGGCGCGAAAACCATCCTGCCAGTTGATTTTCTTACCCTCCTCATAGGTCCGGCCGTAGTAGCTGATGCCCACCTCGTATATGCGTACTTTGGGCAAGCGGCTTATTTTGGCCGTCACTTCGGGCTCAAAACCAAATCTACGCTCTTTCAATTGCAGCGACTGCACCATATCGGTCCGAAAGAGTTTGTAGCAGGTCTCCATATCTGTCAGGTTCAGGTTGGTCATCATGTTGCTCAGCGAGGTCAGCCATCTGTTGCCGATGGAGTGCCAGAAGAATAAGATTCGGTGCGGCTTCCCACCCATAAAGCGGCTACCGTAAACGACATCTGCAAAACCATCAAGCACGGGCTTGAGCAGTATGTTGTACTCTTCGGGATCGTACTCTAAGTCGGCATCTTGTATGATGAGCCACTTGCCCGTTGCTTCTTTGATGCCGCGGTGCAAAGCCGCTCCCTTTCCCATATTGACAGGCTGATCGTAGTAGCTGATGGGAAAATCGGTATGCGCAGACTGGTATCTGGCCACTGCAGCAGGTGTATCGTCAGTGCTGGCATCATTGACTATGATGACTTCTTTTTTTAATCCGCCTATTAATTCCACTGCCCTGACCTTGTCCAAAATCAGATGGATGGTCGCAGCCTCATTATATGCCGGTATGATAATAGAAAGGGTATCAGCCATGGAGTAAAGGTAGATATTGTTGACAAAGTGCAAACCTTGTTTAGCTTGGCTTTTTTTGTGCATAGACCCAATGCATTTGAGCGGCGCGCACCTCCTCTAAATACGGCTGATAATCTGACCAAGCGTTGCTACCATCATACCAGCGAGGCAATTGCCCATTCAAAAGCCTATGCGCATCAGCCATGATGTCGGCCTGCTGCTCGTAGTTGAAATCCCAAATACTATCTCGCTTTCGCAATAGCTCACCCCCTCCATAATTGTAGCCCATTTCAGTGTGCCATGCTCTAACTGCATGACCTATATAAGCAGCACCCCTATGCACATATTGAAAAACGTGCATAGCCTCGTGTACCAGTAGCGCATCTGACATTGGCCCCCAACTATTGATGGTATGAAAACTCACATAGCAAAATTGGCCTTGCCTTGGACCTAATCGAGCATATTCATCAATTCTAATCCAATGGTAAGGCAGGGAGTCACCATATACCGTTTGTAGGATTTGGACTTCCGCAGGTCGGAGTCTTCGCGTATTCCGGGCCAGTAAATTACTGCTGCACTCATACAAATCAAACACCATCAACATATCCAAACTAAGCAGGATATGATCTGACCACCAAGATCCTTTACTGGGTCGGCAAATCTTAATTTGTGTAATCCACCTGCGAAACCGAATAGCGAACAGAAAGAATCTACTGTACATATTGCCGTTGAATAGGTGAATTATATGCCAAAGATAGCTCCCTCGGTCAGCTTGTAACCCGAAATACTTACCTTGACCCAGCAAACAAATACAACACCCTGAAAAGAAGAGAACTACTCGCAGCCCTTGGTGGTCTTCCCCTCCTGACCAGCAGTTGTTATCGAGATCGAGCAGAAACAATTCATGAGCAACCAGCAGTTGCCAACCAACCCATGATTGTGTCTACCTGGCAGCATGGGCTGGCAGCCAATGCACGAGCCATGGAGGTCCTATCAGCTGGAGGCACTGCCATCGATGCCGTAGAAGCTGGTGTAATGGTAACAGAAGCCGACCCCACCAACCAAACCGTTGGCCTGGGAGGCCGCCCAGACCGAGATGGCATAGTTAGTCTGGATGCCTCCATCATGAATGCAGCCGGAAATTGTGGCAGTGTGGCCGCTATTCAAGATATCCTCCATCCCATAAAAGTAGCCCGGTGGGTCATGGAGCGCACCCCACACGTCATGCTGGTCGGCGATGGGGCCAGGCAGTTTGCCCTGGAGCAAGGTATGCAAACCACCGACCTCATGACCGAGCAAAGTCGTAAAGACTGGCAACAATGGCTGGAAGAGGAGAGCAACTACCAACCACCAATCAATATCGAAAATCACGACACCATCGGCATGCTCGCGCTAGATGCCCAAGGCAATTTATCTGGTGCATGTACCACCAGTGGAGCAGGATTCAAATATCACGGCCGGGTGGGAGATTCTCCCATTATAGGTGCAGGCCTTTATATAGACAATGAGGTAGGCGGCGCTACCGCAACAGGTTGGGGCGAAGCCGTCATTCGCGCTTGTGGCAGTTTTTTAGTCGTAGAGTTTATGCGCCAGGGTTACTCCCCTACCAAAGCCTGCAAAATGGCCGTAGAGCGCGTAGTAGATAAAAGCCCAGACTGGCGTGACATTCAGGTGGGATTCATCGCCTTAGACAAATTCGGGCGCCACGGTGGGTATTGTATTCAGCCAGGCTTTGACTATGCTGTGCTGGGGGCAAATACACCTAACCAAATGATCGTTCCACCTCATTTTGCTCAGGGCGATTGACTTAGAGCACTAATATATCTTGCTTTGTCTCATAAACCATTATTCGAGGTCTGTCTACAAACTGTAAGCGGAGCCCTCGCAGCTCAGAAAGCCGGGGCCGATCGAATAGAACTGTGCGCCGCATTGACCATTGGAGGCGTCACGCCCAGTATGGGCACCATAGAAAGGTGTACGGAAATCTTAAAGATTCCCATCATGGTCATGATCAGACCAAGAGGTGGCGATTTTCTTTATGACCAACACGAGCTCGCCTCTATGAAAAGGGATATTGCCATTTGCAAAGAGCTGGGCGTAGCAGGCGTAGTCTTTGGGTTGCTTAAATCCGACGGCTCCATAGATCAGGAGCAAACCAAAACATTAGTAGATATAGCCAAACCCCTCCAGATTACCTTCCATCGGGCATTTGATGTGTGTAAAGATCCCTTTCTGGCTATCGAACAATTGATTGACCTGGGTATAGATCGCGTACTCACCTCCGGCCAAGCGCCCACCGCACCAGAGGGCAAGGAAACCATTAAAAAACTCATGACACAAGCAGGAGATCGCATCACAATTCTTCCTGGCTGCGGCTTGCAGGCTGAAAACATCGCGCAGTTTATTTCCTACACCAATGCAAGGGAGTATCACGCGACAGCTTTTAAAAAGGAGATCAGCCCAATGCAGTACCGGAATGATGCCGTATACATGGGTATTCCGGGTCTGGCCGAGTATGAGCGGCAGATATGCTCCCAACCTGAGGTAGAAGCCTTTATTCGAGCAGTAAGTCACTAAAAAAGTCGTCGCAGAATCCCAAGGGCATGGGAGACGACCAGTAATAAAAGTATTGTATTTTCAGTCTATCTGACCATCAGCTTCAATTGCCGTTGGGCGCGGCCGTTACTGAGCACGACCGTATACATGCCTGCAGCCAATTGATCGGTGGCAAGCTCAATTTGTTGTTGGCCACCGTTTACCCGTCCCAGGTCTTGAGTAGAGACAGGTCTTCCCAACAGATCGTAGATATCCACAACCAGATCTTCCGTCCGAGACAAATTAAAGCTAAGGTTAGCCACCCCATTGGTTGGGTTGGGGAAAAGCTTCATGTCTTCGGCAGAAGTCAACTCGCTGACCGATGAAGGGCTTTCGGCAGCAACTTGTAGGGCAAATGGGCCAGTTGGCTCAAAAGTAGAGTACGTCATCACGCGAATCAGAATCGTAGCATTCTCACCTGAAGGCAAACCTGTAATCGTATCCACAATAAACTCATCGTCGGGATTGACGAAGAAACAATTATTGCCGCCTGATGTATCGATGCGTGTAGAGCAATCAGAGAATAATTCTACAATGAAGTTGGATCCTGGCAGGGTTCCCGTTAAGGACACCTGTACTTCCTCATTACCCGCAGATTCAAAACTGTACCAAACAGAGTGGAAAGTACCTTGATCATTGGTGCAAGCAGGTGGCGCAAAACCATCGGGTACCGTCGCTGCAATTGTAGTACCCTCTATGAAACCATCACCATTTTCTGCCGCTTCGTAGGTGACAACATCAACGGGAATTGCGTTATCGCAAATATCGTTCGCAGGTGGCTCTGGGCGATCTTCAGCAGTGAAGTCAAAAGTTCCGCTACCAGACTCATTACCGAAACCACCAACGCGAATCTTATAGGTTTCACCGTTAACCACGTCGAAGAATATGTCAGAGTGGAAGTTGGGCTGGGCACAGTCAGGCTCCGCACCATCGTCATTACAGGCCAGCAAATCTTCAGCCAATGGTGGACAAGATGATCCCGGCGCATAAATAGCTACCCGAGAGTCATACGTGATCATACCGCAAAAATCCATACGCACCGTACCGGTAAAATCAGCCGTATAATCGTACCAGATATCCTGGCCCGCAGTTATTGAATTAAACCCAAAACATTCTGCATTACCAGGATGATTTGGCCCATCAGTCGTAGCACCTACAGTAGTAAACTGCTGTCCCATTCCCAAGGTCAGGGTAGCCGCGTTGGCACAAAAGTCATTGGGCAGCAAGTCATCTCGCACAATCAGACGAACAGTGCCCGTGCCCGAAGCAGTTCCTTCTTCATCTCCGAAACCACCTAATCGAAGGGCATAAGCCTGCCCCGCGGTAACGGAAAACAGCATGGAAGAGGTGAATAAATCACAACCTGAACCATCGTCATTACAATTGACCAAGTTGTCATTACTGGCCATACAAGGATCATCCGTTGCATACACGGCCATTCGGCTATCGAAGTCAGCTGTACTACAGTTGGTCCATTCCAAAAAGCCATCTTCGGCCGCAGTATAAGTGTACCAAATATCTGCTGGAATAGAATCGTTTTCTGCTGGTGTAAAACTACTGCACCCCATCACATTTGGGCCAACATCAGTGGCTCCTATGGTGCTGAATTCTACGTCTGTATCGAGTGTTATTGCTATAGCGTTTGCACAATCATCGTTGGCTGGTTGAGCAAAAGCGTGAAAATAAGTCGCTGAAATTAAGCAAGCGACAAGTAAAAATCGGTTCATACTATCCGAGTTGAATGAAAAAAACTGTTAGATCTTCAACTCATCTGGTCTAGAGGGGCAGGGAATAGTAATTAACAGACGCCAAATGTAACAACAATCACACAATTGCATGCTTAAAGTTTTTTTAAGCCTTTCGTAGGGGTAGTCTGCAATCGTGCGCATCTTTGTCATGAGTAGTTGTATCTCGCCATCAATTAGCTATATGCTACACAAATGGATTACATATTGGAAAGGAGAAAGTAAAAAACCCTCCGAAACGGATTTTTCTAAGTCTGAAATAGATAAACTAGAAAAGATCTGGCGCGCTGCCGACCCACCTAAATCAGAGCTGGAGGTAGATGTAGAAGCAGCTTGGTCAAAGGTAGAAGGCAAGCTATTTGGCGAATCCCCGTCAGCTTCCTCTAGTCCATTGCGCACAGCGTTTATTAGGCGCACTCTATGGGCAACCGCCGCAGCCATTACCCTTTTACTGTGCGCCTGGTGGGTCTTGCAAACAGAATCAGAGACAGACCAACCATGGACAGTTGCCTATAATACCGAAGCATCGCCTATGGAAATCGCCCTGCCAGATGGAAGTCGCGTATGGCTAAACACGGGATCAGAACTGAGTTACCCGGAGACTTTCGAACCCAGGCAGACTCAACTGTCGGGCGAGGCTTTCTTCGACGTAGCCCGAGATCCACTCCATCCGTTTACCGTTACATCTGGCGAGGTAGAAACACGAGTGCTCGGCACCAGCTTCAACATAAAAGCCTATGCCGATCAGCCCGTGGAGGTAGCCGTTCGCTCTGGCCGAGTTGCGGTCTCAGCAGCTCAGCAAAGTATCGAACTGGAACCCAGTGAAGTCGCTTCATTCACCCCTCAGTCTATGGAACTGAGCAAGAAAATCGACATAGAGGTCGCTCCTGATATTTGGAGACTCGATGAAATTCAACTCGGAAATGGACAGAGCCTCCTTACCATCACAGAGGAGTTGTCTCGATACTACAGCCGCACTTTCGTCTTAGCCAACCCGACTTTGGTCGATTGCCGTTTGGAGCCAGGAGAAGAAGTCGTAGCTTCGAAAGTAGGCGGTTTTGAGGAAGCATTAGAAGAGCTAAATTTTTTCCTCGACGACCGCCTGACCTTCAGCCAGTCAACCGACACCATCCTCATATCTGGGTCTTGCTCTTCGCAATGACATCAGCTCGTATGCTCGCCAAAAATCTGTCAAAATCTGTCTTTTGCTACAAGCACAAGCTGTACTCAACTACAGCTGCAGTCATTTGCTTAGTGCGATTTTTCCAATTTTTTGGACTTCCGCTGGTCGGCTTTTTCGCCCATACAGGATTGGTCTTCGCTGCTGCTCCCGAATACATCAGCTATAGCTACAGAGAAGAACCGCTGGAAGAAGTACTGGAAGATCTCGGCCGTCGCTATGACCTACTCTTTGTTTACAGTCAAAATGATCGACTCACCAGCCAGACCATTTCTGCTCGCTCTGGCCTGGTAGATGTAGATCAGGGCTTACAGCTCTTGTTTGCAGAAACCGCCATAGAATTCAGAAGACGCGACACCAGAGTTCTACTAAGATATAGTCAGAGCAAAGCTCAAGAATTATTGAGCTCGACCACACCAATACCTGAAAATCAGGCACCTACACCCAGTCGCCCAGTACAGTCAGGTGGAGAAGATCCAGCCAGCCCAGAGACTGAGCCTGGATATACAGACAATGATGAAGGTCAGCCCGATTCGACAGCAGTTAACGAATCAACGCAAGACGATACCATATTTACAGATGAAGAGTTTGAATCTCTACCGCCCCCGCCACCGCTCATAGAGGGATCGCGAACCACTGGAATAAACCGTCAAAGAGCCTTGCCAAACGTAGAGGCCGATACGTTGAGGCGAAGACCGTCCTTAAAACGAAGACTGGGACAGTTTAGCCTGCTGCCGGGTTTGAGCACCAACGGTACACGCCCCAGGCGCTTTATTAATAGTGTCTCTATTAACCTGCCTGCGGGTTTAAATGGTGGCTTAAATGGTGCAGAGTTTGGTCTGCTATTCAACGGTGTAGAACAGGAAGCCCGTGGGCTACAGCTATCTGGTGCTATCAACTACGCGCGCAGAAAGCTGACAGGCACTCAAATAGCCGGTTTGGCCAATCTCACCGCCTTGGGGCAAGGGGTTCAAATTGCCGGAATAGCCAATGCAAGCACCAGAAGCCTGGACGGCACACAGATAAGTAGTTTGCTCAATTTCACCAGAAATGAGGCCGGCAGACAGTATAGCCTAGGCTTAAATATTAGTGGATCGCGCGTAAAACGCCAGATAGGATTGGTCAATTTCAGTAGCGAAGTCAGCGGTGGGCAAATTGGTCTGATAAACGTTGCCGACACCGTCGCCGGAAGATCATTTGGACTGCTGAATTTTGTAAAACGAGGATATAACGTAGCCGAAATCGCCCGCGACATGACACAAGCCTGGTCGGGCAACCTCAAATTCGGCAGCTACCAGTTTTACAATATCCTGGAACTAAGCGTGGGCTTGAGAAACATCACTAAAATTGGCCAAGACGATAGAAGCAGGCAACCCGTCTGGAGCCTGGGATACGGCTTCGGTTGGAAAAACCAGGTACATCCCGATCTTGGTGCTCTGCGCAGCTCAACAGAATTCGTGATCAGCCACGCCAACAGAGGAGCCCGATGGACAAGCCGCTTAAATCTGTACCTGCATTTTAGACAAACCTGGGACTGGGCCGTTGACTCTAAGGTGTCCGTTTTTATTGGTCCTACACTTGTCTTGCACTGGACGCAATTGACCAATGAAGAGCTGGATGGTATGCAGCCTTGGAATACACACATCATCAGAACGCGCTATGACCGCATTCGCTTCGCAGCCATGATTGGCCTGAGATTTGGTGTCCGTATTGGTAGACTCTGACTGCATTAACTATTCATTTGAAAAACACAGCGGT
Source organism: Bacteroidota bacterium (assembly GCA_039178745.1). Taxonomy (GTDB): domain Bacteria; phylum Bacteroidota; class Bacteroidia; order Chitinophagales; family Saprospiraceae; genus Neolewinella. The sequence continues at coordinate 1,236 of JBCDFE010000121.1, read as the reverse complement.
CTTCTACCTGATTCCGTCATGTGTTTTGCAATTGTCTCTAGTATCTTTGCCGCCTATTCCAAGAACGAATTCCTCATGAAAGCTTACTTCATTATCCTACTCGCTTTTTTTGCTATGTCGTGCAATGACGATGCGGGCAGCACCAGAACTAATACTGGTCAAGACGTACCCGAAGGCGTACTTCCCAATCCCTTTGCAGGCGATACGGCCAGCTACAAGCCCATCTACTCTCATCCTCGGCTTCCAGGTAATTTGATCGATGCACCCCAAACGCCAATAGGCGCTTACGGAATGGCCCTGGAGCCCAACCTCAGCGAGCCCATCGTCTCACAGCTACTAGATGGCTACTGGGTCTATGAGTTCTATCATGATGGTGCAGCCAGTAAGGAACAAAAGAAAGCAGGGAAAGGGCAATGGTTTAAATTTGAAGCCGATGGCACCTACACCGCCGGGCACTGGCAAGACTGGACCCATAGCGGCGTGTGGATCTTTCAGCGCGATGGCGAACACAACTACCTCACCATAGATAGCAACGTGGACCGCCAAGACGCCAAATGGGACATACAAGCCCTGAGCTCAGACCTACAAGACATGGGCTGGGCACGTACCAACCTTTGGGGTTTCCAAAAACAAGGCCTACAAGTACACGGTAAAATGCAACGCCTGTTTACGGCTCCGACCAAAGAGCAGTTTGGCCTGGAAGGATAGGAGCCTACTCTCGCATAGATTAACCTAGGCAAAAGCTCATCCTAATACGAGTTAATCAGTCAATCGTCTAAATCCCACTCCCCCTGCTACCGGCAGTCGTGCGAGGATCGAAACTTTCGGGGAAACTACTTCATCCCGCTACTCCTGCTGCTAGCAGTCGTGCGAGGATCGAAACTTTCGGGGGAAAGTTTCGACCTGCGGAAGTCCTGAAAAAGAAAGGTCGCTAATTTCGCTCACCTCCAGCATTGGCTTAATACCAGTCATTCTATAGATGATATCTACGGTGTCTTTTCCCTGGTCGTCGCCGCTGTAGATTAAGCCTGCCAAGGGCAATTGCCTCTGCTTGAGCATTTGGATACTCATCAGGGTGTGGTTGATGCTGCCTAAGTAATGCCTGGAAACTAATAAGACCGGGATGGCCAAATGCTCAATCAGATCGAGCATGGTATCTCGATCATTAAGCGGAACCAATAAGCCACCAGCTCCCTCTACGATAAGCGGCTGATTGGTTTGTGGGAGCTCGAAATC
>JBCDFE010000120.1:0-13824 GCA_039178745.1 Bacteroidota bacterium | reverse complement strand
CCAACCCGCCTACTGACCAGATCGAAGCGCTGGGCAGCAAACACGGTTTCAGTGTCATTACCGCCCACCAGCCTAGCCTGTTTACCGGGCCGTTGTACTTCATCTACAAGATTTGTTCCTGCATCAATCTGGCGCGCCAGCTCAATTCAGCCTATCCCGACCGAACCGTGGTTCCGGTGTTTATTACGGGTGGTGAGGACCACGACTTTGAAGAGATCAACCACCTGCATCTGTATGGTAAAACCATCAGCTGGCAGGAAGATCAGGGTGGCCCCGTAGGCAAATTGCCTACGTCTAGTCTGACTCCGGTTTTGGAGGAGCTAAAGGGTATTTTGGGCGATCGCGAAACCGCACTACACATTTTTGAGCGCATCCAAAAGCACTTTACCGAGCAGGCGCACTACGGACCAGCAACCGTCGCATTTGTCCATGATCTATTTAGTCGATTTGGGCTCGTTGTAGCCGATATGAGTAGGGTCGCTTTCAAGCAAGCCTTTATTTCACACATTAAAAAAGAGATCTTCGAGCAACCATCGCAGGCATTGATCGAAGCGACTCAGGCCACATTAGACAAACAGGGATTCGGCGCACAAGCCCATGCCCGAGAGATCAATTTTTTCTACCTCCAGCAAGGTCGGAGAGATCGGATCGCCTTAAACGAAGCAGGGCACTATGAAGTCATCGATACCGAGCTGAGATTTACCCCAGAGGAACTCCATCGGGAGATCGATAAAAACCCAGAGCGGTTTAGTCCCAATGTAGTTATGCGGCCCATCTATCAGGAAACCATATTTCCAAATCTGGCTTATATAGGCGGTGGTGGAGAGCTTGCCTACTGGCTGGAACGCCAATCTCAGTTTGAAGACTTTGGTGTCAATTTCCCCATGCTGATCCGCAGAAATTCTGTGCTTTGGATAGATCGCGGCAGTCAAAAGAAAATGGATAAGCTCGGCTTGACCGTACAAGACCTGACCGAAGATGCAGACCTGATCATTCGCCGCTTTGTAGAAGAGCAATCCGACAATGAACTCAGCCTGGCAGAAGAGCTAGATCAGCTACAACAGTTGTTCAACTCTATAGCCGAGAAAGCCAAGCAAATAGACCCCACACTCGCTAAAGCCGTCAAGGCCGAGCATGCGCGTCAAGCTAAAACCATAGAAAATCTGGAAGGCCGGTTGAGACGAACCGAAAAGCAACGATTCGATACGGCCATGAATCAAATCAGAGGTCTTAGAGACAAGTTATTCCCAAACAATGGATTGCAAGAGCGATACGACAACTTCCTGGGTATCTACCTACAGGAAGGCGAGCAAATGCTGGATAAACTGGTGGAAGAGTTAGATCCACTAATACCAGGACTCATAGTCATAAATTAGTCAGTGGTTATCCCACTTACTCTATTTCCCTCAGCTTGATACGCTGTACCATATCCATTTCGATGTCCATGTTTTCTGGCATCTGCGGAAGACCGCCTGCCCCCTGGGTACCCACCGAACCATCCATCAGGAGCTCAGCTCCTAGAAAATAATGTCCAACCGGATCCCAGTAGAAACGACTCCCTGTTTCCATGTCGATGTCCATCTCGATCTCCTCACTACCTCCTTCCTGGTTGTCAATAGAGAAGCTGGTATCATCGACCGCAAACTGGAGTACGAGCACCGCACAGTTTTTGCCCTCATATTCGTCGTATCCGGCAAAGGTTATGAATATGCGCTGCTTTCCTTCAACGTTTATTCCTGGCTGCTGCATGCTGTTTTCGACAGTCAGCGTATCGGTTTCACCTACTTTTAAATCGCGAGTAGGTAGAGGGAGCGGAGACATAGCGCCCATCATCTCCAGGCCAGACATACTAAAAAAAGCATTAGGATCGTACTGCCCACCAGCATCCATATCGCTGATGAGGAGGGTTGGTTCTTGAGGCAAACTGGCTTCAATCATGTCTTCCATACCAGCGAAAGGTGCCTCAATTACTTCGAAATCTTGCATGTAGATGTCCGCTCGACCATTCTCTTTGGCGGCAATATTGTAGATTAGTTCGAATACCTGATTGAATTCCATATCGGTCATAGGTCCGACTCCTTCCGAGACCATCTTCATATTCATCTCCATCTGGACATCGTACAAGTAGGATTTAGGCGTGCTAAAATCCCACACAAACATGGTCTTTTCGGTATCTGGGCTAGTAAGGGAGACCCCTTCCGTTGCATCGTTGTCTATGAAGTCATTTCGATCTCTGGCACAAGAAAATGCAATCAATAGGAGAAGAAAACATAGGTTTTTCATGGCATCTATTTTAAAGTCCCTCAAATATACAATTCATTACATGCAAGCGAACTAAACAATTGTATCGGCTCTATTATTCCTACTTCTGATGTGGACTTGCCCAAAATGTCAGCGAGTATTCAGGACGGCCAATCAATGGCACTACTGCAATGATGTTACCATCGACGATATTTTCGATGGCAAGCCCGACGATCTGCTGCTGGCTTTCGACGATGTCTTGCTGGCTACGGCCGAATGGGAACCCAACTCGATAGGTGCTGCCAAGAAGGCGGTCGTATTCACCAACAAGCGAGCGTGGTTGATCGTAAGGCCCATGAGCAAGCTATTGGATGTGGCCTTCTACACGGGCAGGCCGCTAGTTGCACCCCAGATACACAAATCGACCAAGTACTCGCCCAAAGGCAATAAGTGGCGACATCAAATCAGGCTAAACGGACCGGGGCAGCTGAGTCACGAGATAGTAGACCTGATGCGCCGGGGTTTTGATTTTGCCATGAGGTAGATCGGCCTCTCTCCTGGTTGACCTTACCACTTGGCCTTTTTCAAGCCTTTCTTTTTGTTTTTATTTCGGACGTTTTTCCTGGGTTTACCCTTTTTCTTAAAGCCTTTGTAAACTGTTCTGGTTTTTCGTCCGCTTTCGCCCTTACCATATCGCTGAATGTCTAGGGCAGTGCCTTTATCGACCACCCCTTGCAGAGACTGCTCCACGATGTCGGCAGCTCGGCTATCCACGTCAAAGAAGCTCAGATTGGCCTGAATGTCTACTTTGCCAATAGCCACTTTCTTTCCTGGCACCTTGCGATTGAGCATACCGATGAGCTGGCTCGTGCTCAGACCGTTCTTCTTGCCCATGCGTATACAAAAGCGCGTGTAACTTATGTTCTCGTCTTTTCTCGGTTTATCTCTTTGATCAGAGCTTGCTTTGAGATCTTCTTGACCTGCAAATCGCTCGCTGAGATCTGCCAGCGCCAAGGCCGTAAACTGTTCGATCAGTTCTTGTCTGCTCATGCCTTTGAACAAGTCCAGTACTTCTGTCTGTAGTATTTTGCTCAGGCGTTCGTCTTCAGATTGGTAGCTGAGTACCCGCTTGGTATATGCCAATACTTTAGTGCGGTACACTTCCTCGGCAGTAGGTAGTTTGCCTTGCTCGAAGGTGATGCCCGTATGCTTTTCAACCGCTTGTATTTTCCTTTTCTCGCGCCCATTGATGATGGCCATGGAAATACCTGTCTTGCCGGCCCGGCCGGTTCTGCCTGAGCGATGAACGTAAACTTCGGGCGAGTCGGGCAGTTGGTAGTTGATCACGTGAGTCAAATCCTGAACATCGAGGCCGCGCGCAGCCACATCTGTAGCTACCAACAATCGAATTTTGCGGGAGCGGAACCTGGCCATCACTTCATCTCGCTGCGCCTGGCTCAGTTCGCCATGGAGGGCAGCAGTAACCAAACCCGAAGACCGAAGATCGTGGGCGATGTTGTCTACTTCGCGCCTGGTGCGGCAGAAGACAACGCCGTAAATCTCAGGTTCTATAGCAACAAGCATTTCGAGCAAACGAAAGCGATCTGCGCTTTTGACCTGATAATACCGGTGGGTCACCTTAGACTCTCCCATGTCTTCATGACCAACACTCAGCTCGTGTGGATTGGTCATGTACTTGTTGGCCATTTGACGGGCCTCTTTGGGCATGGTCGCACTGAAGAGGTAGGTGCGCTTTTCGGCCGGGGTAGCTTCCAGTATGGCATCGAGCTCTTCCTGAAAGCCCATATTGAGCATTTCATCGGCCTCGTCTAGGACCAGCTTCGTGAGGGTCTCGACCTTTAGCTTTTTTCGCTTGATTAGATCCAGTGTTCTACCGGGTGTGCCTACTATGATCTGCGTACCATTTTCCAAGGCTCGGATCTGATCGCCGATGGATGCACCGCCATAGACCGCAACACAGCTGATGCCTTTACTAAACTTGGCATAGCTTTTCAGGTCGCGTGCTATTTGTAAGCACAGCTCTCGAGTCGGGCACAAGATGAGTGCCTGAGCCTCTCCTTCCTTAGTTACCGCTTGAACGATCGGCAGGCCAAAGCCTCCTGTCTTGCCGGTGCCTGTACGCGCCAGGGCAATCAGATCTTGCTCGCCTTTAAGGATGAGGGGAATGGTCTCTGCCTGAACAGGTGTAGGTTTTTCGAATCCCAGGGCATCAATAGCCTGGATTATTTGCGGTTCTAAGCCACAATCTTTGAAGTGATCCAAGATTCACTCGTTTTGTGCGGAGGGTTCCGCATCTATAAATCGATGAATCCGAGTACTTTTCCCTACAGAGACTTTGCGAAAACGCCTCTTGCGCACTAACTATCACCTTCTGAGGCCGCAAAAGTAGCTTTAATATCTGAGCATAAAAAACTGCCCATCAAAACACGGGGCTTTGATGGGCAGAAGTAATCGAACAATTTAGTTAATCGGCATCCGACCCTGCGGAAGTCTAAAAGAACAAACTGCCGAAACTTATCATAAACACATTAGTCTACAAGGTCCATAGTTGCTTACTCCAGTAAGACTCGGCCTGTGCCCAGGAGTTGGCCCGAAGAGCGCAGTTGAAGCACATACCAACCCTGAACCAGATTGGCCAGATCTACGCCCGGGCGCTCGGTAGCAGGCCCGTAGCTGTATTGCAGTTGTTCGCGTCCGAGCAGGTCGATTACCACAATTTCGAGCTCCTGATCTAGAGCTGCCTGAGGTAGTTCTATCCAGGCAGGTCCCTGGGTAGGATTGGGGAATACGACCAGCTCGGTAGCGCGAGGCGACCATTCGAATATGCTAGTAGACAGGAAATCCTCTTCGATGGTCAGTAGATAATCATTGGTGATGATGGGGTCATTGAAGTCGAAGTAAATGCCGGCCCGATTGGTGAATGCGTTACCTGGCTCAATGTCCTCATAAGGGAGTATGGTAAAGCTCACTGCACCGTGGCTGGCTGGCTCGTTGACAAAGCTATCTGGCAGCATGATGTTGTCAAAAAAGAAGTTGATGGCACCTGCGGTATCTATGTCTGCTCGATAGCGATGGCTAGCCGCACCCAAGGTGATGGTGCCGGGATCCAGCAGCGGATGTAGGGTATCGCGGATGAATACATTGAAGGCCGTATCTGTACCCGTATTCTGGAATCGGATGGTGTACTCGACTGGAGTACCAGGCTCAATAAAGTTGTCGTTTCCATAACCGCGCGGCTCGGCCAGCTTGTCGTTGGGGTCATAAGCTCCGATCACCTCCAGGCAATCTTCGTCTACCCAGTAAGCATCGCTATTGGGCGGAATTTGTAGGGCAAAGCCATAGCTAGGCTGCTGGGAGGACCCACCGACGCAGCCTTCGACGAAAGTCGTGGGCATAGTCAGTCCGGGGTGGTTGGGTGCCTGGTCTACCAAAATGTGATAAGTCGCGCCCGTTGCGTCGAACTCGTCGAGATAAGGAGCATCATCTAGCTCATCACCAGGTACCGACTCTTCGCGAAGCATCACGGCGTCTTCGGTTATGGTATAGCTCAGATTGCCGACTAAAGGAAGACCGACATTTCGTATCCGGAAACTGACCTGGCCATCGTCTGTACAGCGGCCGTCAACTCGGAGGCTGGCACCACCCCAGGCATCGTCAGCTGGTGGGCAGGGGTTGTTGGGCAGACCGATCGCACGCACACAAACTGCGGCACCGAGTGGAATATCGTCGTTGCAAGTTCTGACCCTCAGGCTCACTGAGCCCGAACCGAATGGTGGTACGTCGCCGATGTTGAAGTACACCAGAGAAGGATCACCGGGCTGGTCTCCTGCAACGATGCTGTCATAAGGCATGGAGAAGGGGTTCTGCTGGATCTCATCTACCCAATCGCCCAATTCGACAATGATCTGGGCATCTTCTGCTGTCTGAGTGCCCGTATTGTCGTAAGAGACCCAAATGTTGCTGAAGAAGCATCGCCTCATAAGTGGTACCGTAACATTGACGGTTAGCTGGGGGCAGATGTCGCCTGTGGGTTGTATACCCAGGTCGATGGAAGCAAAAGGACCAGAATCCGAAACGGTAACTACTGTTGGTGGCTGACAGTTTTGGAATAGCGTATTTTCGAGTACGACTTCGATCTCGTAGGTATCGAAAGGAAGTGTAGCATCCCAGGCACCGTCCAGGTCAGAGAAAGCGTAAAACTCATTGTCATTAGTCGTGCTCGATATTCTTATAAGCCTTTGTGGAATGAGCTCTTCATCGGCTTGAAGCGCGCAGTCATTATTGGCATCTACGTAGACTTGTCCGAAAATGGAGACGCATTCTACCTCTTCGGGTAGCACTAACAGGGAGTCGACCAACTCGTCTTGCTCATCGCATATTCCCTCCATAGGGCTAGCCACGTACAAGCCTGGGCCATACTGAGCAACATCGAGAAACTGTTGAACGATGATCGTTGTACCGTTTGGCAAGGTCACTTCTGCTGGAACAAAATTTCCATTCAGTTCAAAGGCGTAAAATGCACCAAAACATGGAATCGAATCGATCAGTAGATCCTGAACAATCTCGAAAGTCGGTGCTGTCCAAGTAAGGGTCTCTGTGTAGTTACATTCTGGATTTTCGGAGAAATTGACATAGACCTGGTAGTCACCAGGATCTTCTGGGTAGAAACCATCTACGTCGACAGCTACTGTATCTCCACTTTCGACATCCACCCAGATAACTTCCTCAGATCCGGTACTCTGACCGTCGGGATACTCGATAAATACGATGGCCGGGCCGGGCTGAGGGCCACAAGGGTTGAAGACTGATCCGGCTTCGTTTTCGGTGAAAACAGTAACCTGGGGGCCGTCAATCCCAACGAAGTAACTTATGGTCTGTGAACAGAGGATGCCATTATTGATCGTGAGGGTGTAGGTACCTGGTGAGAGATTTTCCAGGTCTTCTGTTTCTTCGCCGTTACTCCAGAGAAAGGACATACCATCGGAATTGGGCAAAACCGTAATATCGATGGCTCCGTCATTTTGACCGCAACTGGCATCGGTGATAGCAGCTTCTACAGATACACAAACCTCTTCTTCCTGTACCCAGTTATCGAACACCTGGCAGTCGTTGGAATCCATGACCTCAACGAAGTAAATACCTGGTTCAAAAATTACAATGCTCGAACCTAGTTCTCCATTATTCCAGATGTATTCATAGGGAGGTGCGCCCCCACTCACATTGGCTGTCAGGAGGATTCCACCACCGGAATTGGGTGCCCCGGTAATTTCTACCTCGAGATCAGAATCTATGGGAATAGTGAATGGGATACTCTCTTGGCATAAGTCTGTAGCGTCGTAGAGCAGAGCCGAGTAATTGTCTGGAGGAAGATTGTCGAAAAAAGTCTCCCCTTCCTGAGAGGCGAGTAAATTTCCGAACGCATCGTAAATCTCGATCACAAACGGAGGCGACACCTCGTCGACAAAAAAGTCTACCGAGCCAAGACCTAGGCTATCACAAGGAGCGCCTACTATGGTTTCCGCTTCAATGACCAATGGACATTGATCAAAACAAGGGTTATCTATGATTAGGGTTCCCGTACAGCTTTGATTATTGGCTTCTATGACCGTAATGAACAACTGGTTGGAAAAATCACCAAAGGGTACAGTTACCTCAATGGGAATATTGAATGGCCCGCCGCCATTTCCCTCAGCTAAAAACCACTGGCCCTGAGAGGAGTCCGCATCGGTGACCGTGATGAGTATATTAGCTGTACCACCCAGAGGGGTTAAGTTGCAGTCATTCAGCTGAACGAACTCGATGTTCAGGCAATTCTGTGCAGATAGGTTGGAAAAAAGCATCGTGCTCAAGAGCACAAAAAATAGGTATCGAATGGATCTAATCATGGGAAGAGATGATTGAGCGATGAAATAAAGCTAAGCGAAAAGATCATCATCAGCGCTTGAGGTTCTTTTACGCTACAAATATGCCAGCGCACACCAACCAAAACAAGCACAAAAAATGCAGTTTGTGTATAAAAAATAAGTCATTGTGTACCTAAAATGCCTTTTTATGTGGTATTCTACTTCAATTTTGTGTAGTTTGTAGTTTAAGAAATAAAATTATCGATACGTCGATTTATCGTCTATGTTTCCAAAATTCGAGCTTACCAATAATCATGAATAGCCACAACCTGCTCGATGCGGCCCTGCGAAGCCTGGATAGAGAGGATTGGCTACAGCTGCACCAGTGGCTGGCTTGTCCGTTGCATCACCAACACGCACCTAGCCTGGCCCTCTTTCAGTGGATAGCAGATTGGTATACCGTAAACAAGGATCTACCACCAAAAGAGCTACAACCGAAAGACTGGGCTGACCACGGATTGAGCAATCTACAATTTAGAAAGTATCGATCCTTGCTATTGGAAAGCGTAGAGCGTTTTCTGGCTTGGAAAGTCTGGAACAGTCGTGAAGATACCTTGTCAAACGACCTGCTGGAAGCCTATCATCTGCGCAATCAAACGCAGAGTTTGCAAAAGCGAGTAAGGCGCGATCGCAAACGATTCGACCAATATCGATATCGAGACTCCATTGCGCTATATGCTGAGTTCAGACGGGAAGAGATCATGCTGAGCTTGGAAACCAATATAGAAAGACGAAGCATCAAACCCTTCGAAGAAGCTGAGTTTAGGCTGCTGCGCTACCAGATTGCAGAACGCTTGCGAAAAGCTGTCGCCACTCTAGCCAGAAGCCTGACCAGTGGCCAAGCGATTGAGACACCGCTGCTCAATGAGTACCTCAGCGAGATAGAACGGAATACAGCCCTGCTCACTGAGCCAGCTATCGCCCTATACTACCATGCCTGCAAGCTGTATTTGCAACCAAAGAAGAATATAGGGGCCGACCATTTTCAAAAACTGACCGAGCTACTTCCCCAAGCTCTGAATCTATTTACACCAGCAGAACAAACCTTCCTCCTCAAACTCACCATCAACTTCACCATACGAAGAATCAACAGGGAGCCAGAGCCAAGCATGCTGCGAACGGCTTTTGACCTCTACCAGCTCGGCTTTAAAAATGAGCGACTATACGAAGATGGCTATATCAGTGTATTTACCTTCAACAACTTCATCGGTATTTCCCTGAGGTTGAACGAAATCAGCGTGGCCAGTGACTTTATAGAAAGTATGCGAGATCAGCTCGCACCCGAACGGCGGCGGGAAACCCTAGCCTTTAACGAGGCACGGCTATACTATGCCAAAGGAGAGTCGAGTCAGGCATTACTCAGACTGCAAGGTATCGACTACCAGGATCCCTTCGACTTACTCAATGCGCGCATGCTGCAAATTCGCATTTATTACGAGGCAGGAGAAAACCAGGCACTTTACGACCTCTTGCGCGCAACACGTGCCTTGCTCAGGCGCAGGCAGCTGGGCTACCACCAGGACAATTTCAGAAACAACCTGCGCATGGTGCAAAAGCTACTCAGGTTGAAATGGAATGACAAAGCAGCTTTAGACAAACTCAAACAACAGATAATATCCACGAAGCCTCTGTCTGAGAAAGAGTGGCTGCTGGAGCAAATGGGATGAAAGGGGTAGGCAATTACCCATTCATTAAAACACGGCTATACCTCCTCAATTCTCATGCGCCCGTCCCCTGATCTCGCCTCGCTCGAACGCCCGATCCAGGCTATCTACCTCGGCCAGCTCCTGGCGTAGGCCCATGCCGCCCAGATCGGGTTGGCCAGCATCTACCCAAGCCGTATACCAGCAACTACCGATGGCGTAAATGGCCGTGCGAAAGCGGTCCTCGACCATACCATCCATCGCCGCATTCCAGGCCAGCGCATACTCGCTGCACTGGGTGCGTATGGTGCGATCGAGTCGCTCCTCAAAACAAAATTGGCGGTCTTCCGGATAGGTCTCACTTAGGCGTTTTTCGGTCCTGAGCACGCTATCTACGAGTGCGTGGCTGCCAAGCACAATGTCCCAGAAAAACTTGGACTGGTTGTCGATATAGTCTGCCTTTCCCACCAGGAAGTCAAAGCGCTCGTCTGCTATCAATTCGGGAATGCGGCTCTCCCAAAAACCGTGAATACCTACCTGGTTTGTCAGTTGGCCATTGTAATTTTCGGTCGTGTGCAGAGGTACCGTGGCATCGCCAATATAGTGGCCCATTTCCGCTGCCAGTTGCAAAACTCTTCCGGCTCTGCCTTGCTCAAAAGCGCGAGTCAACCGACGCTGATGTTGCAGCAAATGATAGGGCAAAATGCCGTATTCGCTGAAGTGGTCGATTACTTTTATTTGTACTTCCGCAGGTCGGGATCCCTCCTCAGATCGAGGTGGAGATACCACTACTCCACTAAACAAGCGCTCGTCAGGGCTAGAACTCGAATTGCTGTTGGAACCATCTTCTTCCTCATCACCTGAAGAGTTGTCCCTGTCGCCATCCGGATCATTGTATATGATCTCGCTTCGAACGAATCCGTCGGGCATTGGCCATTCCAATCTGCGCATTTGAGCAGGAGTCAGCCACCATTCGTCTTCGTAGTACTGGGGCAGCAGGTTTTCATTCCAGAATCGCCTGTATGTGCTCAGCTCGACAATATGTGTTTGACCAGAACTGGAGATGAACTCAACCACGGGCATATCTGCCTCACGGTTTATGCGATCGACCAACCAGCTGGTGGTATCTTGATCGGCATCGATTATTTGCAGCTCTGCTTTCCAGAGCAGGGCTTCTGTCCAGTTCCTGGGGACTTCCGCAAATGGGTAGGTCCCCCAGTGATCGATATCTATGTAGTGGCGAACGGCCTCGTGCTTGGTCGCATATCTGCGCTTATCGGGATCTACTGCATGATCGGTCAGATACTCCAGATTTGACCGGAAAAATGGCATCATATCCGGGTCGAGCGTGAATACAGCCAACCTATTGAGACGCCGATGGGCAAAAAAGCCCCATTGCGGGTCAGCGGGTGCGGCAACTGAGGTCCACAAAATGAGCAATAGGCAAGAAGAGCAGGTGAATTTAAAGACCGAAATGCGATTAGAACGAGTCATACCCCAAAAGTAGGGGATCTACGTTAAGGGCGGCAAAAAAGCCCCAGTCCCTATCGTCATTTAACAGTGCCATGTATCCATTCAGGGGCGCATCGTCTATGATTTCACCGGTTTCCGGGTTTTGGGTTATGGTGCGGGAAATGAAATTGGGATAGATCTTGAGGGTTTCCGTTTCGCCTTCCACGGGCGTCACGCGAATGCTTACGAAAGGCAATCGGGCCGTGAATTCAGCTCGCTCCTCCACTTGCTCGTTGCGGTACCGATTGAGGTACAATTTGGGCAGGCGTACCAAATACTGTTCGGCGACTCCCCGCTCCATGGGTCTTGACGGCAGCTCTATGTTGTCGTAAAACGGACTGAGCAGAAAGTCTTCCTCTCGGCGATCCAAGCGAAAGCTTTTCGCTCGCTCGGATGGATATTCTACCGTCACGGATTGTATTTCGTCGGGCTCGTACTGGAAATACCACTTGGTTCGCCACTCATCGGGCTTGAGGTTGAATCTAAACCTGAGGTTGCCATCCCAGCCGGGTATATGGGCGATATAGGGCTGCTCGGACTCTTCCATGATGATGTAAGTCCCCAACTCCGTAGGCGTAGCTCCACCCACGTAGTAGCTTTTCAGTAGCCGATCATTGCTGCCGAATATGCGAACTAAGATGCCATCGACAGATATTTTGCGGACCAGAGATGGCGTCGATTTGTAGTTGGGAATAGACTGTATGTCTACCCGATTGATGGCATCCAGGAGGTTCTCCATCACCTCTTCGCTGGCCGGTAGCTCACCGTCGATCAACCATTCGGATCCCGACCTGCGCAAGTCTACCTGATCACCGTTTCGCTTGGCGATGAAAATGCGTTGTATACGGTCTGTATCTTCTACAGCAAATTCTGCCCGGACAGTGTCGGAGGAAGTGGCACCGTCGGGTTCACCCTGGCCTCTGAATAAAACAACGACGGCCAGCAAGGCAGCAACGACGGCAATTAATAGTACAGTACGATTCATAGCGGGCGCAAAAATAAGCATCTACTTTGTACAGCTCAAGTCTTCGTGGTCGGCGGCTTGTCAAAGTGTTCATTTTCGACAGCAGTACCGGTGCGTTCGCTATCGAACTGGCAGTTGCTGTCGGAGACGATATACAGTGGTCTGTTCTGTACATTGCGGTTGATGCGGCTGATGTACTCGCCAATAACGCCGATGGAAAGTAGCTGTACACCCCCCAAAAAGGTGATACTGATAATGAGAGAAGTCCAACCCGTAATGGTGCGGTCCAAAATGAAGTGGGCGTATAAAGCATAGATCAGCACCAGGAAGGCGATGATAGACAGACACAAACCCAGCCTGACCACCAGCTGGAGTGGTTTATCCGAAAAGCCGGTAATGCCGTTCATGGCGAATCTAAGCATACTGGATAGAGAGTAGCCCGTTTGGCCATGCGTTCTGGCATCTCTGTCGAATCGAACCTCTGCGGCTTCGAATCCCAACCACGCGATCTGGCCACGCAAAAATTTATTCTGCTCTGGCATAGCTCTCATATATCGGACAACCTTTTGGTCGATGATGCGAAAGTCGCCGGTATCTAAGGGTATGTCGATCTTGGTCAGACGCCTAAGGAGGCGATAAAACCACCTGGCCGTCAGCTTTTTGAAGGCGCTTTCCCCTTTTCGCTTGTTGCGGCGAGCGTAGACTACGTCGTAGCCTTCTTTATACTTCGCGTATAATTCAGGGATCAGCTCTGGAGGGTCTTGCAAATCGCCATCGATGATGACGACAGCCTGCCCCTTGGCGGCATCGAGGCCAGCCGTAACGGCAATTTGATGGCCAAAATTTCGGCTAAAGCTGATGTAGTAAACCCGGCTATCCAGTTCAGCCAGTCGCATTAACATGATTAGTGACTCGTCTTGGCTCCCATCGTTGATAAAGATCAACTCGTAGCTGGAAGTCAGCTGGGCTACGCTTTGGGTCAATCGATCATATAGAGCAGAAATGACCTGGGCTTCATTGTAAATGGGTACGACGACCGTTAGCTCGGGGCGGGATTTGGCAGTAGTGGACTCCATAGCTGACCAGACTTACGAAACGGCTATCTTCCGTACTTCTTGCGGCGAATATAGTTGAAGACCAAGCCGAACAGGACCAATACCAAGATAGGCAGGCCGATATTGACTGTACGCCAAAAGCCGGCATCCTCTTCGGCGGCTACCCGGTCCAGCAGACGCAGGCGGACGCGTTTGCCCCTGGCGGTAACCACTCCCTGATCATCCAGTAGATACTCGATCATATTGAGGGCCAGATCCTTGTTGTCGAAGAGGTAGCGATGGTAGGGATTGTAGCCCAATGGGCTCACTTTACCTTCCCTATCGAGGGTATTGGCCAGTAGGTCTCCATCGCTGACGACGATCATGCGATTGGGAGCGGATTCGGCTTTGAAGTCCATACCTATGGCCTGCAGGTCTGCCTTAAAGGCTTCGGATATGCGGTTGGCATAGGGGCTGGTGAATTGCCCTTCCAGCAGTACGCCCAT
>JBCDFE010000119.1:0-13969 GCA_039178745.1 Bacteroidota bacterium | reverse complement strand
TTTACTGTTTGGCCAGCCAATTTGCGCCCAAATCATCACGGGTGTAGTGACCAATGAGTTCAAAGAACCTCTGCCTTTCGCCAACGTATACGTTCAGCAATTGGGTACGGGAACGACCACAGACGATTTGGGGCGCTATGAGCTGCGTATGCGTCAGGAGGGTGAATATCATCTGGCGTTCACCAGCCTCGGCTACGAAAGCAAGCTAAAGCGCATCATGCTCGAAGGAGACACGGCCTGGATCAACGTTCAGCTACAAACCAGTGGAGTAGCGCTAGAGGAAATTACCGTTTCGGCCAGCGAGCGCGATCCGGCGTTTGGGATCATCAGAAAAGTAATAGATAATAAGGATAATCAGCTGGAGGCAGTAAGCAGCTATCGGGTACAGATATATATGAAGGCTGTGGAAACCTCTGAAAATACAAGCAGAGAAACTGCGGCTACACCGCCGATCACGGTAGAAACCGGAGGTCAGGAATTCCCCTTTGGTGCAGAAAACACAGACTTTGAAATCAATGATGAGCGTGATCAGGTACTACTCGATGGTTTGAATATGGTGGAACTAGCGCTGACGTTGAATCATCTCCACCCGCGGAAGTACAAAGAAGAAAGAACAGCCTACGAAGAATACGGAGACACACGCGGACTATTCGTTCCCGTTTTTGCAGAGACCGACTTCAATTTTTACCGCAACATGGTGCATCTGCCCGGAATATCTGATGCGCCGGTCATTTCGCCCTTGAGCAATAATGCCATCCTATCCTATAAGTACGAGCTGATAGAGACGGTTATGGAAGGCGATCAGATGGTTTATGAAATACGAATTATACCTCGGAAAAGCGGGAATTCTACGGTCAGTGGCACGATGTGGATCAATGAAGGTTACTGGACTATCAACCGCTTGTCGCTGGAACTACCCACTGGAGCCCTCCGCTTTTCGGATGCGTTTACCATATCTCAGCAATACTCCATTTTGGCAGATAGCAGCTGGGTGATCGATCGGCAGGAGTTTATTTACGAGACTAGGCAAAACCGCCGCAAAACCTACAAGGGAAGCACGGTGCTGAGCTATACCGATTACGAGTTGAACTATCCGTTTTCGGATCGATTTTTTGGCAATGAGGTGGCCGTTACCACTCGCGATGCCTACAACAGAGACGGACAATACTGGGCTGAGGCCAGAACGGAAAGTTTGGAAAGTGACGAATCCAGGATGATTTTCTTGCGCGATAGCCTTCAGGCTTATCGAGAAAGCCCGGCTTACCGGGATAGTGTGGAAGAACGCTACAACAAGATCAGCTTGTTGGAACTGGCCTGGGATGGGGTGGGGCTGCGCAATTGGCGGGAAAAGACGCATATTTTTATTGGGCCACTGGCGTCTATGGTCGATTTTAGCCCGGTTGGCGGCTGGCGAGTCGGGCCGTATTTGTCGCGTTTTAAGCGCTATCCAAATGGACAAATTTGGAGTAACTCCGGTACAGTAGACATCGGCCTGCGCAATGGGGATATACAGGGCAATTTCAGCTCCTGGTTTCGCTATGATCCTTTCAGATTGGGTGATGTTTCTATCAGTGGCGGCCGATCTTTCGAAGCTTTCAATGAGTTCGATGCTTATCTCAATTTGCTGAGACCCTCCAACTATTATCTGCGAGATGCCCTTCGCATCGGTCAGCAAATCGAACTGCTGAATGGACTCCGGTTTAATACCACATTCGATTTCAGCGATCGCAGGCCCATTTCTGGCTTCGATACGGGTTCGTTTATCGATGGCTGGGTAGGAGATGAGGATGCACCAGTAGACTTTACCCGCTATCAGGCATTCATTTCTACGGTCGAGTTGAGCTTTACGCCTGCCCAGCGATATATGCGCGAACCAGATCGCAAGGTTATTTTAGGTAGCAACTGGCCTACTTTCAGCCTTATGCACAGGCGTGGATGGGATAGGGCATTTGGCAGCGATATTCGCTTCGACTATCTGGAAGCGGCCGTAGAACAACAACTTGCTATTGGCGCCTTAGGGCAGTCTCATTACCGCGCTCAGATGGGACAATTCGTAAATACCGAAGATTTGAGATTCGTCGATTGGAGACGCTTTCGACAGAGTGATCCGATCCTGTATTCCGATCCGCTAAATACTTTTCAGTCCCTGGATACCAGCCTGAATACCACCAATTTGCATGTGGAGCTACACTACATTCACCACTTCAATGGAGCTATTATCAACAATATTCCACTGTTGAAAAAAACGGGTATCACTACGGTCTTTGGTGGTGGTATGCTTTGGCTACGCGATGGAGACTATCGCCACCAAGAGGTCTTTGCCGGAGTAGAGAGAGTATTCAAGATCGGTGCGCGCAGGCGTTTGCGTGTGGGCGTATTCGGTGTGCTGGCCGATGCTAATGACCGCAAACCGAATACGTCTTTTAAGGTGAGTTTCGACCTGATCGATATTTGGAAGAGAGACTGGAGCTTTTGATGTTGGGAGAAATACTTTTGGATTTACCAGCTCACCTCATCCCAAGGCAAGACCTGAACATGCTCCGAAGTTAATTTCCTATCGCCTCCATAAATGAGTCTCAGAATGGTTTTTTCTTTGATCCTTTTGGAAACTTTATGGATGGTCTTGGTCAGTTCAGGTCTGAAAGTCTGAGTAGCTTTAATCTCCCAGAGGATTAGCTCATTCGCCACATCATATATTAGATCTACTTCTTCACCAGATTTGTCTCTATAGAAAGAAAACCAGGGTTCTTTTCCATTGTGATATGATGATTTGAAGGCATCAGATACGATCAAGTTTTCGAATAGACTGCCGAAAAGGTGGTAGTTTTTCAGGGCTTGTAAGTCACCTATTCTCAATAAATGGCAAGCTAAGCCCGTGTCGTAGAAGTACAACTTTGGACTTTTGAGTAGTCTCCTGGGAATATTTCTATAAAATGGTTGAAGTCGGAAAATAATGTAACTCTGCTCGAGGACAGACATCCACGATTGGATGGTTGGCACGCTTACACCTACAGCAAGCGAAATTTTTGAATAATTGATGATTTGGCCAGCATAACCAGCACATATTTGCAAGAATCGTTGAAATGTAGATAGATTGGTGGCGGAAATAAGTGTACTTACATCGCGTTGCACATAGCTAGCGAGATAGTTGGAGTAAAATAAATTAGAAGGCTCATCCAAGCGTGTTTTTTCCGGATAAGAACCATTGTATATCTCTTCTGTGTAATTCTTTGAAAGCAGGCGAGCATCTCTTTTTTCGGCTATTGTAAGTGGGAGCAATCTAGCTATGCCTGCTCTGCCTGCTAAAGACTGTGTTATACTTTTGAGCAGTAAAAAATTCTGCGAACCAGATAAGATGAATCGACCCGGATCTCTATTTTCATCCACTAGGAGCTGCAAATAAGAAAACAGCTCAGGCACGTATTGTGCCTCATCAAAGATCACCTTTTCGTTGTGGTCGCTTAAGAACCCATTGGGATCTCTTTCGAACTCGATTCTCACTTCAGGTGCTTCAAATGAAACGTACCTGTAACCAGGATACAGATTTTTGAGCAGAGTAGTTTTACCTGCTTGCCTGGGTCCGGTAAGAGTTATAATGGGATAGTATTTGCCCAGCTCCTCTAGATGTGATGTGATTGATCTAGGTATTAACATTTGCCAAATTTAAAGTCAAACTTTAAATTTGGCAAATGTCTAAAGTCGCTACTCAAAGAAGCCAGCTTCGACTAGACCAACTCCTGCTCTAGATAGCTATCTAACCGCTGTTCGATTTTCTTTAGTTGGTCATTGCTGATTTTGGTCATGTAAATTCCACCAAAGACGGCAAATACAAATAATGACAGACTTGTTCCGATGAAGCTGAGTGATAGAAGAGCAGGGTTTTGTAGTGGAACGAAGCCATCGAATCGATATACGTACCAATTCAAGAAAGCAATCAGAAAAATGCCAACTGCTATCGAATCACCAAACAAACGACGACTGGCATATAGGCGCCAACTGCGTATTTTTCTAGCCAATTCAGTGGTGGTGTATTGATCGAGTTCGTAGGTAGGCAGGTTTTTAATTGGATTTACCATAGTATTCAGCGCAAGAGCAAAGGCCGCCAATCCGAAAGGAATACTCAAAGCGGGAATTGCAGAATAGTCTATAGCAAAGACAACAGTCATAATGAGAAAGCATATTCCTACTGCCCCGCCTACCTGATGAGAGATCTTCCCCATTCTCAAATGCCAGATATCTCGACTCAAGCTCCCTTCCTGTATGGCCAGTGGTTCTAATTTCAGTTCTCTGTCCAGATCTTTTTGCTCCTCGATAAAAAGCTGCTCAAAATCTTTGTATTCCATTACGTATCGGTTTTTAACTGTTCGGTCAGTTTCTGTCGAATTCTACTCAGGCGTGTACCTACATTGGATGCGCTGATTCCGACGATCTCACTTATGCGTTCATAATTGTGGCCGTCCAGGTGCAACAGCACAATGGATCGATCTCTGGGCGGTAGTGCGCGTATGCAGGCATACAGCTTCTTGCGCTGCTCTTCCTTTTCAACATTGCAAGGATTAGCCCGATGGAAGAAAGCAACGTAGTCTTTGTGTCCTTCACGTTGTTTGCGGCGTTTTCTGTAATCGGTAACGGTTACATTAAATGCAATCCTGTATACCCAGGTCGATTGTGCCACCGACCCGTTGTAATTGGGATATGCCCGCCACAATTGCAGAATGATTTCCTGTTCTAGATCTGCCCAGGCTTCTCTATCTGGTGCATAAGTTCTTATAATCTGATAGAGTAAATTTTGGTGTTGCCTCAAGACCGCCATAAAAGCCTGAGCCTCAGCATTTACATCCTGATAACTCTCAGCTTCTGAGGCATTTGCCGTTAGATAGCATATCCAGTATGTCGTAGACGCTGATTGCACAATTGCATTTTACTGTATTATTCGCTGATGGGATGGAAAAATCACAGCGATGGCCGACTTTTTTGTTTTTGCCGATTGAATATCGCAGATCAAGCATCTACCGTGGGCATAATTCCAGGTAAATAAGCTCTAGCTACCTTTGCAAAAACTCGAATATATGCGATTGGTATTTCCATTGCTCTTTCTTTTCATTTTCTCTTGCAATCAAAAATCCGATCAGGAAGGTCATGAGACTGAGAATACCTCAGAACAGGCGGTAGACACCTTCACCTATCGAAGCTTTGCGGTCAACGATTCCATCTCCCTGCTCGAAGACATGCCCGATGGCCCCATGTTCAGATACGACTACGGTGGACTGGTTTTTACCAACGGAACAGATGCCTTCCAAAAAATGGTTGCCGACACAACCAATAGTGCCGATAGTATGCTGACGGCTGCAGGAGGTGACTACGAGCAGGCCGAGCGCATGCGTATGCGCCAATTGTTCGAAGAGTATCGAAATGAAGAGGTCGAACAAGAGCTACTGGAAAATGCATCGGTAGCCTACGAAAGGGCTATAGATGAGCAGTATACCGTAGTTCATAATAAAGGTGGTGTTCTTACGGTACAGGGAAGTTACTACGCATACATGGGTGGCGCCCATGGTATCTACGGAACGATATACCGAAGCTTTACCGATCAGCCCGCGAGAATTCTAGGACTAGAAGAGGTAATGGTATCAGGGTTCGACCGCGCCCAACTCGGAGAAATGATCAAGAGTCGCATCGATCAGATGGAAGATCGATTGTATGATCCAGAGCAACCGCTAGACCCTACTATGAATATGGGGTTATTCGCCGAAGGCATAAAATTCAATTATCAGCCCTACGAAATAGGTCCCTATGCTGCAGGGGAGATAGAGGTGAGCATACCCTATACTGAGCTTCTGGAAGCTGGTCTTCTTAGACCTGAGATTATCCAGATGATGGAGGAGAAGTAGTGACTATGTAGACATGCCTTTTCAAAAATGCTCTTTCCATATAGCAAAAATACACTAATTTTGCTATATGGAAAGAGCATTTATAAAGCTTTCTGCACGGCATAGAGCAGTTTTAGCTTCGACGCCCACCCAGTTCCAAAGGTATCTATTGTATGAAATCAACTGGTCTAGCGCTACTATTGCCATTTTAGGACCTAGAGGTGTAGGTAAGACTACTTTGCTCGCTCAGAGACTAATAGATCTTGATCTACCTGTAAATAAAGCTTTGTACATCGACTTGGGAGACTTAATCTTTCAAGACATCAAACTCATCGATTTCGCCGAATATTTTCTTGAACACGGCGGGCAGTATCTTTTCCTTGATGAAGTACATAGGTATACCCATGATACCTGGGCATCTGAAATAAAATCTTTGCACGATTATTATCGAGATCGGCTCAAAGTCGTTTTTTCGGGTTCATCCATTCTTCGCATTCTCGATGCATCGGCAGATCTAAGTAGACGGGTACATTTCTATCATTTACCTGGTCTATCATTTAGAGAATATCTGGTATTAAAAACTAATCTAAGCATACCGGTCTATCAGTTAGCCGAATTACTAGACCACCCTTCTAAAATTCAATCTGATCTCCTCGATATTCCTGGCTTTGAACCGTTGCCGGTTTTTCGCCAATATTTAGAAAGAGGCTACTATGGTTTTGTGATCGAGGACGAGCATGGTTACTATGATCAAATAAACCAAATGATCCAGTTAGTGCTTGGCGAGGACATAGCTTATGCTTCAAATTCTAAACGCGCTGATGCTATGAAGCTGTCTCGGTTACTTCAGGCAGTGGCCAGTTCAACACCGTTTAAACCCAACATCAGCAAACTGGCTAGTCGAGTTGAACTGGGAAGAAATACAGTCATAGAATATTTTGAAATATTGGAAAGAGCAAGAGTAATCAGTCAAGTTAGGGCTGAGGGAAAAGGAATTTCGGTCCTGAGTAAACCTGATAAATTGTATATGGATAATTCTAATTTGATATATGCGCTTGCACCACAAAAAGCAGATATAGGATCAGTTCGAGAAACATTTTTTCTCAATCAACTGAATAATCAGAAGGCGAGAAAGCTGGCGTTTCCCCCCGAAATTAGCCTCCCTAAGAATGGTGATTTCCAGTATCTCTACCAAGGTGAACGCTATATCTTCGAGATTGGTGGACCGAACAAAACCGCAGACCAAATAGGAACGAATCCTGGTTTTTACACCGTAGTAGACGCTAAAGCAACAGCTGCACCTCACCGTATTCCACTTTGGCTTTTCGGTTTGTTGTATTAAATTGTTAGAATAGTCTAAATTTGCATCTATGGATGCATCCCTTTGGGAAATACTCGGACAAGTTTGGGCCATACGCGCTATTGTGGCCTCTAGCATGGTCGGCCTGATGTGTGGTGTGCTCGGCTGCTTTATCGTACTGCGCAATATGTCGCTGGTAGGTGATGCCCTGGCACACGCCATACTGCCAGGGGTAGTAGTCGCATTCATCATATTCGGCTACAGCCCTATGGGATTTTTTAGTGGAGCCGTGGTAGCAGGACTGCTTACGGCCGTTGGTATAACCTGGCTCCAGAATAAGGTGAAGACCAAAAATGATGCTGCCGTTGGTATCGTTTTCACCTCCATGTTTTCTCTTGGCGTCATTCTCATCAGTCGCATTAGTCGAAACGATGGCGTTCATCTGGATCTCAAGGACTTTTTGTTTGGCTACGCGCTAGGTGTCTCGGATACGGACCTGCTACTAACGGGCTTAGTGACGGTATACGTGCTGCTTAGCGTAGCGGTGTTTTACCGCTATTTGTTTGCCTCTACTTTTCAGTCTGTCGTGGCGCGTACTATGGGCATCAAGGTTCAGCTTTTGCACTACTTTCTGATGTTGCTACTCAGCTTTGCTGTGGTGGCTAGCTTGCAGACAGTTGGTGTCATATTGGTGGTGGCTATGCTCATTACCCCGGCTGCTACGGCCCTCTTGCTCAGCAATAGATTGCCTATAGTTTTGACCCTGGCCGGTTTGATTGGTTTGCTTTCTGCCATAATCGGAATGGTCGTTGCCGTGCTACTCAATACGCCTCCCGGGCCGGCTATGGCATTGGTCGCGACTTCCATTTATGGACTAGCCGTCGTTTTTGCGCCTAAGAAAGGAATGCTGGCCAAGTGGAGCTACAGGCGGGCACTCAAGTTGCGAACGGTGGGCGAGGATGTGGTCAAACTCACCTACCGCCTTCCGCAAAAAGGCCAAAAGCCAACACAGGCCGCACTGAGGAAGGAGCTTGAGCTCAGCCAGCCCAAATTCCAGCAAATACTCACCAATCTGAAGCAGCGAAAGCTACTCACCAAAACACATAAGGACGAGCCACTGGTGCTCACACCAAAAGGGGAGAAACGGGCGCGCCAGTTGGTGCGCGCACACCGCCTCTGGGAAACGTACCTCAGTCGAGAGGTTGGTCTTGCCGAAGACCAGATTCACGCAGATGCCGAGCGCCTCGAACACCTGCTCAGCGACGATCTACTCAATACCGTCGACGCCCAACTCGATTTTCCTGGCCACGATCCCCACGGATCGCCCATTCCAGCCCGCGATGGTCTGCCAGGGCGCGTACTTAGTCAGGTGCAAATCGGTGATCATCTAATAGTTGCTGCCGATCAACCCAGCTCTGAAGCATTGGCCTTCTTATGGCAAAGCGAACTACCCGCCAAAGCCCAGGTGAAATTGGTTGAGATCGACGGCCATTCCTGGACGCTAGCCCACAATGGTCGCCAATTGAGTATACCGGCTGGCCTGGCTCCGTACCTGCGTGTAGAAACCGCTTCCTAAGCCACAACGCCCGTGCTGGTCATTCGGCCATCCCCACCAACATTGAGCACTACAAAGGCAGTTGGCGACGGCTATATTTGAGATGTAGTTTTCTCATATTAAGACCGTCGCCCGGGAGCACCAACTCTAGCCGGGCGACTTTTTTTGTCATCTCCCGTCCAGTAGTACACCCACTGCCTGCAAAATGCCGTTGTAAGGTATATTTTTGTAGACCATGTACACAAGTAGACTACTCCTTCTTTTTATTTCTACCTTCCTGGCAACTGCCCATTCGGCCGCTCAGATTAGTAGCCCCAACGGCACACTCTATGGAAACGAATGGATTGACTTTGACCGGTTAACCCTCCGAATAGACGTTGCTCAAGACGGCATTTACCAAATCCGCCCGGATCAAATGCAAGCCGCTGGCTTTGACTTTGATCCATCTTCGAACTATGAGCTCATTAGCCTTGGTGAACCCATACCCATTTGGATCACCAACAATGGTATTTACTTCTACGGCAACCGCAATCGTTCTGAGCTCGACGACTATCTGTTTGGTGAAGTCGAGCACCGGCTCAATCCGGAGTACAGCCTATATACCGATACACTGGCCTACTATCTGCGCCAGACCGAAGGCGAATCACCAGCCTATCAACTTATAGATAATGACCTCAATAATCTGCCTACAGCCGAAACAAGCATAGAGCGCCAGGTCACCGAGGTGTTTAGCGAAGGTTTCGGAATCAAAGAATTTAGGCGCCAAAGTGGGTTTTCGGTCTATTACAGCCGCTATCAGCAGGCCGAGGGTTTTGGACACCGCACAGAATTTGACCTGATCCGCTTTGATGGAACCACTTTGTCTGATTTTGAAATTGGACTTCCGCAGGTCGCAGCCAATTCTACAGCCCGATTGGAAACTCGTTTTGCTCTGGGTTTTGATCAACACAACCAACAGATCAGCATCGATGGCCAATCTAGAGATAGCGTCCTGGGCTTCGGCTGGTCGGTTCAACAAAGAGATTATACGTTCGATGTACAAGGAGAGTCGGTAGATTTTAGATTAGAAGGCACCGCTACCACACGCGATAAAGCCAGTGTAGCCTACGTAACCGTCGATTACACAGCTGTACCCGATGCCGACGACGGTGAGATATTGACTTTCGGACTAATACCCGCTGCGGGAGATCGATATCTCGACATTGCGAATTTCAACGCTTCTTCGCCTTTGGCCTTCGATCTCGACAACCAGCTGGTTCTGGTTCCTCAAGTATCCGGTGGCCGGGCACAATTCAGGCTACCGTCTAGTTCGGGTAGTCGTCAGATAACGCTAGTAGGCGAGAGTGGCATCCTAAGCCCAAGTAAGCTTACGGTCATCGATTGGCAGCCCGCTGCTGCCAGTCAAGACTACGACTATCTGATCCTGACCAGCAGGCGACTGGCAGACCCCATAGATCTTGCAGCCTTCATCGGCTATAGACAGAGCCTGGCAGGTGGCGGTCATACCGTTCACACGGCCTTTGTCGAAGACCTGTACGAGCAATACGGATACGGAGTAGAAGGGCACCCAATAGCCGTCCGCAATTTTGTAGCAGCGGAGCGATTGGACAATCCTTCGCTCAATTTTCTGTTCATCATTGGCAAAGGACACGAATATCGATTTTTGCGATCCACAAGCACGGCTGCCGATTACAGGCCCACTCACTTTGTGCCCGCCTTCGGATACCCGGCCAGCGATATGCTCCTGACCAGTGAGATCGGCAGCATCAGACCAGCGCTGGCCACCGGCAGACTGGCGGTGACCGATATCAATGACCTGAATGTTTACCTGGCCAAACTACAGGCCAACGAGTCGGCCCGAGACAACCCTCAAACGGTAGTTGATCGCTCTTTCCTCAAGCGGTTCTTGCATCTCGGTGGCGGTACAGATGCCGGAGAGCGCCAGGCCATCCGCAGTCAGCTCAGCCAGATGGAGGGCGTCATAGATACCACAGTATTTGCGCCGCGCGTCACGACTTTTTACAAGGTGACCAGTGACCCGACCGAAACCGTAAGCCGATCAGAAATTTTCGACAACATCAACGAAGGCTTGGCTGTCCTTTCGTTTTTTGGCCATTCCAGTGGGCAGGTTTTTGACTTTGACATCGACCGGCCAGAGAACTATGCCAATGGGGGAAAGTTGCCCATCATATTGTCGTTTGGCTGCTACAGCGGCGAGATGTACAGCCGAGAGCAAAGCATAGGCGAGCGATTCATTCTCAGGCCGGAAACCGGGGCCATAGCCTTTGGAGCCACTCAGGGAATCGGCTTTATAGGTTCGCTGGGCTTCTTCGGTAAAGAACTATACCGCCAAATGGGAACCGAAAGCTACGGCATGGGCATCGGTGAGATATTCCGATCGGCGGTTGGCCAGTTCGACAACTCCACCAGCTACACCCTCATCACCATGCTAGAGCAGTATGCCCTGCAAGGTGATCCGGCCTATAGGATTCATCCGCAACCAGGACCAGACGTACTCGTCAACCCAGAGTCTGTCAGTTTTGAGCCCAGGGTGATCAGCTTGCAAGCAGATAGCTTTGCGGTCAATTTCGATCTGTACAACCTGGGCCAAAGATTGGCCACCGACAGCCTGAGCCTTCGCTTCGGACAGCAATTGCCAGATGGGTCTGTGCGGGAGCTAGCCACTAGGCGGGTAGCTGCACCCGTGTATAGTACATCCCATCGATTTAGTTTTATCAATGGTGACAACAGCAGCGTTGGTGTAAACAGGTTGCTCTTGCAGATAGATCCGCTCGGCGAGCTTGACGAGAGACCCAATCCCGCCGCAACACTCAACAATACTACCAGAGACGGCAATGGCACCGAAGGTATTCCATTCTTTGTCGTTTCTACTTCGGCGCAGCCCATTCAGCCCCCCAGGTATGCGGCCACCAGCGGAAGTCCCCTTACCCTAAAAGCGGTGACCAGCAACCCACTCTCCGAAGAAAGAGATTGGATTCTACAATTGTCGACTACGGCAGGATTTGAGCAAGTCGTATATGAAGATCGCCTGAATGCTGGCGGCGGCCTACTCAGCTGGTCTCCCGATTTCAGCTGGCAGGACAGTACGACCTACTATTGGCGAGTCTCGCCCGACAGTGCAGGCCTGGAAACCCAGCGGCCGGCCTGGTTGAACAGCAGCTTTACGTATTTGGAGGGTGTAGAAGACGGTTGGGGTTTGGCCCATTACGACCAGTTTGCAGACGGGCAGTACGATCTGTTGTCGAATATTGGCCCTGCTGGCTTTGAATTTCGAGCAGATTCTCTGGAGGTTGGCGTATTTGGAGAGGTCAACTACATCGATGCTACCCGGCCGGGACTCTCGATCAATGACGCCATCGGCGATAGCGAATTCAATCTGACTAGCTTTGTACGGGAAGGCATGGGCGTTTTTGTCATGGAACCCTTTACCGGTCAGCTTTGGTCTAACCCGCCCGACGATCGCTTCGAGGCCGGAGACTATGGGGTGCCTACTGGGGCAAAAACCATGTTCTGCTTTTGGCTGCGCACCCCGGAAGAACGCGAGAATATGCTCACCTTTCTCGACGAGGTCGTCCCGGAAAACTACGTGGTGTACATGACGACCCTTCGCCGTACGGTCGACGATATACACTACAGCAGTGAGTGGGCCATGGATTCCACTCTATACGGACGAAATATTTATAGCTACCTGGAGAGCCAGGGTGCGTTGGAAGTGCGCGAATTAGACGGCAACGATAAGTTTCCTTACGTGCTGGCCTATCGAAAGGGTGTGGGTGTATTGGGTGAAGCCGTTGGTGATGATGAGGAAGACCAGATTCAGATTCGCATTCAATATCCGCAGCGGTTTGTGTCGGGAAGTTTGCTGAGTCCTGTATTCGGCCCCTCCAGCAATTGGGAGGCCCTCGACTGGTCTGTAGAAGACATTGATAATCCACTCGATGCATCCAGCATTACCCTCTACGGAGGTGACGATCCTTCCAGTTTGGATTCCTTGCAATTCTACAGCGATGTGGGGGAAGTTGATCTAAGTCAGATCGATGCTGATCAAAATCCGTTTCTACAATTCAAATGGACGGTTACTGATCCGGAACCGAGCACGCGTTCGGCGGCCGATTTATCTTATTTGTACTTGCGCGGGTCGGGTGTTCCCGACCTGTTGTTTAATGCTGGTGCTTATAGCAATCGATCTCCTGATTCGCTGGCAGCCGGTGAGACCTATCGCTTTGGAATAGCTATACAAAATGCAGCCAGGGCATCTAGCGATAGTGTGGAGGTAACGGCTGCCTGGTTGGGCAATAATGAGATACTCGAATCCCAAACAGGCTTATTTAAGCCGCTGATCGAAGACGACACCATCCGCTACGACATCAGTCTGGAGACTGCTCAATTTCAGCAGGCAGAGGCACTGCGTATCAGTATTAACCCTTCCAGATCGCAGTTGGAAAGCAATTTTGCCAACAACGAACTGGAAAAAACCTTCGATCTCGCGCGCGACCAAATCGATCCATTGGTCAATGTCACTTTCGATGGCCGTTCTATACGAGATGGTGCCCTGGTCAGCGCTGAGCCTAATATCTTAATAGAAGTGACTGACGAAAACCGATTTCTACTGCTGGATAGACCAGAGCTTTTTGCCCTGCAACTGAGTTATCCCGACGGGCAGATCGAACTCATAGACCCGGCCAATAATGAAAATATACAGTTTGAGCCAGCTACCGATGGAGAGAACAACAAGGCCAGACTGAGTTTTGCACCAGAGTTACCTCAAGATGGTATCTACAATTTGTTGGTACAGGGCGCCGACGCCAGCGGTAATGCAGCAGGAAGGCTCAACTACGAGATCAGCTTTGAAGTGGAGCGCGCTGTAGGCATAAGTCGAGTAGTTAACTACCCGAACCCGTTTTCGGATCGTACCTTCTTTGTATATGAATTGAGTGGGACTGAAGCTGTAGACGAGTACCGAATTCAAATCATGACGGTATCTGGTCGAGTCGTTCGCGAGCTGTCGGCTATGGATCTAGGTCCCTTGCGCGTTGGCCGAAACCAAACGGATTTTGCCTGGGATGGCACCGATGGTTTTGGAGATCAACTGGCCAACGGAGTTTACATATATCGAGTCCTTTTTCCTCAAGATTCTGAGCTGAATAGTCTGGATAGACTGAGGGAAACGGCCCTGGATACCTATTTTGAAAACGGTATGGGTAAATTGGTTATACTGAGATA
>JBCDFE010000118.1:0-14093 GCA_039178745.1 Bacteroidota bacterium | reverse complement strand
GATGTCAGTATTTCTCCAGAAGAGCTATCCTTTATCGGCAATCGATACATACCAGAGGAGATCGAAAGATTGCAAACCAAGGGGCCTTTTCTGAAACTGAATTACTATCCCAATCCCTGGTCTACACTAGACGAGTTCAGGCTAATGCACCTATGGTATGCTCCCGACGCATCGAGTATGGCTCAGCACTTGGACCATTATTTTGGAGGCGATTTCCAGAATGTTTTCTGGGCACAATGGGCTTATCAGCTCGAAACTACAGACACCAGATTTCTGGGGCGATACCAAGACACGAGCTGGCAATTCCAAGACCCATTCGTATTGAATCAGGAGGGCGAAATACTGACCCAAAGCGATTATTGGCGTATAGAGGCTGCATCTTCCGAGCTCAGCGATTTGGCTTACGCACGTGTGGCCACCTATTTAGAGCAACTACCCAACGAACTAGCGCGCATATTTCCTGCCTATCCGGTGCCTGATGAGCCTATCTCTGTAAAGCTGTACGCCTCTGTCGAACGGATCGGGCTACAACTGGGGCAGATGGATACGGCTTTAGTAGATCAGAGCGGAACGGTACATCTCGTTGCCAACGAGCAAACCTTCGGTGAGCGATCCGCGGCTCCCTTTTATGCGCTTTTGGGCCTGCATCCCGAAGCATCATCCTGGGGCGAGAACCAGCGATGGGGTAGGGCGCTCAGCCTGAGCCCCGAAGGCAAGCTGTTGGCCAGGTATGTACAGCCCGCCCGGCAAATTGGGCTACTGCGCCCCAAAGAGCTTGTGTTGTCCGATGCGCCTCCCGAAGAGGGGAGGTCTCCCATTTTCTTATCCTTAGAGCAATTGACCACTACAGATATGGCATTTGCTACTACGACCAACTACGGGAGATCAATATCCGAAATATCCTTTGCGAAGGGAATGACCTTTGCCCACGAAGGCTACCGGGTCTACAACGGCTATGGCGGTAGCACGGTCGAACCTTCGCTAGACGAGCTGGCTCAATTACACGTCAATAGTCTGGCCATCGTACCCTATTCGTTTATGCGATCCCCCGGTAGCCTCAAGCCCATTCCCGTTGCCGATTTTCCGGGTGGGGAAAACGATGCGGCCTGCCTGGCCAGTGCAAAGGCTGCACACAAACGCGGATGGTCGGTCATGCTCAAGCCACAGATTTGGTTGGGAGGAGGTTCCTGGCCAGGCGACATTATTCAGGATAGTGAGTCAGGTTGGCAGCAGTTTTTTGACAACTATCGGGCTTGGATATTGCACTATGCTATATTGGCCGATCTACACGGCCTGGAGACTTTCTGCCTGGGAACCGAGATGCGGCATACGACTTTGCAAAGACCTGAGGACTGGCGTGAGCTTGTTGCGCAGGCACGCAGCCTATATCGCGGAAGACTCACCTATGCAGCCAACTGGGGCGAAGAAGCCGAGCAATTGAGCTTCTGGACAGCCTTCGATGTCATGGGTGTGAATGCCTACTACCCGATTGGTGAGGGTGAGCAAGCTACGGATTCTGATCTGAGAGCTGGTGTAGAGCGGTGGCTGAATCGGGTGGAAGGCATAGCCGGTGAAGCTAACCGCCCGCTATGGCTGACGGAAATCGGCTATCGGTCTGTTAGCTGCCCCTGGGGTAATCCACACGCAGAACCCGGCGACAGACCCGCAGACGAAGAGGCCCAAATGCGCTGCTTTAAAGCGCTATGCAAGGTACTGGACGAGCGAGAAAGCGTAAGTGGCATGTATATATGGAAATGGCCGAGCCACCTGAGCTATATGCGAGATTCAGGAGACACCGGATTTTCCCCGGCGGGCAAGTTAGCTGCTGAAGAGATTGGTGAGTTTTATCGATAAGTGGTGGTCGGCCACTTATCGATAAAACCTTAGCTTTTACTGCTTGATGACTTTAGTGGAATAAATCATCTGGCCACCATCCAACATGCGTAAGAAGTAAGTTCCAGGACTTAGGGTAGCACCCAGATTGATATTTCCAGTAGCTGTCGATTCCAGTTGCTGTGTGAGAACAACGCGACCTGCTACGTCTGTTAGTTCTAGCTGTAAATTATGGCTGCTGGCTGGAAGCTCATATTGAAGATTGAAACTACCGATGCTCGGATTGGGAAATACTTCTGCTTCTAAACCCGCTCGGACTATGTTTTCCGTGCTGGTATTAAGTAATTCGCCTTCGATGAGGAAATCATCGAAGCCACCTTCCGATACATTACCAGCGCCCTCGTCGCTAGTTACCACGGTCAGTTGCATCTGGTCGGTGAGTGTAAGGAATTGGCTGAGGGTAAACTCTTCGGCTATCCATCCTTGACCAGGCGTACCATCGGTATTTTGGGTGAGTAGGGCTTCATCTGTTCCATTGGAAATGGTCACGACGAAGTTGTCATCTGGTGCACCGTTGCCTAAGAAGTTTACAAACCAGTGCTGGTAAGATAAACGCACACTTTCCTCCTCGTAGATGGTCAAGTCAAAAATCGGACTAGTCAGGGTGACGGTCCCGTTGTCTATATCATCAAAGCCCAGAGAGCCGTTTTCATCGCTATTTCCCGTAATATAAGCCTGATCACCTAAGTCACCATCAGCATCGAAGAAGGGGGCATATTCATCGGTATCGTCAGCGGTGCCATTGGGAACATCTCTGACCCAGAATCCGGTTGTAGTTCCCTCACTGGAGGTGGCTGTCCAGCCAAAATCTAACTGAAACCCGTCTTGGTAGCCAATCTCCAGCTCAAAATTCAGGTTGGCAGGGCCATTGATGGTCAGGTTTTCTTCGAGTATGGTCCGGTATCCCCATTTGCCTACATAAACGTTGTAGGTTCCATCAGGTACGAAGCCGAAGCTAGCGAAGCCATTCACGTCACTAATTAAAGAGATGTCGTCTTGGGCATTGACGAAAAGAAGCTCTGCGCCTTCAATGCCGGTCATCACTTCTGTTTCTAATACGGTAGCCGTTACAGCATGGCGTATTTGATTCGTTTGGAGAGTAGTGTCCAGAATAGTGGTTTCTCCGTTAATTAAATCTACACTTAAACTCAGGGAATTGTAGTCGGGGTGGCTGAAAGTAAGCTGGTAGTTACCACCATTTGCCAGTCCGGTTCTGTACATGCCTGAGGCATTGGTCATACCTTCGTTTTCTTGCGATGCCTGTATGGCAACATCTACACCATTGATAGGCAAACCCGTTTCTGCATCGGTAATGGTACCTGCCAAGCGAGCAGCGCGGCGATATTCCAGTTCGACTACAAATAAGCCACTGCTGATGTCACTGGCTAAGACTAAACCGGATGGCAAATACGGATAAGCGCCCCAGCAGCCATTGAACCCACCAGGCCCGCCGGTCCAAGTATCCCAGTTGGCAATCTCAATCATATTATCCGGCTCTGATGCATCCACAATAGTCACTCCATCGGTATAGTAGCTGGTGATCAAGTACTGGTCCAGTACATGCGTATTGTGGGGCACAGTTCCAGTATTGAGACTATAGAGCGGTCGATACTCATCGAGTAAAACGGGATCGGTAGGATCACTGATATCGTATGCGGCCACTGGTGCGTTTGCTCGTTCGTCGGTGGTGAAAACAACCGAGTTGTCTGCGGTGCTCCAGGCATTGTGTGTGAAGGCAGAGGGAGTGGTGGTAGCTGATAACTGAACGGGGTTGAAGATGTCATTGACCTCCCAAAGGCTCAATACACCATTGAATACGTCAGAGTTATACAGAATACCATTATTCAAATAGGTATCGTGAGAATAGTTGAAGCCTACAGTGGTCAGGTAAATGGCTTCTCCAGGTGTAGTGGCAATATCAAAGAATAGCACACCATTCGATGCATTTGATCCGGCAATGAGGGCACGACCCTTATTGACATCGATGAAAATATTGTGGGCGCGCTCGAAGGTGCCCGCACCTGGAATGTCGTATTGGTTATTGGTGAAAGTGACATTTCCATTCTCAATGTCGGTCATGTCGATTATCGTCAGGCCTTCTGTCGAATTGCCCTGATCCGCAACGACATAAGCATACTCGCCGAAGGTTTTCATGTCGCGCCAGGTACTGAACTGCCCTGGAATAGAAGCGACTTCTACGATATTGTCGGGATCGGCGAGGCTAACGATACTCACCCCATCTACCAGGCCAACTATGGCGTACTCCGTTCCGTCTGGTGCAACATAGCCCCAGATGTCATTGAGGCTGCTGGCGTAGTCTAGCTGGTCGCGTAGCACAGCATTGAGTTGGGCATGGATTTGAAAAACAAAAGACAAGAGAATGGTTAGAGCGAGTGTACGCTTCATTTGGTCGAAATTAAGTTTAGCAAATAGTCAGTTCGTGGCGCGAAAGTAACCATTAAACCTTGACACCACTCAAATAGAAAGACTATTGGCGGCGAAGTGACATTGAGCCTACTTAATTTACGAGTAAAGGCAGGTATTCGGACCAGTCACTAACGTTTGCTAAGCTTAGTGCTGTATAGCAAGTTCCCACTACCGGTCAGCCGAAGAAAATACTGGCCAGACGGAATGTCGGCTCCGAAGGTAAGCAGCCCATCTGCAAAGGGTGCGAGCCTCTGATGGAAAACGCGCTGCCCAAGAAGGTCTATGAGTTCTACCTCTAGATTAGAGTTGTTGGCCGGTAGGCTGTATCTCAAATTGAAGTTTCCACCCATACTTGGATTAGGGAAAACAGTAGCATCCACACCATCGGCCAGAACGGAAACAGAGCTGGGCATTTGCAAGGTAGTGTCTAGTACCACGCACTCCCCATTGATCAGCTCAACCTCTGTAGTTAAAATTGGATAATCTAATTGGCTAAAGGTAACCTGGTAGGTTCCACCATCAGCAATGCCAGTTTTGTAGATGCCAGAAGCGTCTGTTACGCCATAATTTTCCTGACCCGTTTGTATAAGCACATCCACCCCATTAATTGGTAGGCCGGTATCGGCATCGGTAATGGTGCCTTCCAGGCGAGCAGCTCTCTTGTAGACTGGGTCTACTACGAAGAGTCCACTGGATCTGTCGCTGGCCAGGACGAGCCCGGATGGTAAAAATGGGTAAGCACCCCAACAACCGTTGAATCCACCAGGCCCGGCACTCCAAGTGTCCCAGTTGGCCACTTCGATTAAATTGTCAGGCTTGGAGGCATCTACAATCGTTACGCCATCGGTATAGTAGCTGGTTATAATGAAGCTATCCAGTACGTGAACATTGTGCGGGATGGTTTGGGTATTCAGGCTATACAAAGGCCGATATTCATCTAGCAGCTCTGGACTGCTGGGGTCACTGATGTCATAAACAGCCACGGGGGCATTGGCTCGTTCATCAGTCGTAAACACGAGATTATTGTCCCTAGTACTCCAGGCATTGTGGGTGAAAGCAGAAGGTGTAACCGTTGACGAAAGTTGAACGGGATTAAAAATGTCATTGACATCCCAGATGCTTAAGCTGCCATTAAATATCTCTGAATTGTAGAGCACTCCATCATTGGTATAGGTGTCGTGGGCATATAGGTTTCCTATAGTTGTTAGAAAAAAGGCTTCTCCAGGGATCGAATCGATATCGAAGTAGATCACTCCAGTCGATGCACTTGAACCAGCAAGAATGGCATGCCCCCTTTTGGTATCTACGTAAATATTGTGCGCATCGAAGAGCGTATTTCCATTGGGAAGCACATAATTTTCTCGTGTAAAAGGCACGTTTCCGTTTTCCAAATCGGAAAGATCGACAATGGTCAAACCCTCGGTAGTAGCATCGGAAACGATGTAGGCGTATTCGCCAAATGTCTTCATATCCCTCCAGGTCGTAAATTGACCAGGTATAGAGGCAACCTCTTCGATATTGTCTGGGTCTGCCAGACTGACGAAGCTGACTCCATTGACTAAACCCACTATGGCGTATTCTGTACCATCAGGAGCTACGTACCCCCAAACATCATTAACGCCAGCGCTATAGCCAAGAGAGTCTCGCAATACAGTATTGAGCTGAGCATGAACCTGAAAGGCTAATAAAGTTAGTATGCTGAGAGAAAATATGCGCTTCATAGCTATTGGCGTTTAGTGAGTGTGTTTTAATTGGAGTATGCTAAAGTAGTGAATTTGACTTCATGTCAACCAATTAGACGGACTAATGGTGGGAAAGTGACAAGGAAACTGGTTTTGCTTTACTCCGCTAACTGCTGGAGGGGTGCTTTTTTACTTGGATTTATAAACTAGCCTTCCTCTGCCATCAACTCTGCAACAGTTACTTCAAACTCAGTGATGAACTCTTCGTACTTGCTGGTAGCCGGGCCGTTGAAGCCCGTGTGAATTCTCCTGACTCTATTTTGGCGATCGACAAACAGGAGGGTTGGATAGCTGATGATGCGATTGAGCTGAGGCAAGGCTTCACTGGCCGCTGATTTGCTGCTTGGCCCAGCAAGCACTAATGGCCAGCTTATATCCATATGTTTCTGATATCTGTCTAAGGCGGCGAAGGATCTGGGATCGTCCATGCCGTATCTTTCGAATCCGAGACCGATGATGGCAACCTGATCGGCTTGCTCGTATTCAGATAGCCAGTCTCGCAAGAAGTTGGTTTCGTCTCGGCAGTTTGGACACCAGGTCCCAAAAATTTGCACCAACTTGATTTTGCCATCGAAAGCATGGTCTTGGAGGGAAACTGACCGACCTGCGGAAGTCCTAAAAGAAAAATCCAGCGGCTCGTTGACCGTCAGTGTAGTAAGGCTATCGGGGCTTGTCAGCTCATAGTCGTCATCGGCCCGGGTAGCCACCCAGTCGGTGATGTAGTGGCGGCCAGATCTGAAGCTACCGGTCAAATTGCCGTCTTCTCCTATCAGGGCTTCGAAGAGAAAAGCGTGAGAACCGTCAAAAACCGACAAATAAGCCTTGTTTTCCTGAACGGTGCCCGACAAGTATCGATAATCTCCGGTCTCCGTGCGGAAGGTGCCGCGCAGTTCATTGCCTTCTTGAGTAAATTCGGCTAAGCCCGGGTAAGGGTCTTCTTCTGTGCTGAAAGTCACGGCCCATCGGCCAGTCAGATCTGCGGCCGGCTCTTTGTCCAATACGGTAAATCGGTGATTTTGACCGAATCTGGCCACAAAGGGAATGCGGTAGTTGTCCTTGTAATGTACGACCCATACCCCTTCGATGACATTCTCTTCGTGGTATGCGCTGATGTGGGTGTCGTACACTGGAAAATCGATGCGAAGCGTGTCTCTGGCCTGGCTTCGATCGCGACCATAACCAATGTTTTCAGGGGGAATGACTATAGTCTCCTCCCCGTTATAAAGTTTAATTTGAAATGTTGTATCATTTAAGTATTCTACATCGAAGGTGAAGGGAAGTTCTCCTTCGGTTACCTCGTCAAACTCCAGGTTCTGAAGCTCTGGGGTGGGTGCACCTTTGGGGTTCGGCGTTACTGGGTTGTACTCCAATTCTAAAACGCCACGATAAGGGCCAGGAGGCAGGGTGGGGTAGCGATCTTGAACAAAAGTACAGGCGGTCAGTGAAAGAAGAACAAGGCCAAAAAGCGTGCGCATATAAATTTGGTTTAATATTAACAGAGGAAACAACACGCATTTGGGCTGTTTAGATTATTTGGACTTCCGCAGGTCGAAACTTTTCCCGAAAGTTTCGATCCACGCTCGACTGCTGGCAGCAGGAGTAGCGGGATGAAATTGTATTCCCCGAAAGTTTCGATCCACGCGCGAAGCTAAGCAGTTAGGACCCTTAACCCAACTGCCGCCTGAGCAGGAGTAGCGGGATGAAATTGTTTCCCCGAAAGTTTCGACTTGTGAACTGCCCTGTCACGATTGATTGTCTAGGAAGCTAATAGAATTTGATAGCGGCGCTTTGAACTAATTCTATTTCATCATCATTCCATCCTCAAACTCCAATACCAATGAAGACCAAGCTTTTTATACTTCTCTTTTCTATTATTTTACTTCCTGCAGCTGCTATTCTCTCTGTTAGTAACTGGGCAATAGCCGATGACTATACCGTAGCTTTCGATACTGGCGGTGCCGAAGGAACCTTTAGTGGTATAGATGGGGAAATCATCTTCGATCCCAGTGATCTAGGTGGCAGTAGTATGGATGTCAGTGTCCAGGTTGCTACCATTGAAACGGGCAATAACACGAAAAATAAGCATGCCAGGGGCGAGAGCTGGTTCGGTGCCGAGACTTACCCGACCATTCGTTTTGTGGGTACTGACTTTGCTCGGTCGGGTAGTGGCTATAAAGTCAGTGGTGATCTAACCCTACACGGTACCACCAAGCAGATCGAGATTCCTTTCACCTTTACCTCTGAAGGATCGCAAGCGGGGCTGTTTGAAGGCACCTTCACCGTCAATCGGAAAGACTACGGCATCGAGGGCAATTTTTGGGGCTTTCTGGTGGGTAAAGAAGTGGAAGTGAAGTTGAGGATTCCGGTTACCAACCGCTAGGGAATGTCAACTATAGTAGTGTTACATACCTCACTCGCATAGCTTTGCTAAAGAGTATGGGGTGCGGCCTAGTCAGATCAATGCAGCTAAGCATTGATCTGACTATTAGCATGCGCACAAATTTGGTTAGACTCATTAGTATATGCGATGGTTTAAGAAGTCTTAAGTAAGGACTTATGTACTATTGGTTGTTCACCGAGAATAGAATAAATCCGCTGTTCAGGTTTATAGACCAGTATAAATTACTGGCCAGATTAAGAAAGATGGGCTAAAATTTGGAATAACAAAATGATACCGTATATTTGGTCAACCAATTTTTGGTTAACCAATTTTAGTCTTTCAAATTCTAACCGTTTTGGCAGATCATTTAGAGAACTTTCAGGCTATTGAGGTTGAATCTCCAGTCGACAAGATCATTCGTCAAATTCGAAGTTTGATTAGTTCTGGACAATTAGGTTCAGGTGACCGTCTTCCTGCTGAACGCAAACTAGCTGAAAAGCTAGGGGTTAGCAGAATGCAGGTGCGAGATGCTATTCGGAAGCTAGAATTTTATGGAATTCTAAAAACTTTGCCTCAGAGCGGGACCGTGGTAGCTGGAATGGGGACTATCGCACTTGAAGGGTTAATTTCAGATGTACTCAATTTGGAAAAGAAGGACTTTGCTTCTCTAGTAGAAACTCGTTTGATATTAGAAACGCAAGCCGCTGGGTTAGCTGCTCAACGCCGCAATATGGAAGACCTCATGGCTTTGGAAAAAGCTCTTGGGGCGTATGAAGCAAAGATCAGGGCGCGAGAATCAGCTGTCGAAGAAGACTTGCTCTTTCATCTTGCTATTGCAGAGGCTAGTAAAAACTCGGTCTTGAAGTCTTTGATGTTGATCATCACTCCAGACATCGTCAACAGTTTCATAACTTATAAGGTATGCAATGATGTAACGGAATTTAAAGCATTGCGGGAACATCAACGCATTTTAGGATTCATAAGAGATGGGGATGTCCTCGCTTCTGAGGCTGCTATGCAGAGTCATTTGAGTGATGTCATGGACTTTAGCAGAAAACACTTCACTCACTAAATTTAAAGTCAATCAATCATGCACTCTACTGCCAACACGAGCTAACCAAAAAGAAAATGGACCGACCGGCAAGTCGATCCATCCCATCGGGTTTTAATTATAAAAGTTCCATTCTCCTTTTCCCATTTAGGTCCTAGCTAGAGCAAAAGTCAGAGCCTTAGGGAAAGATCAATACATATTTGGTGTAACCAGCTATGTAAGGTCCTTTTAATGTCAATTCACCAATAGTTTTTCTGCTACTGCGGTAGCGGAACAAAATTAAAAAATTAGATCATGAAGTTAAGTAACAGCTTCTTCACAAATCTAAAAGGTCTAGGTATGCTAGCACTGCTACTAAGTATGACCTTTCCGGCACACGCCGAACTAAAAGACGATTATAACAACTTAAATCTATCGGAGGAAGTTCAACTTGCTACTGTAACAGGAACGGTCACAGATAAAGATGGAGAACCTCTTGTTGGCGTTTCCATACTTCGGAGAGGACCAGAGGCAGGTACCTATGGTACTGTCACAGATGTGGACGGAACTTACTCTATTGAGGCAGATCAAGGGGATATCCTTGTATTCTCTTATACTGGTATGGTAACTCGAGAGGTAGAGGTAGGTACACAAACTGTGATAGATGTAGAGCTTGCCGAAGACGCCAATTTGCTAGATGAGGTTGTCGTAGTGGGGTACGGTACTCGAAAAAAATCACATAACACAGGTGCCATCTCACAAGTAGGAGGTTCTGATATTGCAGCAATCCAGGCAAATCGTGTAGATGATGCATTAGGCGGTAAGTTGGCAGGTGTTTTGATACAAACACAAGATGGAGCACCTGGAGCTGATCCAAAAATTCAAATTAGGGCAGCCTCATCTATTTCTGGAGATTCAAATCCGCTCATTGTAGTTGATGGATATCCCATTTCTGGAAGTCTTGCAACTGTTAATCCGAATGATATAGAAAGCTTAGAGGTACTTAAAGATGCGGCATCTGCCGCGATTTATGGGTCTCGAGGTGCAAACGGAGTTATACTTGTTACTACTAAACGAGGACAATCTGGTGCACCAAGCATCAGCTATAATGCTTACTTGAGCACTTCAAGTAGATATGTAAGTGATGTAGAACAGCTAAAGACAGCTGGAGAATGGGCTAACGAATTGGAAGCAGGAATCGCCAACGGTACTTACAATCTTGGTCTGGAGCAAAACTTTATTGATTATAAAATAAATGCATATAGGAATTCACCTGATGTTGTAGCTGTTGAGGATTGGCTATTTCGTAATGGAAGTAGCATGAACCATGACTTTAGCATTAGTGGAGGAACTAACGATGTGAGATATTTCGCCTCATTAGGATATCTGAATACAGAAGGTGTAGTTATAACTCAGGGGTTTGAAAGATACAATGCTCGTCTAAATGTAGATGCTTCTTTAGGTGAACGATTTAAGACAGGTTTGAACTTTAATGGGTTCATCGGAGACAGAGATATAGTAGGGCACGACATGAGAGATCTGCTAAGGGCTTATAGTATTCACCCTATTTATCACACTGAAGAATCTATTGCATTTGTTCAGCAACTTGATCAGCAAGCACAAGCACTGGGCTTGCCTTCTTTCGACTCAGGATATAGAGGCGGAGACGCACCATTCAATAATAGTATTTATACACTTGAGCCCGGAATGACCGCTCAAGACTGGCACTATGGCCGAGCTGGAAATGGTATTGGTGGATCGGGGGATTCTGGCCCTGCTACAAAACTTGATAACACGGATAGATTTCAACGAACGATATTCGGCAATGTCAGCAGTTACCTGCAATACAGTATTGTTGAAGGTTTAAACATTAGAACAGTTTTGGGAGGTGATATCAGAGATACTAGAGATTATTTTTGGAGAGGTTTAGAATTTGATTCTCGTGCACGCACAAATCAAACTAGGTTAAATCAGAATGATGTTAAAAGGTCCTCTGTCTTAAGTGAAACTACTTTAAACTTTGCACGAGTTATTGGTAGACATGATTTATCCGCTGTTGCTGGTTTGGAGTTTCAAAACTTCTATATAGACGGAGTTTCGCTAAATGGTACGAATGTGCCTTTTGGCCAACCACAAAATTTTGCTCTTTTAGATCCTGCTGATATCTCAATTTCAGAAAGAGATGAGACCATCGCCAGACGAAGCGTTTTTGGAAGAGTTAATTATGCTTTTGACAATAGATATCTGGCCTCTGTCTCTATAAGGCGAGATGGAGATTCTCGGTTTGGGGCTAATAATAAATATGAGACTTTCCCTGCAGTTTCGCTTGGTTGGAATGTACATAACGAGTCATTCTATAACTCTTCAATCTTAACTGATTTGAAATTGAGATTTAGCACAGGTTCGCTGGGTACAACCTCATTTTTAGGGGCCTATAATTCCTTGAGTTTGTTAAATCCACAGGCTACGGTTTTCGGAACGGGTTTTCTTATACCGTCTGATGTAGCTAATCCCGATTTGACCTGGCAAACGAACACGGAAACCAATTATGGCGCTAATTT
Source organism: Bacteroidota bacterium (assembly GCA_039178745.1). Lineage (GTDB taxonomy): Bacteria > Bacteroidota > Bacteroidia > Chitinophagales > Saprospiraceae > Neolewinella. Next base: position 2,060 of record JBCDFE010000118.1, on the reverse strand, counting down.
TGGTTTCCTGGGGAATAGATTTACCCTTGGTGTAGATTATTACACCTCAGATATTGAGGATATCCTGATTAATCAAAGTGTTTCCGAAGTATTGGGTACGACATCAATTTCGCTCAACTCCGGTGACGTTACAAGCTCTGGTGTGGAGTTTGAGTTGGGAGCAGCAGTAATTAATACTTCTGGTTTTCGGTGGAACGTTTCTGCCAATTTATCAACTGTAAATACAGAAATAACCGACCTTGGTCAATTGGATGAATTGCCTCGTGTGATTTACGGCCAGTCTGGTAGAGGACCAGTGTTTAGAAACTATGTAGGCGGAGAAATTGGTGAAATGTGGGGACTGGAAACTATCGGCCCTGTTGAAACCGAGTTCATGGCTGATCCAACTCGTGCTGTCGGTATCAGCAGCTCAGAATACTACGTAGTTGATCAAAATGGTGATGGTGTAATTGATAGAACTAAGACCGTTGAAGAAGGAGGAGATCTCGTTAAAATTGGGCAAAATACTCCCGATTTTTACTGGGGATTTAATAGTCAGATGACATTTAATAATTTTGATGTCTCCTTTCAGATTCAAGGAGCACAAGGCGGTGATGTATTCAATATAGATGAGATTTACTGGAGGTCAGAATTTGGAGGCAGGCTAAAAGAAAGCTTTGATGCTGACGGTGATGGTTTTGCAGATCATAATGGCTTACCCTATACACAGTCACGAAATCAACTAGATGCTCAGATTCAAGATGCATCTTACATCGCATTGAGAAATTTGACCGTGGGTTATACATTGAATCCTAATTGGGGACGCAATGGTCAAGCTATGTCTTTACGACTTTACGCAGCAGCCTCAAACCTGCTATATCTAATGGGTGATGACTATACTTCACTAAATCCAGAGGGTGTAGAGACTACAAATAGTGGATATTTAGGTCCAACTACTTACGGGGTTCAGGTAGGTGCAAGTCCAATTGTAAGGAGTTTCACTTTTGGATTAAATGCCAATTTCTAATTAATTTTTTCTGCTCATTCACTACAAAGTCGATTCTATTGCAAGTTGAGCAAAAGATCGGTTTGAAGTGAATGAGCAGAGCCTAAATAATTGAATAATGAGAATATCATATTTAATGTTGGGAGCATTACTTACTATAACTGCATGTAATAATGATCTCGACCAGTTTCCACCAAATATAGCAGAGTCTAGTTCATTGACCGATTATGGAGGAGTTTTAAATGCTGCTTATTTTTATCAGCACGGATCGGTTACTCCAATGGCGGTTATGGGAGACTTTAGAGCTGATAATGCCCTAATGATAGAACCTCCATTTCCTGAGTTTGATACTTATGGGCCAAATCTTACTGATATGGAAGATCAGTTTTTTGGCCCATTTTATACGGCATTATACAAATCTATATTGAGTGCAAATAATGTTATTCAGAATTCTAATGATGCTGTAGAGGTTGGTGAGGCTAAGTTTTTAAGAGCATTGTCGTATTTCAAATTGGTTAGAGTCTTTGGTGATGTTCCCGTAAACTTAGAGGCTACGCCCAGTGTGATTGACGAGTCTATCTTGGTCAGGCAGCGAGTTGATGATGTATATGACAATGTGATTATTCCAGATCTTAATGATGCTATTTCCGCACTAGATAATTCTGAATTGTCTAGTGGACGGGCTTCGGAGATTGCAGCTCAAGCTCTATTAGGTAAAGTCTACATGCAAAGGGGAGACTACCCAAATGCCGAAACTATTTTGACTGCAGTTGTAAATGGGGCTAGTGCTGCTGGAGTTGCTTTACAAACCAATTATGCGGATATTTTCGGAGTAGATAATGATCTAAATTCAGAAATAATATTTGCTACTCAAATCTCGAGTTCTGTTACTGATGAATACGGATTTTCCGAGTTTTGGTCGTGGTACGGAGGACTTGACACTAAGTCGCTAGAACCACTTGATGAAGACTTAATTGCCGCATTTGATGCAAGTCCTGGCGATTTAAGGAGAGCTGTAAATATTGACACCTCTCTATTGGCGTCTCCAAAGTATCCTCAAACTGGTGGACCTGAT
>JBCDFE010000117.1:0-14284 GCA_039178745.1 Bacteroidota bacterium | reverse complement strand
TTATACGTAGACCGGGAAGTCGAAGCCGGAGAGGTATTTGACCTGAAGTTTATGGTAGCGGGAGGAAACGAAGGCCTAGACGGTTTTCAGTTTGCTATCGATTTTGGCGACAATCTGGTTCAGCAGGCGGATGCGGATTTCCAATTTGGGGAAAAGTTTTTTGGCCACCGAGCTGTAGACCGTAAGCTTCGTCTAGTTGGAGAGCCCATTAGTGGTGAAGCGACGCACTTTCACGTTTTGATGAGAGCAACCAAAAACTGTCGCTTGTCTGAAGAGATCAGTATTGCGGAAGACTTTCCCAGTCTAGCCATGGATGCCGAAGACGAATTGTCCCAAATTAATCTGGTGCCAAGTGTGCCTGCGGATATGATGGACAAGGTTCCTCCGTTTACCTTCTTCCCTAATCCATTTGAGCAGCAGCTCTTCTTGCGTTTTGACGAGCCTCTATCTACCGATGGCGAAGTCGAGCTAGCTGATCCGCTTGGGCGTATTGTTTTATCTATTCCCTTACAAGCTGGTAGTACCGACTACAATTTAGAGGGCAATGCGAATTGGCCGAGTGGCCACTACTGCTATAGCGTTAAAGTAGATGGCATGGAACACAAAGGCTGCCTAGTCAAGCACTAGTTGACGACATAGAGCAAAAAAAGAACCTCCGGCTCATAGGCCGGAGGCTCGCTTTACACTCACTAGTTTATGAAACTTAAGCCAACATAACAATGCCAAGAACTGGCACTTGCCATAATTAACTACACGAAGGAGCGATTTGTTACATAGAAGGTTGGCTGAGGGCTAAATTTTTTTAAAAATAAACGCCCAAATGACAAAGTTTACATTGGCTTAACGGCTCCACTTTGTTGTTTTTCTGCAATTTGCTTGCTCCCCCTGATTTGGCGCCACCAGAAAATGGGGTTTATGAGTTGTTTGCGCAGCTCAAGATCTGTATACATGCGCGTCATTGTCTCTATCAGCCTCGGATTCCCAGCAATGAAACTGGTCAGGAAATTGGTGATGCGCTGATGCTGCATGACTTGCTGCAAGCGATAGCTCAAGATCATCTCTTTGCGAAGCACGCGTTTTATTCTGCGGTCATAGGCCAGCATGTACTCGGCATCGAACCGGTTTTCTGCCAGGCACTTTTCTGCCAGCTCAGCAGCTATAAAACCACTGTAGACCGCATTGCCTATGCCTTCGCCAGTGAGCGGGTCTATGAGATGACCAGCATCGCCACACAACATAAAATGATCGCCAGACAATCTTCGCTTTTTGGACCCTAGGGGTAAGCCATATCCAATGGGTTTTTCCAGGGGTTCGGCTTGGGCAAAGCGATCTCGAAACTGCTCGCTGGCTATAATTTGATCTAAGGCTTTGCGCAGGTTTATTTTTTTCTTTTCGATAATATCACTTCGTATACCCAGGCCAACATTGGCCTCTCCATTGGGTAAGGAGAAGATCCAGAAGTAGCCGGGGTTGATCTCCTTCAAAAAGTGGAGCTCGATAAAATTGTCTTTGTGAAAGCCACCGACACCTTTGTAATACCGCCTGACCGCACCTGCGTGGTGGCGATGGTCTTTTTCCAGCTTGCCCACTTCTCGTGCAAAGCGCGAGTGTGCGCCATCTGCCATCAAAAGCAATTTGCAGTTGAAAACGTGTTGGCCATCTATATTTCTAATTGTGTACCCTTGTTCGCTTCGTTCGTATTTGGCAATGGCAACGCCCGTTATGAGTTCTATTTCAGGTCTGCGACGGACCTCTTCGATCAAAAAATTATCGAAGTCCATCCTTTTACTGACATAGCCGGGGGCCGAATTGTATTCGCGCTGGTAATCGACCTGAAAAGGCAGCTCGATCAGCTTGCCATTGGGCGGATAAAATCTGATGCCCCACACATCTGTAGGTTGAAACCGATCTCTGAATCGCTGCATGATGGCCGGGTCTAACCGATCTAGCAACACACCGACTTTACCGCTGATGGCATCTCCACATATTTTATCTCTGGGGAAGGTAGACCGGTCAATCAAAACGCTGGGAATACCCAGATAAGCCAGTCTAAGGGCTGTAGCGCAACCTGCCGGTCCTGCACCTACAATTACTATATCTTCAGATCGCATAGGTCGAATATACCATTAAAACTCTTGCCTCAGGCCATCTAAGTGGGCATTGATGATCTGGACCAAATCTCTGCGCAAGTTGGTGAATTCGGTATGCAGGCCTGGTCCCACATTCGATAGCTTCTCTGACATTTGTTCGAGCTGCGCGCGCAGTAGTTCCGGATATTGCCTGCGAAACTCTGAATCCGAAAGACTTTGCATAGCATTGACCTGTCGCTGCATAGCAACAGAAAGACTGGCATTAACCGGGTAGCTGTACTGTCGGCCAAGCTGATTTAGCGTATTGAAGCGTTGTCGATAATCTACGCGTAACTCGCGCAACCAGTTGACACGAGAAGGTCTGTTGTATGCAGTTTCTGCCAGCTCTGCCTGCGCCATGATCACCACTAGCCTCGGCACCAGGTAGCTGACCAATTCACGGCTATCGGCTATTGCGGGCACCGCTGCCAGTCTTTCATCAATTTGAACATCGCGGCCAGTACGCAGCTCTATTGGTCTTAGTGGGGCATCGACTTCGTGAAGATCTGTCTCTGATTTTTCACAAGCCAGGATCGTAGAAATGAGAAAGATGATGAATAGGCGGATGTACATAATCTCCGTACTTATTGAATTGATGTGGCTATAGTATCCAACTCTTCTACAATAAAACCCAAGCTGGTCAAATCGGTATAAAAATCGGGATAAGACTTGGCTACAACCATAGGTTCCTCTAAGTCGATGGTACCCAACATGGCCAGAGGAGCAAAGGCCATGGCCATACGATGGTCGTGATAGGTACTAAAAGTAGGTACTTCTGCGAGTTGGGCTTTGCCCTCCTGAAGGTAGAAAGTCTTCCTGCTTCGGCCTGCCAGTTTTGGGGGTAGTTTGCTCAGGTATACACCCAGTTTGGCCAACTCTGTTTTGAGGGCTGCAATTCGGTCTGTCTCTTTGATGAGGAGTGTCTCCAGGCCCGAAAATAACCCCTGTGTACCCAGGGCTGCGCAGGTGACCGAAAGTGTCTGGGCAAGATCGGGACAGCGCAGAAAGTCCTGTTCGATCAAGGCGGGTGGCCATTGACTAGAGGTAGGATGCTGCTTCCCTTTTAGCAGACGGACACCACCCGATTCAAAAGAAGTGCGCACCCCAAATTTTTGGTATATATCGACCAAGGCGCTATCTCCCTGTAAGCTGTCTGCTTGCAAACCAGTAATGTGGAGGTCCGCCTCTTCTGAAATTGCGGCCATCGAATAATAGTAAGATGCAGCCGACCAATCAGCTTCTACCTTAAAGTTTCCATTTCCGTCTGACCCCTGGCTGTGCTTAGGTAGGTATGCCCCCTTTTCAATAGTGATAAGCTGTTCTTCTTCGTCCCAAGCCCATTGTGCTCCATATTTTTCCATAAGGGCCAGCGTCATCTCAATGTATGGCCTGCTGACTATTTGCCCGGTCAGTTTTAGTTCCAGGCCATTGGGCAAAGTTGGGGCGATCATTAGCAAAGCAGAAATAAACTGACTACTGGTGCTGCCATCGATCTCTACCCGCTTTTGTTTATCTAGTGGTCTATGTCCGATCCTTATTGGCGGAAATCCTTCTTCGCCCAGGTATTCTATATGTGCACCCAAAGACCTGAGTGCATCGACCAAGACACCTATTGGTCGTTCCAGCATTCTTGCGCTTCCCGTCAGCGTTTGGCTGCCTGACTTTGTGCACAAGTAGGCCGTCAGAAACCTATAGGTGGTTCCGGCTGGCCCAGTGTTTAGGATCTCCTCATCCGATGCTAGCAACTCTTGTAAGCGCTGCGTGTCTTGAGCAGCGGCCAACTGCTCGATCTCGAAAGGAGCAGTGGCCAGCGCCTGAATGATCAGAGCCCTATTGGCCAGGCTTTTGGAGCCTACCAGATTGATCTCTCCTTCGATTTTACCAGTCGGTCTGCTGAGTCGGTACATGAATGCGATCAAATATTTTAGTTGACAAAGCTAAGGAACCGTGATTCAATGAGTGGACGATTTGGATTGTCATTCGTTCTAAGAAAGTCACAACTGCTGTAAAGGCTGTGGCTTTGGCGTTCAAAGTCCTAGCTTTGTGTGTATCAACTATCTCCATTAACTCATGCTACGTATCGGCTTATTAGGCGTTGGCCACCTTGGTAAAATCCACCTCAAATGCATTCGGCTAGCTACGGACCATCTAGAACTGGTCGGTTTTTTTGACCCCAATACTGAGCAGGCGGCAAAGGTAGCCGCAGAAACGGGGGCTATAGCTTTCGATAGCTATGAGGCGCTGCTCAGTGAGGTCGATGCAGTCGATGTGGTTACCCCCACACCTACACACCATCAGTTGGTCAAGCAGGCTCTGCTGGCGGGCAAGCATGTATTTGTCGAAAAGCCCCTGACTCACACCCTGGCCGAGGCCAAAGAGCTCATGACGATCAGCCAGCAAGCAGGTCTTGTCGTACAGGTAGGTCATGTCGAGCGCTTCAATCCCGCCCTGCTGGCACTAGGTGAGCGCGAGATCGATCCTTACTTCATCGAAGCCCATCGACTCGCTACTTTCAATCCCAGGGGAACGGATGTGAGCGTAGTATTGGACCTGATGATTCACGACCTGGATATTATACTCAAGCTGGCTAAAGGCGAGGTGACCGAAGTCAGGGCCAGCGGAGTAGCGGTGGTCAGCGACTCACCAGATATAGTCAATGCGCGTGTAGAGTTCAGTAGTGGGGCCGTGGCCAACCTGACTGCCTCTCGCATCAGTTTGAAGCAGATGAGAAAAATACGATTGTTTCAACCCGATGCCTATATCAGCCTCGACTTTCTGGACAAGGAAACGCAAATTGTGCGCCTGTTTGAACCCGATGCACAGAACCTACCAGAAGAAGGCCAGGCCTTTCCTCTGGAAACCCCCAAAGGCAATCGCCTGATTCATGTGAGTCAGCCAGAGGTCGGGCCGGTGAATGCCATACAGATGGAGCTAGAGAGTTTCGCCCGGGCCATAGCTGAGAACCGACCTGCGGAAGTCCCTATCCAAGACGGTTTTCGCGCCCTGAAACTGGCTCACCATATAGCCGAAGCCATGAAAGCCCGGCAGGCCAAACTTCCCAATCCCAAAATCCCTAATGTATGAGCTTTTATCGTATAGCTTTTGTTTTATTTGGACTTCCGCTGGTCGGTTTCTTCTCTTGCAATCCCGAAGAGCAAGAACCTGCTTATGTCACTTTTGAAGGCTTTAACCTGACGACTATAGCCAGGGAAGGCAGCAATAGTTCTGCTATAGAAACGGTATGGGTATTTGCCAATAATGTGTATTTGGGTACCTACAATATGCCAGCCAGAATTCCGATGCTGCTCAGTGGCCCCACTACCCTGCGGTTTGAGCCCGGTGTAAAGGAGAATGGCGTGAGTGCCAGGCCCAACATTTATCCGTTTTATGAAACGGTCACACGCGAGGTCGAGCTCATTCCAGGAGAGACCGTCGCTATAGGCAGACAAAACATCGGGTACAAGAGCGAGGTGATTTTTGGCTTTATCGAAAATTTTGAACCCAACGAGCAGCGCATCTACAATACGGTAGTCGTAGGAGAAGATCCTATAGGCTTCGCCACCAACGATGTCTTCGAAGGTGATGGAAGTGGTCGCATTAGCCTCAATGATTCTAATGCGCTGGTAGAGATTTTGGCCGATCCCATTTTTGAAATGCTTTTTGATCGATCTGAGGAAACCAGACTTTGGTTGGAGATGGATTTTAAATCTGAAGCTCAGGGGTTGATTGGAATTTCTGGCAATGATGAAGATGGGCAGTTCTTCAGTTCCTATAATCAGGGTTTTTTAGAGCGCGGTGAATGGACTAAAATCTACTTCAATCTCAGCGAGGCCTACTTTAATGCCAGGACACAGTTTTTTCAAACCGGTATACGCGCTTTCCTTCCTGAAGGGGTGAGCCAGGCAGATGTATACTTCGACAATATTAAGCTAGTTTACCGCTGAATTCGACCGCACCACATATCGTTATTCACCCCGATACGGCCCGCATTCGCAAGCGAGACCGCCTGTTCTACGTTTTTGGCGACTATCTGGCGGCGCTAGCGGCATGGAGTATTTTTTTTATTAATCGCTCTTGGCAAGAGGCAGGCAAACAAGACTGGGCGCGGATATGGCAAGACGAAAACTTCTTGTGGGGAGCCACCTTTATACCACTCGGCTGGGTGCTTTTTTATGCGCTTTTCGATCAGTATATAGACATCTATCGTCTGAGTCGGCTTCGCACCTTAGTGCACACCTTTTTGCTGAGTTTAACTGGGTGTCTGATTTTGTTTTTTGCCCTTCTGCTCGACGATCAGGTAGCAGATTATAAGACCTACTACAATAGCTTTTTTACGCTATTGGGCTTGCAGTACGGATTGACCATTCTTCAGCGAATGGTACAACTGACTCGGGCAAGCAGGCGGCTGAAATCGGGTCATGTAAGTTTCAATACGTTGTTGATAGGCGGTAATGAGAAGGCCGTAGAGTTGTACAAAGAGCTTCGGGATTCGCAAGGGCAGGCTGGTCACAGGTTTCTGGGATTCATTGAGGGTGAAGTCAGCAATAAACCAAAAATGGCTCGATTTCTGCCCAACCTGGGTAACATAAACCGGATGCGTGAGGTCATCGAAGAAGAGCGAATAGAGGAAGTCTTAATCGCCATAGAAACCAATGAGCACAATCAGCTAAAGGGTATACTGGATCATCTCTATGAATTTGGCGATCGCATCTTGGTCAAGATTATACCAGATATGTACGATATCTTGTTGGGTTCTGTACGTATGACACATGTCTTTGGGGCAGCTCTTATCGAAATCAGACAAACGCGTTTGGCCCCTTGGCAAGCAGTTACTAAACGGGGCATGGACATACTGGTGTCGGTTTTTTCGTTGCTTATACTTTCGCCTCTCTATGCCTACATCGCGGTTCGTGTCAAAATGGGATCCAAGGGGCCGATCATCTTCAGGCAAGAGCGAATCGGTCTTCAGGGGCGTCCATTTACCATCTACAAGTTTAGGTCTATGTATCTGGATGCAGAGGCAGGAGGGCCTGCACTGAGTTCGGATTCAGACAACCGGTGTACGCCCTGGGGTGGAATTATGCGAAAGTATAGACTAGACGAGCTTCCTCAGTTCTGGAATGTGCTCATTGGCGATATGTCATTGGTGGGACCCAGGCCAGAGCGCCAATTTTACATTGATCAAATTATGGAGCGGGCACCGCATTTCAGGCACCTGCTCAAGGTGAGGCCGGGCATCACATCATGGGGGCAAGTCAAGTTTGGCTATGCCAGTAATGTAGATCAGATGGTGCAGCGACTTAAGTTTGACATCTTGTACATAGAGAATCAGTCTTTGGCATTAGACTTTAAGATTCTTTTCTATACAGTGCTGGTGTTAATGCAAGGAAAAGGTAAATAGTACCTTTGCTTGATGCGGCGAAGACTTCTTGTACACGATCACGGAATAGACGATGAACGGCCGATCTACGTCACGGGCTCCTTCAATGACTGGCAGCCAGGTCAGGAAGCGTTTGAACTCAAACCAACGGATCAACCCAACTACTATAAGATAGAGCTGGAGCTGCCAGTAGAAACAGAATGGGTCGAGTACAAATACACCAGAGGTGGATGGGATGCCGTAGAGCTAGACGAACAGGGTGGTTATGTACCCAACCGGCGAAAAGCAGCGGGAACAAAATGGCAGCATACGGATCACGTCAATAGATGGGCAGGTGTCAAATATGAGTTTCCAGCGGCGTTTCTACCGGTTATAGAAGTTATCAGTGAGGCCTTTGAAATACCACAGCTCATCAGGACTCGGCGAATAGCTGCTTTACTGCCTCACGATTATTACCATTCTGACAAAAGCTATCCGGTGCTCTACCTACAAGATGGGCAGAACCTCTTCGAAGATGGCGCACCATTTGGCTCTTGGGGTGTAGATAAGCGCTTGGCAAGCTTGGCCAGCCGCGACCAGGGAGATGTAATCATCATCTCTATAGATCACGCCGAGAAACAGCGTATGTCAGAATTTACACCCAGTTTTAATACCCAACTAGGGCGTGGCGAAGGCAAAAAATATGTTCGGTTTTTAGCCGATACCCTCAAGCCCTATATAGATAGCCACTATCGCACCAAACCAGAATCAGAACATACCGGCATAGGTGGTAGCTCACTTGGTGGGCTCATCTCTATATATGCTGGTCTGATGTATCCAGAAGTTTACGATAAGTTCATGATTTTTAGTCCGAGCTTGTGGGTGACACCCCATATTCCCTGGGAGCTTATGGATCTCAATGATGAATTTACGGGAAGGGTTTACTTGTATGGTGGCGAGCAGGAAAGTGCTACTTTAGTAGATCGTTTAAAGAACTACAGAGACGAACTTTTGGAAAGAACCAAACCCGGAAATTGTGCGGTAAAGCTCGAAGTCGACCCAAATGGACAACACAACGAAGCTAGGTGGGGACAGGAATTTCCCAATGCGATAGAGTGGCTGTTTTTTGAAGAACCCAAAAACGATAAGTTGGTATGAAACTGAATATGACCAACCCAAAACCAAATACAGCGGCACGGATTCTGGTGGATGCCAGCGGTGGAGCATTTTTTGAGCCCGAAAGTCTGGAATATCTGGTTGGCCAGGGGCTAGTCGAAAATGACCACCGCGTCTTTTACACAGAGCAAGGGCAGTTGTGCTATCTGCTTCGTCTTAAAGCCAGTCGTGATCAGATAGATTATGCGCAGGCTTTGGATGCTGCTCGTTTATTAGCCTACAAGAATCATAAGGACTGGCCGAATGAACTGATAGTAGATAGCTATCTGGGAGATATCGATGATCCGAAAATTTTTGCTGTCATCGAGGGCTTGTCTTTGGGCATGTATCAAATTGGAAAATGGAAGAGTGAACCGCCAAAATCTGCTGCTGGTCCAGATCTTACACTCCTTCATTTTGGGAAAACCCTCGAACAATCCCTCTTAGAGGATGGGTCCGAATCTATCCGAATAGAAGCAGAGAATCGGTTATATGAGCGCTTGCAGCAAACTTTAATCCTAGCAGATGTAGAGAAGAAGATCATGGATTTGGTCAATGCGCCGGCCAATCACAAGCGGCCACAAGACCTGGCGGCATGGGCAAAAGGATCTGCCGAAGCCTATGGCTACAGCGCCAATATATTGGACAAGGCAGCTTGCCGTGAAACGGGTTTGCACGCTCTACTTTCCGTCAATCGAGGTAGCGAAGACGGCGCTCAGTTTATCATTTTAGAGTATAAGCACGATCAGGCACCCGAAGATGGCCCGACAGCTTTGGTAGGAAAGGGCGTGACTTTTGATACGGGTGGGGTCTCTCTGAAAAGACCGACCAATATGCACTTGATGAAGTCCGATATGGGTGGAGCTGCTGCAGTATTGGCTACGCTAGAAGCGGCTGCTCGAATGCAGTTGCCTCTGCACTTGGTTGGTATCGTTCCGGCTACTGATAATAGCGTAGGGACTATGAGTGTAAAGCCGAGTGACGTTATTCAGTCTTATAGTGGGAAAACCATTGAAATTATCGATACCGACGCTGAAGGTCGATTAATTTTATCTGATGGGCTTGCTTATGCGATCAAACACTTCGAACCAGCTCAGCTAGTTAGTATCGCCACATTGACGGGTAGCGCCGTTCGTACATTCGGTTATGAATGTGCGGCCCTGTTTAGTAAAAATGAGGATATGGTCAGCAGTCTACAAAGTGCGGGAAATCGATGTGGCCAAAAGTGCTGGCCGCTTCCGCCATGGGATGCCTACCGCTCAGACCTGGACAGCGACGTTGCCGATATTGCCAACATGAATACCAGACCAATTGCGGGTGCGATAGATGCGTTCAAGTTTCTAGAATTTTTTACTAGCGATCACGAGGCTTATGCCCATCTTGATATTGCAGGTGTAGCTCTTAAGGCTGGGCCCTACGGAAAGGATAGAACAGCAACTGCATTTGGTCCGAGGCTTTTGCTGGAATGGCTACGCAGCTAATGTTCATGGAAATATTTTGTTTTTTACTGCTTCGTCATTTGGCAAACAATTATGTCTAGTTGCCGAACATTCGGGCATCGTTTGCGCTCTATAAGCGTTTGTAAGATGCGCCAACACACTTCTTTCAATTTTGCCGGATCTGCCATTTTTGAGGCCTAGTACTCAGCAGGCATCGTATTGTCATCTAACTGAGATCTCTAAAAGATTAAAGCGAAGTTGGCGCTGCAAACTATTATCAAAACCAAAAAACCAAATCATGCAATTTAGTAAGCATTTCATTTTTTCTTGGGCTCTTATCGGCCTGCTTTTTGTAGGCGTCAGCTCTTGTGGCGATGACGACGATGGAAATGACCCTGAGCCTCAAACCATCACCCAGACTGCTGCCGCTGATGCTCAATTCTCAACCTTAGTAACACTACTTCAGCGCGTAGGTCTGGATGCTGATTTGAACAATGCTAATGGTACTTTCACTGTATTTGCACCAAACAATCAGGCTTTTATGGATGCTGGTATTGATCCATCTACGCTTTCTGATGAGGCTTTGGAAGAAATCTTGAATTACCACGTTATCAATGGCTCTTCTATTGCTGCCGAAAATCTGGCGGAAGGTCAGAATTATGCACCTTCAAATGCACTTACCGGCCCCGGTGACAATGCCCTCTCTCTACTCGTAGAGCGCAGCGGAACGGATGTAACTGTCAATAACACAGCTGATGTAATCACCCCTGATGTAAGAACATCAAATGGTATTATCCACGTAATCGATGATGTCCTTATGCCACTTGATATTGTTGGTCACGCATTAGCTAATAGCAACCTGACTTCACTAGTAGCTAACCTGACTGACCCAGATGTTCCTGGTGACTTGCCTACGGCACTATCGGGTGCTGGTCCACTTACGGTATTTGCACCAATAAATACAGCTTTTGCTGACATTCAGAATACGGTAGATAACCTTTTACCAGAGCAGATTAACAGAGTGTTAACCTACCATGTAGTAGCAGGCGCCAATGTCAGAGCAGAAGATGTTATGGATGGCCAAACTGTTGGAACGTTCAATCCTGGACAAGACTTTGTCACCAACAAAAGTGGAGATGATGTCTCTATCACAGATGATACAGATGCTACTATAAACGTCATTATTCCAAATATTCAAGCGACTAACGGTGTAGTGCACGCAGTAGATAAAGTACTGCTTCCCGGTAATTTGAACGACTAAAACAAATTTTGCTTAATGTCAGGACGAATCTGACTATAGAGTAAATCTTGTTTATCCGTTTTGGTGCCCTGATGCGTTTTTCACCAACGCTTCAGGTCGTCAAAACGGATTTTTTATTGGACTTAGCTACTTCGATTTTCTATGAACATAAAGTCTAAGATCGCGTTGCGTAACCGAAGGCTCTAATCACTTTTGACGCCTTCAATTTCTTGGATTTTTGTTGCTACACCCCAGATAAGAGCTTCAATTTTTAACCAAAAAAACCAAATCAAACCATGTTTAGTGGTAAACTATCATTAACCCTCGCACTTGTCGCTACTTTCTTTTTAGGATTAAGCGCTTGCGAAGCTCCTGCTACAAACAACGAAAGCACAGAAGCAGGCAACCCACCAAAAACAATTGCTGAAACAGCTGCTGGAGATGAGCGATTCTCTACATTGGTATCACTTTTAGACAGAGTAAATCTAGTTGACGTACTAGCCAATGAAGATGCAGCCTTCACTGTATTTGCACCAACCAATGCAGCCTTTACAGCTGCTGGTATTGACGCCAGTCAACTCACAGACGAAGAAATAACTGAAATACTCCTTTATCATGTGATTGGTGGTTCTGCCATAGAATCAAAAGATTTGCCCGAAGGCAAAATCTACGCAAGTACTGCTGCCCAGACGGGACCTAACGGTACAGCCTTGTCACTATTGGTAGAGCGCAAAGGAGGTGAAGTCACTTTGAATAACACAGTGAAAGTAGCTATTGCCGATTTAGAGGCATCTAACGGAACCATCCATGCCATCGATGGCGTGCTACTGCCACTTGATGTTGTTGGCCATGCTATAGCCAATGACAATTTCTCAACCCTGGTCCAAGTACTTACAGATGCACCAGGTGGCTTAGTTCCTCTACTACAAAGCGAAGGCCCATTCACTGTATTTGCACCAGTAAACGAAGCCTTTGAAGAAATCAAAGAAACGGTTGCTACACTGAGTGGTGAGCAAGTAGCTAAAGTATTGACGTATCACGTTGTAGGCGGCGCTAATGTATTGTCTACAGACTTGACTAACGGTCAGAAAGTAGGTACCGCAAATACCGGCCAGGAATTCACGGTCAACATCAATGAAGACAGCGTTACCTTAACGGATGCCGCAGGCAACGAAGTCAAGGTAGTAGCTACGGACGTGCAAGCGACCAATGGTGTCATTCACGTGATTAGCAACGTACTCTTGCCCAGCAATCTCTAGAACAGAGATAAATAAATCCAAGATGGAGAAGGTGTAAAGCTCGCTGAGTTTTACACCTTCTTTACTTTTGGGCTATGAATACGGACATTCGCTTTGGTTTAGATCTAGGAGGCACTAAAATCGAAGGTGTTGTACTGGATAAAGATGGTCATGTCAAAACACGACAGCGCATACCCACGGGAAGAAAGCATGGTTATGCGCATATTTTAGATCAGATCGTCAAAATGGTCGGGCTTCTAGAGGTAGAAGTCGATCAAAAGGCAAGTCGAGTTGGTATAGGTACACCAGGTACCACAGACCCAAAGACTGGTCTTATGAAAAATGCCAATACGACCGTCCTCAACAACAAAGCACTTGACGATGACCTGATGCTTAGGCTAGATAAAGAGGTTATTTTGGCCAACGATGCCAACTGCTTTGCCGTAGCTGAAACCCGACTCGGTGTGGTAAAAGACACTTGTCCAGATGCGCAGCTCGTATTTGGGGTCATCATGGGTACAGGTGTAGGTGGTGGTATGGTCATAAATGGTAAACCTTGGAATGGTGGTCAGGGTATAGCTGGCGAATGGGGGCATGCCTATCTAGATCATTCTGGAGGCCAGTGCTACTGCGGGAAAATTGGTTGCGTAGAAACACTGATATCAGGGCCTGCACTAGAGCGTTATTATGCGGCCAGAAGTGGCCAAAACCTCGGTTTGAAAGAGATTGTAAGCAGGTACAGGTCCGACAGCGATCGCCATGCAGTTGCTACGATCCTTCGTCTACTCCATTTTTTTGGTAAAGGCATCGCCAATATCATCAATACGATAGATCCAGATGCTATTGTACTGGGCGGGGGTCTTGGTCAAATCGAAGAACTCTATTCCAGAGGGGTCGAGCATGTAAAAAAGCACGTATTCAATCCTGGGCTAAATACACCCATCTTAAAACCTACGCTTGGCGATAGTGCGGGCGTGTTTGGGGCAGCTATGCTCTAAGGATGGTTCGGACTCTAGGTTTTTTTCGTTTCTTAGCTGTGCGATGGAGCAGCCAAAACAGCCGCAGACCGACCAAAACGACAAACGGAAAAAACTGAGCGACTGGCTCGACAGTATTCAGCAGAACAGCTGGGAACTGGAACTACTCGTATCTGGTTTTGCTATTTTTCTTCTCATCGGGGCCTTAGAGCCCGTCAGTAGTTGGGAGTATAAATTAAGGCTGATTGCCATGGAAACCGATTATGCCCTGCTGCT
Organism: Bacteroidota bacterium; assembly: GCA_039178745.1. Taxonomy (GTDB): domain Bacteria; phylum Bacteroidota; class Bacteroidia; order Chitinophagales; family Saprospiraceae; genus Neolewinella. The sequence goes on along the minus strand of JBCDFE010000117.1, from coordinate 471 downwards.
GGTCGCACTCTACTATCCAGGGATCACCGCACTATGGACGCTTATTGGCTGTTTGATTATTCATGTGCTGCTGCGCGGGTTGTGGATTGCTGCTATTGGATTGCGATACGTATCTGGAGATATAGATCACAATGAACTCAAATATCAAGATCGCTACCGAGAATTTTTGCAACGACGCATCGGTCATTTTGATGATTATATAGAGCGATTAGAACGAGTATGTAGTATTGCTTTCTCGATTAGCCTGGTTCTCATCTTCACTATGATCAGCTTGGCGAGCTTTATTTTTTTAACGGCTTCTTTGCAAGTTGTTCTTCAACTTATACAGGGAGATCAATTCAGTTCTATAAGCCTAATAGGCGGTGACATCTTTGGAATTGTCGCTTCGATTATTGGATTGTTCTACTTCATTGACTTTGCTACCGTCGGATTTTTCAAACGCAAAAAGTGGACACAACTCTGGTATTATCC
>JBCDFE010000116.1:0-14303 GCA_039178745.1 Bacteroidota bacterium | reverse complement strand
TCGGATTTTTCCCCCTCAAAAGTGGGAGATCCACGGGTTTATTATTTCCCAATGATTTTGAGTACAGCCCGCAATGGGGGCTGGGCCTCCGTGATGTTGGGTGGTTTTTTCCCATAGGCGAGCATTTCAACTTCTCCGTATTATCCGATTTCTACGTAGGGGGTCGATATGGGGTCGGTGTGGCTGGCCGGTACAGAAAGCGCTACAAGTATTCTGGCAATTTCAATATTCGATACGATGTTTTGCCCTTCGAAAATACAGAAACTGGCCAGGTTACGCGCAGGCGTACCTTCATTTTGAATCTCAACCACCAGCAAGATCAAGCTGCGCATCCCACCGCCAGGTTTGGTGGCAACATCAACTTTCAAACCTCTCAGGCCCAGAATCTCATTTTCAACGATACCCGGGTCCAGCAAAACACCACAAGGTCCAACTTCAACTTCACCAAGACCATTACCGGGGCAGTACCGGGCACATTCACTGCTGGTCTGAGTCACGATCAAAATAACCAGAGCCGGGAGATCACGGTCAACTTCCCCGACATCAACTTTCAGACCCAAACCATTTATCCGTTCCGCGATAATCAAGGCCAAGAACGCTGGTTCGAGAAGTTTCAGTTCAGGTATACGGGCGAGTCCAAGACTACGTTCAGAGGCTCCGATACCACCTTTTTCTCACAGCAGACTTGGGATGAGGCCGAATACGGAATCAGACAAAGGTTGAATGCAGGCATCGCCTTTCCGGTCGCCCAGTTCTTTACCGTCACCCCAAACATTTCCTATACCGAGGTGACCTACGGAAGAAGGCTTGATCGGCAGTTCGATAACTCGGACCCGAACTCCATCGCATTCAATGAAGTCATAGACGTAGATGGCAACCTACAACGGGATACGACCGATTTCGGGACCATCATCGACAATATCGATCCCGGCATATACGGATTTCGAACCTTTAGCGCTTCGGTCAGATTGGAAACTCAGGCCTTCGGTACCATCAGGTTTGGGGAGAAATTTCCCATACGAGGCATCCGCCATGTGATTAAACCATCTATTTCTTTGGCCTACCAGCCAAGCTACCAGGACAATACGGATTACTTCCGGACATTCATCGACACTACCGACATCACCAACGAAATTACCTACTCGCCCTTCGATGGGCAGATTTACGGCTCCCCGCCAAATTCGGAAAGGCAGCTGGGCATCAATTACTCCTTCATCAATCTGTTCGAAGCTAAAGTCTGGAGCAAGAAAGATAGCACAGAGCGATTGGTTAAGCTGTTCAATAACATAAACGTAAGTGGCAGCTACAACTTCGAGGCTGATACAGACGAGGGCGAATTTGCTTTCTCGCCAGTGCGTGTCAGCGGAAATACGAGCTTTTTCAAAAGGGTGACCACCCTGAACTTATCAGCCACCTTCGATCCCTACATACGTGTATCCGATGGCGGGACGGGGCGGGGTACCCGTATCAACACCTTCGCCTGGGACAATAGGGGAGCACCGCTGCTACTCGACAATCTGACGGCCAACTTCTCCACCAACCTGACGGTAGCTAAGATCCGGCAGCTATTTCAGGGCGAGGAGGAAGAACTCGTAACCGATGTGCAAGAGGAAGAACGCCAACGACAAGAAGAAGAAAACGCCCTGTTTGAGGAAACGGACCTGCTCTCCCTTTTCGAGAACTTCAGCATACGCCACAACTTTCGTTTTACCCTCGATAGATTTGCAGATCGCACCGGCGGAACCAACGATACCATCCGCTATGAAAATAACGTCAATAGCATAGAGCTGAGGGGGAGTTTTCAGCTCAGTGAAAACTGGCAGGTAAATATTGGTTCTATAGGCTATGACTTTGTCAGTGAGCGCATTACGTATCCTTTCTTAAACCTGCGTAGAGACTTGCACTGTTGGGAGATGAGCTTCAGTTGGGCACCAGTTCGAAATACCTTCATGTTCAATATTGCAGTCAAACCCGGTACATTCGACTTCATCAAGGTACCTTACCGACGAAACCAAGCCGATGGGGGAAATCTGTTCGGGACTTAGGAAAGTATCTATCCCGCATCTCAATCTTCAAGATTTCGCACGAGGGTCGAAACTTTCGGGGAAAGTCAAAATCCCGTTACTCCTGCTCAGGCGGTAGTTGGGTTAAGGGTCCTAACTGCTTAGCCCCACGCACGAGGATCGAAACTTTCGGGGAAATTCAAAATCCCGTTACTCCTGCCCAGGCGGCAGTTGGGTTAAGGTTCCTAACCGCTTAGCCCTATGCACGAGGATCGAAACTTTCGGGGAAATTCAAAATCCCGTTACTCCTGCTGCTAGCAGTCGCACGAGGATCGAAACTTTCGGGGAAAGTTTCGACCTGCGGAAGTCCAAAAAAAGAACTCCCTACGCTTTGGCGCGTTCTCTCAATAAAACCACCCACGAATGAAATTCTTTATCGATACTGCCAATCTAGACGACATACAGGAAGCCCACGATCTGGGTATTCTCGATGGGGTAACGACCAACCCCAGTCTGATGGCCAAAGAGAACATCAGCGGCGAGCAGGCCGTTATGGAGCGCTACGCCAAAATTGCTGAAATCGTAAGCGGTGACGTAAGCGCCGAGGTCATCTCTACTGATTTTGAAGGCATGAAAGCCGAGGCCGAAAAACTAGCTGCTATAGCCGAAAATATTGTGGTCAAGGTACCTATGATCAGAGAGGGTGTCAAGGCCCTGCGCTGGTGTACCGACAATGGCATACGCACCAACTGCACCTTGGTATTCAGTGCCGGCCAGGCCATACTGGCAGCCAAAGCCGGTGCTACTTACGTCAGTCCGTTTATTGGTCGCATAGACGATATCAACTGGAATGGCATGCAGTTAATACAGGAAATTGCTGAAATCTATGCCATACAAGGGTACGATACAGAGATCCTGGCCGCTTCTATTCGGTCAAGCGGCCACATTGTCGAGTCCGCCAAGTCTGGGGCAGATGTAGTTACGGCTCCGCTCAAGGCCTTCGACGGTTTGTTTAAGCATCCGCTTACGGATATTGGCCTGGCCAAATTCCTGGCAGACCACAAGAAAGCTGCCGGTGCCTAAGTATCAATAGGGCCTGGCTGGATTGCCGATCTTCGCTTTGAGCCTCCCTCTTCCCTGTTTATCTTTGCCTTCTCATGCAGTTGTCGGTCGTCATTGTCAACTACAACGTCCGCTACTTTTTAGAGCAGGCACTTCGCTCGGTAGAGCGTGCTATCGAGGATGTAGAAGCCGAGGTATTCGTTGTCGACAACAACTCTGCCGATGATTCGGTGGCTATGGTTCGGCAACACTTTCCCTGGGTGAGGCTCATTGCCCGCAGCGATAATCCGGGATTCAGCGTGGCCAACAATCAGGCCATTTCTCAAAGTGGAGGCGAGTACATATTGTTGCTCAATCCAGACACGGTTGTTTGCGAGGATACCTTTCGAATCTGCCTGGATTTCATGGATCAACAGCCCAAAGCCGGTGGGTTAGGGGTGCGCATGATCGATGGCTCTGGCCGGTTTCTGCCCGAAAGTAAGCGAGGACTACCCACACCCTGGGTGGCTTTTTGTAAGGCTTTTGGTCTGTCCAGGCTTTTTCCCAATAGCAAAAAGTACAACCATTACCACCTGGGCTATCTCTCCGAAGAGGAGAGCAATCGAGTTGAGGTGCTTTCGGGGGCCTACATGTTTATGCGCAGGCAGACGCTGGAAGAAGTTGGTTTGCTCGATGAGCGGTTTTTCATGTACGGAGAAGATATAGACCTGAGCTACCGCATTCTGCTGGGCGGGTGGGAAAACTGGTACCTACCCACCACCAGCATCATTCACTACAAGGGTGAAAGCACCAAACGCGGCAGCCTCAACTATGTGCGCACCTTCTATCAGGCCATGATATTATTTGCCCGCAAACACTTCGTAGGTAGTGCCCAACGCTCGCTCATTTTGGGCATGAAGGTGGCCATTTATTTACGCGCAGCGCTTACGCTAGTCGGCAATTTTTGGGGGCGCTGGCGCTTGCCCTTGCTTGACGCATCTGGTGTTTATCTGGGACTGGTCTTGCTCAAAAGCGTTTGGGCACAGTACCATTTCGGCGATCCCAATTACTACGACCAGCGCATACTCTGGCTTCACTTCCCCGCATATACTGCCATGTGGATGAGCGGAATTTTTCTGGCTGGTTCTTACGACCGACCCAAGGAGACCTTGCGGCTTTTCAGAGGTCTCGGCATCAGCACCCTGATTTTATTGGCCATCTACGGTTTGCTGCCCGCTTTATTCAGGCCTAGCCGGGCGTTACTTTTGTTGGGTGCTGCCTGGGCCGGCATCTGGACCTTGGCCATGCGGTTTGCCTGGGTGCTATCGAATAAAGGAACATTGGATCTCAGCCCCGACCGGCCTGCCCAATTGATCATCATTGGCAGCGACCGAGAGTCTGAGCGCACGCTCAGTCTGCTCAGAAAAGCAGGTGCCAAGCACAATCTCCTCACCAGGTTCGACCCATCGGCAGCAGAGCTTAGTTTGCAGGAGACCGTCGAGTTATACCGGCCCAATGAGCTGATTTTTTGCTCAGCGGATTTATCTCATCAGCGCATTCAGGAATGGATGATGGCACTTGGTCCACAACTCAGATACCGCATTTTAGCCGATCGCGCAGACACCATCATCGGCAGCCACCACAAGGGACGCCGGGGTGTACTTTACACCATAGAGCCTTACCTCAGGCTGGCCGAGCCCGTTCAGCGCCGCAGCAAAAGACTATTTGACCTCAGCCTGGCCGCATTGATCATTTTGACTTGCCCATTTAGCATCTGGATAGCCAATCGGCCCATTCCGTTTTTTAGCCATGCCGTACAAGTATTGCTCGGTCGCAAAACCTGGGTAGGATACGCAGGTCTGCCCGATGATAGAGACAAGCTGCCACCTTTGCCGCCAGCGGTCATCCATCTTTCAGTTCCAGCAGACCAGGCCTTATCCGATCCGATCATACAAGAACTCAACCAGCTCTACGCCAGAGACTATCGGGTGCGTACGGATTGGAATCTCATTTGGAAACACAGAAAACAACTGGGCGGCTAGCACGGCTGCAATACCGTTTGTAATTTCACTTTAAAATGCCATTCATGCGCTGTTTACTATCTACATTGCTGTCTTTTTATTTCGTACTTCCGCAGGTAGCCAGCTTACTGGTTGCTGTTCATTCACCTACTGCTAATACGGGATGGGCAGGCCAAGAACTGCAAGCTCAAACGCCGACTTTGCCCGTCGATGAAGAACGATTTTCCTCTCTTGAGTTTCGTAATATCGGTCCATTCAGAGGTGGTCGGTCTTGTGCGGTGACGGGCGTGGCTGGCAAGCCCAATCTCTATTATTTCGGATCTACTGGCGGAGGCGTTTGGAAGACCACCGATGGCGGACAGAGCTGGGTCAACATCAGCGATGGGTATTTTGGTGGCTCCGTCGGAGCTATAGCCGTCAGCGAGCGCGACCCCAACGTGATCTATGTCGGTGGTGGGGAGAAGACCGTTCGCGGCAATGTATCTTTCGGCTACGGCGTATGGCGCAGTGAAGATGCCGGAAAGACCTGGCAGCAAGCTGGCTTACCTGGCGGCAGACACATCTCTCGTTTACGCATCCATCCCGACAATCCGCAGTTGGTCTACGCTGCCGTTATGGGCGATCTGTACAAGAGCAGTGAAAAGCGGGGCGTCTATCGGTCCGATGATGGCGGTCGCTCTTGGGAGCGCATCCTTTTTGCCAATGCAGATGCCGGTGCCGTCGATCTGGTGCTGGATCCGACTAACCCGCGTATTCTCTTTGCTTCGACCTGGCGCATCAGGCGTACGCCATATAGCCTGGAGAGCGGTGGCGAAGGTTCCAGCCTTTGGCGTTCGACCGATGGTGGCGACAATTGGGAAGAGATCAAAGACAAGCCCGGCCTGCCCAGCGGGGAGTGGGGCATCAATGGCGTAGCCGTTTCGCCTGTAGACGGAGATCGCATCTACACCATAATAGAAAACGCCAATGGTGGAGTATTTGTCAGTTCCGATGGTGGAGATTCCTGGCGCAAGACCAATTCCAGCCGGGCACTACGTCAGCGAGCCTGGTACTACACCCGCATCTACGCCGATCCCCAAGATATAGATGGTGTCTATGTCATGAATGTCAACTATCAGCACTCTACCGATGGTGGTCGGACTTTCGAAAGCAAGCGGGCACCCCATGGCGATCACCACGACCTCTGGATCGCTCCTGAAGACCCCATGCGCATGATCATAGGCGATGATGGCGGTGCGCAGGTCAGCTTCGATCAGGGCGATAACTGGAGCACTTACCTCAACCAGCCCACAGCCCAGTTTTATCGCGTTACCACCGACGATCATTTTCCCTACCGCATTTATGGGGCACAACAAGACAATTCTACCGTCCGAATACCTCACCGTACAGACGGCGGATTAATAGACGAATCTGACTGGGAGGGTACAGCCGGTGGTGAGAGTGCTCATCTGGCCATAGACCCCAATGATAACGACATTGTCTATGGCGGTAGCTATGGCGGCTATCTGACGCGCTACAACCATCGCACCCAGCAACGCCAGGCCATCAACGTTTGGCCAGACAACCCCATGGGGCATGGAGCAGAAGGCATGAAATATCGCTTTCAGTGGAATTTCCCGGTCTTCTTCTCGCCTCACGACCCTACGGCCTTGTATGCAGCTAGCAATCATTTGCACCGCAGTTATGATGGCGGTCGTTCCTGGGAGATTATCAGCCCTGACCTGACGACTAATGACACGACCAGGCTTGGCCCCAGTGGTGGCCCGATCACCAAAGACAATACCAGTGTAGAATACTACTGCACCATCTTTGCCGCTACCGAGTCTGTCAGAGAAGCCGGTGTGCTCTGGGCAGCAAGTGACGATGGACTGGTTCATATCTCAAGAGATAATGGTGCCAACTGGTCCAATGTGACGCCACCTGATCTGCCGCAATGGATGATGTGGAATAGCGTAGATACCGATAGCCGTAGAGATGGCTCCTGCTACCTGGCAGGCACGCGCTACAAACTTGGTGATTACACCCCATATCTGTATCATACCACCGACTACGGACAGAGCTGGAGCAGGATTGATGCGGGAATAGACAGAGAGCACTTTACACGCGTGCTTCGCCATGACCCAGACCGATCCGGTTTGCTGTATGCAGGCACCGAATCGGGGCTGTATATGAGTATGAACGACGGTCGCAACTGGCAGCCGCTACAGCTCAATTTGCCCATCGTTCCCATCACGGACCTGGCGGTTAAGGAGGGCAACCTCATTGTGGCTACCCAGGGCCGCAGCTTCTGGGTGCTCGATGATCTGAGTGTACTACACCAGCAAACAGCAACTAATGAAGCCAAAGACTGGATACTCTACCAGCCCACCGATGCCTGGCGCATGGGTGGCAGCTCAGCCACTAGCAGAACGAGGGGGCAGAATCATCCTGGCGGGCTCAATATTCACTACTTCATGAGCGAGGAGGTGGCCAAAGACTCGCTGGAGATCTGCCTGACCATCACTAGTCCGGCGGGCGATACGGTTCGATCTTGGTCGACGGAAGCCGAGTCCAAAGGGGACAAGCTGACCATCGAGCCAGGCGCTAATGGATTCAATTGGAACTTGCGCTATCCTTCGGGCGATGATTTTGATGGTATGGTGCTTTGGTGGGCTGGCATGGCGGGCCCAAGAGCACTCCCTGGCCGATACGGACTAAGCCTGCGGGTAGGAGAAGAACTACAATCCACCAATTTCAGGCTGAAAGCAGACCCCAGGGCGACTTCTTCTCCAGCAGATCTGCAAGCTCAATTCGATTTTATGCTTAGTGTTCAAGACAAAGTCTCCGAAGCTCACCGGGCCATAGAAGACATGCGGGAGTTGAGAAATGGCATTCGCGAGGTGTTGGCCGGCTTGGAAAATGATCAGGCCGATGAGCTACGCACTCTGGGCGAGACTATGCTGGAAGATATCGAAGCCATCGAAACCACCCTCTACCAAACACAAAATGAAGCTCGTCAGGATCCCTTGAACTTCCCCATAAGACTAACCAATAAGCTCGCTCACCTCAATAGCTTGGTTGGTATAGGCAACGAACGACCCACTCAGCAGTCTTATGCCGTGAGAGACGAACTCACGACTCAAATCGATGCTGAGCTGGTCAGCTGGCAAGATATCGTAGACAACCAGGTGCCTCGGTTCAATCGGTTATTCAGAGAGAGTGGGGTAGATAGGTTGAGAATGGAGTAGGATTTTATTCCTTTAATGGGGGAGTGTTCCACCTGCGGAAGTCCAAAAAAGATAAACTATGGCAGATATGAACGACTTGAGTGCGCTGAATGTGTACAACCTCTTCCATCACTTCTACGTTTTCTTTACCTTCGCAGCCCCAAAGTAAACCCAAGCTCTGCCTATGGAAATGGATCGTAACTCGATCATTGGTATTGTCTTAATCGCCATCTTGTTTATAGCATGGCAGTATACCATTGCGCCTTCCCAGGAAGAGCTGGCTGCCAGGCAAAGGCAATTGGACTCTCTGGCTCGGGTTGAGCAGGAGGCATTGGATCAGGCTGAATTCGAAATTGTCAATAGCGAATCGATGCAAGACTCTATTGTAGAAGAGTCGGATTCGCTCGTGGATTTGCGCCATCAATTGGCTTATGGGGCCTTTGCAGGAGCAGTGGGTGGTGAGGAGTCCTTGTATACCCTGGAAAATGATCTGGTCAAAGTGACCCTCTCCAGTCAAGGTGGTCGCGTAGTTGGGGTGCAGTTGCTGGACTACAAGAAGATGATCGACGATAATGGGACCATCATAGAATCGGAGCTCTTTTTGCTCGATGATGAAAGCAATCGCTTCGAGTATGAGCTACCGGTAGCGAATACGCCAAACGGAATCGTCAGATCCAGCGATCTCAGCTTTATCCCCGTTGCTCAAGATGAAGAATCCATTACGCTGAGAGCGGCTACTTCCAATGGCGGATACTTCGAGCAGAAGTATAGCCTAAAGGATAGCTCCTACCTGATCGACTACGATATTGCATTTTCCAACTTGCAGCAGGTATTTGCCAATAATGCGGCGACCATCAATCTGCACTGGGAAAACCACCTGGAAAAGATTGAAAAGAATGCCCAGTACGAAGCCAATTACAGCTCGGTTTATTTCAAGCCAGTAGACGATGATCCCGATCACTGCGGCTGTATGAGCGACGATGTAGAGGAGCTGAATGACGAAAAGATCAAGTGGTTTTCTCATACGCAGCAATTCTTTACCTCGGCTTTGTTTGCGGATGATCGCTTCGATAGTGGTCGGTTCGAGACCAAGGTGATTGCCCCTGAAGAGGAAGATCTCAAGGTCTTGGTATCCGATGTTCGGATTCCCTACGGCAGGAGTGCCAATGAGCAATTTGGCATGAGCTTTTATGTAGGTCCCAACGAATTTGGGCGCATGCAGGCCATAGGCGATGGTTTTTCTGATGTGATTCCCTATGGAAGCTCCATATTCGGTGCAGTCAATCGCTGGATCATCAGGCCAATGTTCAACTTCTTGAATTCCATCATCGGTAAGGCGGGTATATCCATTTTAGTATTGACCTTGTTGGTCAAGCTTATGCTTTATCCACTGACGTATAAGTCGCTGGTTAGCAATATGAAGATGCAGGTACTAAAGCCCGAAATCGAGAAGCTCAAAAAGAAAATGGGCGACGACAAGCAGGCTCTCCAAATGGAGACCATGAAGCTGTACGGCGAATACGGTGCTAGCCCACTGGGCGGTTGCTTGCCGATGGTCTTGCAGATGCCGATCTGGATTGCGCTCTATCGATATTTTCCGGCGGCTATAGAGTTTCGACAAGAATCTTTTTTGTGGGCCACTGACCTGTCGACCTATGATAGTATCGTAGCCCTACCCGAATGGGTACCCTTGATGCAAGGGCACTTGAGTTTATTTGCGTTGCTATGGGCCATCACTACGGTTATTTATGCCTACTACAATAGTAAGCATATGGATTTCAGTGCCCAGCCTATGATGAAGTACATACAGTACTTTATGCCCATCATCTTCATCTTCTTCTTCAATAGTTTTGCTGCGGGATTGACCTGCTATCTGCTCTTCAGCAACTTGTTTAATATCGGGCAAACCATCGTGACCAAAGAGTATTTGATCGACCAAGACAAGCTACTCACCAAGCTTCAGGCCAATAAAGCCAAGCCCAAAAAGAAGACGGGTTTCAGAGCCCGACTGGAAGAAGCTATGAAAGAACAAGAGCGCGTTCGTGCTCAACAAGCCAAGAAAAGCCGCCGATAGCCCGAAACTCCAAATTGTCGAATGAGTATGAATAGAATCGTCCCTTTTCTAATGATAGCTTTATTGGCCTTTGCCTGCAAGACCCCAGCAGATTCAAATCTGGGGGTAGATGTGCCTGAGCCCTCCACCAAGGAACCAACCATGCGCGTAGGCCAACGAGTGGCACGGCCTGAACGTGGACCAGCTTCTCAGGATCCAAACCTGGCCAATGCCGCTGAGAATGCCCCCATCATATCCGAAGAAGAAATAGCAGAAGAAGTACGCCGAATGGGCCGTACAGAGCACGAGCTACGCCAAATGGGCATTACCCCTGATATGACGGCCGAAGAACGGGCTGAAGCTGAGGCGCGCTATGCGGAGCGCAGGAGACCACTGCCTGCAAATCCTACGCTGGCGCAAGTCGTGGCCAAAGACGATTTAGCCGTTTTGCGTACTACGCCTTGCGAAGCAGGAGATTGCCCGGTTTATCAATTGCGCATCTTGAACGACCGCAGTTTGCACTATCAAGGCATCGAAAATGTAGAACTCATCGGTCATTACCATGGTCGTATATCCTACGTAGACCCCATGAGTGGTTTACTCAGACTGGCTACTCAGCATAATTATTATCGTATGGATAGTAGTTATCCGAAAGAGCCCAGCCAGCAAATGAAGAGGAATACGGCTACGATTACGGAGGTAGTCATTTTGGGTCGCCGCAGTTCTGTGATTAATTACATGGATGCACCGGAAGGCCTGGAAGAGATCGAGGAATACCTATTCGATCTTCTGGAAAAGGCCGATTGGACAGAGTTGTTGGAGGAAGGAGAATAAGCTCCGTTTCGGTATTTCATTTCATTTGAGGATATTTGTCCGGATAGGCATGTCAATACCCATTGACAATGCTTTCTATTAGTTTATTCCCGACAGACCAAACGAGCTATGAGATACCAGACCGTTGTATCATTAACCCTCTTTTTATTCCTAGTTGCGGCAACTACAGCCAATGGGCAAGGAGCTGACGATGGGCCCTTTTTGAGACATCCCGCATTGAGTCCGGATGGTGCTCAGTTGGCCTTCGCCTATCAGGGCGACATCTGGGTATCAAACGCAACCGGCGGTACTGCCCGTCGACTCACTATACACGAGAGTTACGAATACGGCCCAAAGTGGAGCCCAGATGGTACGCAAATCGCTTTTCAAGGGAATCGATATGGCAATGACGATATTTTCGTCATGACCGCAGATGGTGGTATGCCACAGCGCTTGACTTATCACTCGGCCAGTGATGGAGGTGTTCGTTGGGGAGCCGATGGGCAGTTGTACTTCAGTTCTCGAAGAAACTTTGTTCAGGTCGAGCGAGAAAGCGAAGTGCACCTCATTCCGGTCAATGGCGGCACGCCTCAGCGTGCTTTTGAAGCAGTAGCACTGGAACCCGCGCCTTCGCCAGATGGCCGCTTTATCGCTTTCGTTCGCGGAACTTGCCGCATAGCCAGAGAAGCCTACCAAGGCCCCGCCAATCGGGATATCTGGATTTATGATACGCAGCGCGGTACCTATACTCAGCTGACGGATTTTGAAGGGCAGGATCATCAACCGGAATGGGGTGCAGACAATCAATTGTATTACCTGAGTGCACAAAATGGACGCTACAATATTTATCGACTACAATTGGACGCCAATGGCCAGGCTAGTACAGCTGCCGTTGCCTTAACTGACTACGAAGACGAGGGCATCCGCCATTTCGATGTAAGCCAAGACGGACAACAGCTGGTATTCGAGCGGGGAATCGATCTGTATCGCATGCCCACAAGCGGGCGTGGGAATGCCAGTCGATTGCAGATCAACGTATCGGCAGATGATCGCTACGATCCTGTAGAGCACAAGACCTACAGCAGTCAAGCCAATAGCTTTGATCTCTCGCCCGATGAGGAGTACATGACCTTCACCGTCAGGGGTGAGATTTTCATTAAACCCAATGACGAAGACAAAAGTCGAAGCGTACAGCTGACCGATCACCCATATAATGATCGGGAACCGCTCTTTCTCAATGATTCGACCGTGATTTTCGTTTCTGACCGGGAAGGCAACTACAACATCTATGCCGTACAATCATCGGATACATCGGAGATCGATCTATTCAAGACTTTCCGGCTTACAACGAACCAGCTCACCACAAATCCTGCCGACGAGGAAGACATCCACCTCTCCCCAGACCGCAAGCAAATTGCGTACCGCAGAGGCCGAGGTATGCTGGTCGTAGCCGATATTGCTGCAGACGGTAGCCTTAGCAACGAGAAGATTCTGTTGAATGGTTGGGACTCACCCGGCGGAATCAGTTGGAGCCCCGACAGCAAGTGGTTGGCCTATTCGCTGGATGATCTGGACTTTAACCAGGAGATCTACATCCATGCCGCCGACAACAGCCAGGCACCAGTAAATGTAAGTCTACACCCCAGGGGAGACAATAGCCCCGTCTGGAGTAGCGATGGCAGTAAACTCGGCTTTTTATCTACCCGCAACAATGGCGATAGCGACGTTTGGTTTGTTTGGCTAAAGAAGTCGGATTGGGAACGCACGCAACGCGACTGGGAAGAGTACGATGGCGAGGACGAAGAAGAAAAGGAGGAAGACGAAGACTCGGAGGAAGATGATGGCGTTCCACCTATTCAAATCGATTTCGAGGATATTCACGAGCGCCTGGCCCAAGTCACCCGCCTGGCAGGCAATGAGCGCAATCTGAATGTATCCAAAGATGGCGAGTACTTCTTTTTTACCACCAATGGCGGTGGCCGCTCAGGCTCTTCTGGTGATCCGGTTTTGATGAAGGTGAAATGGAATGGAGAGGATATGGAGTCACTCATGCCCAAGGCCAGGGTAGGGGCGCTTCGCATGGATGAAGCCGGTAAATTTCTGTACGGTCTTCAGTTTGGTGGCCGCATCACCAAGATCAATGCAGAAAGCGGCAAACCCACTTCCCTCGGTTTTCAAGCCAAAATGGACATTCACCACAAAGAAGAGCGTCAACAAGTATTTAACGAGGCCTGGCGTCGCCTGCGCGATGGGTTCTATGATCCCGATTTTCACGGACGGGATTGGGAAGCGCTGAAAGCTCAATACGAAGCGCGCTGTATGACAGCCTCTACCGCCCAGGATTTTCGCTTGCTCTTCAATGAAATGCTGGGGCAATTGGATGCCAGCCACATGGGGCTATACGGGGGCAACCCGGAAGAGACCCAGCGAGAGCAAACCGGTATTTTGGGCATCGACATTATTCCTCGCTCCAATGGGGTAGAAGTCACCAAAGTTATTCCGAATACGCCTGCTGATCGCAGTGAGAGCCGACTGCTGGTCGGGGATATGATCCGCACGGTCAATGGTGATCCAATCGATGCGGGCACGAATTTCTACAGCTTGCTTATTGGGCAGCCCAATGAGCGCATTTTACTGGAAATAGATCGAGCGGGCCAGGCAGAGGAAGTCATCATTCGCCCCGTTGCATCCATTCGTGCCGAATTGTACCGAGAGTGGGTCAAAGAGCGTCAGCGACTGACCGAGGCCTATTCCGGTGGCCGCCTGGGTTATATTCATATCCAGGGTATGAACTGGCCGAGCTTCGAGCGTTTCGAGCGCGAGCTGACGGCCAGTGGCCTGGGCAAAGAAGGTATCTTGATCGATGTCCGTTTCAATGGCGGCGGCTGGACAACCGATATGCTGATGGCTGTCCTCAATGTGCGCCAGCATGCGTATACGGTTCCCAGGGGTGCTGCCCGCAACCTGGATAATGAACATACCCGCTTTCGTCATCACTATCCCTTTGGCGAGCGTTTGCCCCTAAGCAGCTGGACGCGGCCCTCTATCGCGCTCTGTAATCAGAACAGCTACAGCAATGCCGAGATTTTCTCTCATGCCTTCAAGACACTAGACATCGGTACTCTGGTCGGTAAGCCTACTTTCGGAGCGGTCATCTCGACCGGTG
>JBCDFE010000115.1:0-14336 GCA_039178745.1 Bacteroidota bacterium | reverse complement strand
CCCTCCGGCCTCGCAGGAGCGTAGGAGTCATGCGTGCCAAGTAGAGGCACGTCGACTATAAAACCAACTTCCCACCGTAGGTAGCACCAGTAGGAGTCATGCGTGCCAAGTAGAGGCACTGCGACACTGATCCAGACTCTGAAGTCTTCAAGCATTGGTCGAGTAGGAGTCATGCGTGCCAAGAAGAGGCACTGCGACGTTGTAGTATCTGCGGAAGTATCTGGAACAGGTGTAGGAGTCATGCGTGCCAAGTAGAGGCACTGCGACTGTTTCTGAAGAACTTGTAGCGCTATCACCCATCAGTAGGAGTCATGCGTGCCAAGAAGAGGCACTGCGACTACTATACTAGACAGATGCAGCGTTCAAAGCCAGTAGGAGTCATGCGTGCCAAGAAGAGGCACTGCGACACTTCCTGCTAGCGTCGGAAGGTTTTGACATATATGGTGGGAGTCATGTGTGCCGAGGGAAGGCACTGTACCTATTTAAGAGGTAGCTTATTCGATAACTGCTTCAGTAATCACCGGCTACCGCTCGCGGGAAAAACTCGGCTATCGGCATTTTTGGGATAGATTGAAAATCGGGAGGTGCAGTGCTTATCCTACTCGACACATCGAGAGAAAAGCGCTCGGACACCTTGTAGGTGTCAAGCGGTGATACCTAATTTTAGGTATTTTTCTATGTTTTTGGTGCACAATCATGCCTGGACATTGCATGTCGGAACAAATCCCTTTAATATTGAAAGCGAACCACAGTTTTCACCACCACCCATTTAGACTTGACCCGACTCTTTCTCGACACCGAATTCAGCAGTCTTTCCCAACAAGCCGAGTTGCTGTCCATTGCACTCATCGATGAGAATCAGCGCTGGTTTTATGGGGTATTTGACGAGCCCGAATGGTCCAAATTATCCGATTGGCATCAGGAGCATGTAGTGCCGTATCTGGCTTTTTCGCAAGAGCAGTATGTCAATATTCCTGGGGATGGGACTTACATTAAGCTTGATCGAGAAAATATTATCGAGGCACTCGGACAGTGGTTGTCTCACTACCAAGAAGTTCAGATTTGGGCCGATGTGCCGGCATACGATTGGGTGCTGTTTTGCGAGCTGTTCGGCGGGGCGCTGTCTCTGCCTAAGCCTATACATTACGTGGTGCGGGACCTAGCCACCCTACTCGAAGCCAAAGGCTATGATATAGATATAGACCGATGGGGGCTAGCGTTTGGTGGAGAAAAAGTGGTAAAAAGTAGTGATGGGCGTCATGGAGATTCTCTAATTGGCACTTCCCTGCCTGACGATGTCAGACAGGCAAGCGCAGGTGAGACGCTGTATACAAACCGAGACCGATCAGCTGCTGCCCCAGCTGGTCTGGTGAAGCACAATGCACTGGGTGATGCCTGGGCGGGGATGGAGGTGTTGAAAAAAATTGGTGAGTGATGAGTGAGCAGTCTAAAAAAACAATCGAAACTCCAGAAAACGAACCAAGGCCATCATTGGTCAGTCATCACGTTTTCTTGTTGCCTTTCAAATGGACAAAAAAGAGGGGTGGTGAAGAAGTGCTACTGGATATTCATCAATTTCAAGATCTATCAAGGGCATTAATCGATTCAAAAAAATGGGAGAATGAACCCTTTACGATTGATAAGATAGCCAACTATAACGAGTGGCACTACTTCTATGAGTACGTGAGAGAGGTACTCTACGAAACGGCGGATGAGCAGCCCGAAAAACAATTCATTAAACACTTTAGACACAAGGAGGCTGCTGGAGGAAAATATGTAATTACCACTCCTAAGCCATGGAGTCAGCGAGAGTCAGAGCGCAAGAAGGATGACGGCAGCCAAGACATAAACTATAGAAAAACCTACACCCTTGACATCGACGAGGTGTATTTGCATCTCTATTATACCGGAGTTGGCGTGTTGAGCTTTCACCTAGAAAATCGGCGACAAGACCAAAACAAGCCTGACGATATCCTGTACATCAACCAGTACGGCCGTCGGGTCTTTCCGCCATTCTACCCGATTCCCGCAGAGAAAGTAGGTCGGTCCGATGCCTTTAGTCACCATTTTGGAGACATCGGAGATATCAAGGATCAACCCCAATGGCATCCAAATGGAAAGGAAGTAGCCTATTCGATCAAAATCGAAATGGGGCAAAACTCAAAATCTGGTGCAACTGAAGACTGGTCCAACCTACTAAGAAATCTTCAAGAACATAAAGGAATCGTTAGCGAAAAGGCTAAGTCAAAGCATGCCATACCGGAACTAGTAGAGGCAGCTTTTGTGGCTCCTTTCTTGAAACATATCAGGCAAAGGGAATATGGGCTAAAATCCGTATTAGACGATCGTATGTTTGTGGTTTGCTGGTACGGAGACGACAAGCAGAGTAATAAACTCAACCCAAAGCAAGTATGGGATAATAAGCAAAGATTATCCGGTAGGACAATAAAGTATAGAAGACATCCTTCATCAAATGAAAAGCAACAAGCCATATTCAGCTCAGACTGGTGGTACAAGTTTGTCTTTGTAGATGCCGCAATGGTGACAGTACAGGAGGCTGAAATGCGGCAATCTTTGATCAAAAAGGCTAGCTATCTGCGATGGGCAGGCTATGGCACTTTCTACGGTGTAACCGACTACAGCCTCGTCTTACTGAGTAGTTCTTTACCTAGCTTAAAAGAGGAGAATGCGGAGTTCTTGGTTACCCATTTACAATCCATATACTACAAATTGGCTGAACTTACCCTGGTTCAGCGCGCCTGCGTGCAGCACTTCAGCGACGAGGTAACACATGTTTCGAGCTTTCCCAAAGAACGAGAAGCCCAACTGGCCAAACAAGCAAGTTTGTTGTACAAGCGCTACATCCGCTTCGTCAATCGTATTTATTTCCGGGAGGTAACCGCCCAGGTGCAAGGCATCGAGCTTTACGAAATGCTGCAAAAGCAGAGTAGACTTAGGGATGCTGTTGAAAGTCTCAATGACGAGGTAGAGGAACTCAATGCCTTCGTCAAACAAATCAATGACGATCGGCAGGCAGAGGGACTGAATGCGTTGGCTGTGATTGGGGCAGTAATTGCTGGGCCTTCCTTGTTTTTGAGTTTGTTAGGAGCACATGGGCTGCCGGGGGAAAGTGTAGCTTGTCAACAAAAAGTGTACTTCTGGTCAGTGTGGCTATGCATCGGTATTGCAATGCTGAGCTGGATACTTTATTACTGCTATCAACGATTCACACCAAATACAAAAGATAAGTGGTGGAAAATACCGCTACTATTGGTAATCGCAGGACTACTTATTGCAAGCATTTTCCTTCCACCAAATCACTTGGCAAAAAAGTCACCTTGCTATTCGGATGATGGGAATAAAGTTGAGCAGTTAGAATCATCTCCCTTCTTGCAGGAAATGAGAGACGAGTCAAATGTGGCACCACTAGATAGTACAATTAGTAATTCCCAGAACCTTCAAAATCAATAAAAATGTACCGAAAAACCTTTGAACTCGTACAGCACACACCGATTATTCACTTTCAACATGATCAGACTGGAGCGACCTTGAGAGCTACGGAAGTGAAGCCGAAGTTGGATAGGTGGCTAATTAAAAATACGTTCAAAAATCAACGCCCAGCTTTTGAGCACTTCCTAATCGGAGGTAAAAAGGCCATAAAAAATGCACTCGACTATAAACTTCATATTATTTCAGAAGGACAAACAATAGCTTCAACTAAAGACGCAAAAGGCTATTTTGCTGATTTAGGAAGTGACAGTCCAAAAAAATTAATCATATTCGAAAATGTTTATATGTCTATTTTAACTGTCCACTTGGATTTAGCACAAGTTATCAATCAACAAATGGGACAGTTTTTACTCCATAACAATTTTGGGACAAGAAGCAATAGGGGTTTTGGGAGCTTCACACTATTAAATGAAGAAAACAAACCAGATAAAACCAGATGTCAATTTACGGTAGGTAAAAATGACTGGGCATCAAAAAAAAACCTACCACTAAAATTGAAGTGTTTCGATCATATTGATTGGTTATATAAATCATTGCGCCAAGGAATAAACCATGGAAAATACGATAGTAAAGACAAAAAATTCGTCCAATACCTGTATATGAAACCCATGATTTTTCAATATGCTGCGAGCCTAAATATTCAGTGGGAGAAGAAAACAATTAAAGAGAGGTTCTTTGCGACTGACCTGAACCGCCAGCAGTCCAAGTACACAAAGGACCAGGCAAGTCCGACTCAATTTTCTAGTAACCAAAAACTAATTGTAAGGGATTTACTCGGACTTTCAAGCGAGCAGTCCTGGAAAAATTATGGTAGAGGAAATCCAAAAATCACAAAAGAGGCAATACAATCAAAAGCTGACATTGACAAGCATGGAGTTTTAAAAAGATACCCTTCACCTCTTAGATTCAAACCCGTCAAATATCAAGACCAGGACTTTTATACTATTTATTTATGGTGGGAAGATCTAGACAATTACTACAAGAAATCAAAATACAAGCTAAGAATTGATGGTCGAGACAATGAACACCCCAACATATCTATGTGGGAATCATTCGACTTGAATAAATTTATGGATTTTGCGCTCAATAAAAAAAGAGTAAGAAATAGCTTAAAGAATATAAACGGCCAAGGAAATAGGCTAGAAGAACTAATCATACACATTTACTCTGAACTAATTGAAAGTTACAAATAAACTATGCCCACCTACCACGCACTCACCCTCGGCCCGGTTGTAGAAACCATTACGGCTGCTCGTAGAACCCGAGAGCTTTGGGCGGCCAGCTTTTTTTTCTCTCTGCTCATGCGAAAGATCATCGGCAAACTACCCCCGGGCAGTCACAAACACATACTATTACCTGCACTAGACCCCGACAGGATCGACAAGCCAAATGATATTGCCGAACAGCTCTCGACCAAGGTATACGGTGCCGGTGTTTGGCCGGATCGGCTGATCGTCGTAGATCCTCCTGTAGATATCAATTTTGTAGATATTGCCGACCAGGCTTTGCAAACGATAGCTACCCAAATAAAAATAGATGATTGGAAAGAACTTCGCGATTCATTGCGCATTCGGCGGCTCAAAGCCATTTGGACTGAAGCCGAGTTGCTGGAAAGCGCGGTCGATAAAGCAGAACCAGAAGAAGATCGCAAAGATCACTTGGCCGTGCATCGAATCAATAGATTGTTAGCAAATTTAGAGTACCGGCTGAATTACAGATCAAGCCCAAACAGTGAATTGATCGACTTACTCAGTCAGCCCAAAACCGTTCATGCGCTTTACGATATCGGCTTTAACAAAACCGAGCCTGGAGTATTCGAATTGATGGATGATAACAGCATCAGAATACCATCGCTGCCAGAGCTGGGGCTTACCGACTTGCGGAAATACAAAGAAGCGTACCAAAAAGCCATTAAGAACCCGATAGACGAAAGGGTAATGGAAGTCAGAAGGCAGGAAAGGGATGCCAAATACTATTTTAAAGAGCGCGAAGAGGAGAAGTTGTACGTCGATTTAAAGAAGCTTCTAAGAAATAAAATAGCCGAAGACGGTAATATGCCTCTCGTTTTGCGCCATAAATACATAGCTGTGGTCGTAGCCGATGGCGACAGCATAGGCACCGAGGTGAGTCGTGTAAGTCAGGAGGGTCCTGAGGCCATACGCCAATTCAGTCGAAAATTGGCCGCTTTTTCTAAAGCATCGGTGCAAAAAATAGTCGATTTTCAGGGCTTGCCCATTTATGCAGGCGGGGACGATCTCTTCTTCGTTGCGCCAGTAGTCAATACTGGATCTTCGACCCACAACGTAATACAACTATGCCACGAACTCGATCGAGAGTTTGCGAAAGCATTCGGAGAAGGCGGCCCTACTCTATCTTTTGGCGTATCGATCAGTTATTACAAATTCCCGCTGGGCGAAGCGGTGAGCCGAGCTTATGAGCTGGAAAAAGATGCTAAAAATTTTATACTCCGGCCAAGCGAGAGGAAGAAACGAAAGAAAAATGCTATTTGCTTTGAGGTACGCAAGCACAGTGGTCAACAGTTTGGAGCTACGCTGCCGCTACGACTGAAAAATCAAGATGACGAGACGCTCTTCGATCAAGTCGCTAAAGTGCTCAACCCAAAAGACGAGGCAGCAGATAGCTTTTTAACTTCATTTATGCACAAGGCTCAATCCCTTTCCGGTCTACTGGCCTCAGCACTTAAAGACGAACGAAGCGAAGCCTTCCGAAGGCACCATTACAATGAAGGCGGTAACCACGACCGCCAATATATTAAAGACGCCCTCAAACTTGGTGAAAAAATCTTCGCCACCCACGGCTCCTCACTCGACTCCAAGCCAGATGCCGACGACGATATGCACCGCAAAACCCTGCGTAAAATGCGCCAGACACTCGGGCTAAACTATGAAGAATACTGTATCGAAGCTGTGGATTTTCATCATGTCGATCTACTTTTTTCATTGCTCCGCTTCAAGCAATTTACTGTACAACCCGACCACGATTAAATTTAGTATTTATGTCACAACCTATTTCTCAGAAGTATCGCCTGGAACTTCGCCCACTAGATTATTATTTTTTTGGTGGCGAAACAACTTTCGGCAATGGCGAAGGCCAAAATTACTATGCTCGAACCCGCTCTTGGCCTCAGCAGACTAGCATGCTCGGGGTTTTGCGTTATTTTCTATACCCTGACCATTGTGGGCCTAATAGTTTTCATCTTGAAAATCAAAGCCCTTATGGAAGTATCATTGATCTATCTCCCTTATTTTTCACCCATAGATCTGAAAATAAGTACACCGATTATTTCCTCAGTCCGATAGGCAAGAAAGGCAAACCACGCAGCTTGCGTAAGGAACCCGGTATAGAATCGCAACAGGCCCAGTACAGTGCTGAAGGTATAGGTGATAAGGAAGCACCAGAGCAATGCCTGATCGATAAAAAAGGCAATCAGCTGGCCATATCATCCGACACCATTGGCAGCGATGCGCTCTGCCGTTTCTTTGATAAGATCGGAATCACTAAGGGTAAAAACGGTGAAGACAAAACCGACGCCTTTTACAAACAAAGAATGGGCAAATTAGCAGACGGTTTTGCATTTGCATCAATAGTAAATCTAGCTTCGCATCTACCCGAAGAATTATTCGATGCAAAAGGAGAAGCACATAAAATCGTACACTTCGGTGCGGAAAAAGCTCTTTTCGAGTTGAGCTTAAGACCTACCGAAAAGACCTTTAATGAGATTTACCCTGTCGATTTATGCACACATGATTATGCCGATGCTCGTACTTGTCATTTACTGACAAGCGATACATATATCACCGATGACAAGCTACCTGAAAAGCTCGATTTCATTATTGCAGACACACGTTCTTTCAGATATATCAGTACGCCGGGAAAAGATAGTAATGTCAACTTTGCCCGCCTTGACCTCCAAAATAAAAACTCTAAAACCGCACTGCATAAAAGTGGTAAGTACTTCTTACTCCAAGCTGGCAGCCTATTGTATGGCTCTACAAAAGCTATACAGAATGCCGTGTCCCAGCCCGCCTTTGAACAGATCGGATATAACCACTTTATTCAACTCAAAAATATTCATGTCTAATGCAAGACCTACGCACCCACGTCTACCTCATACGCGCCCTGACCAATATGCATCCCGGCAGTGGCGATAACGACTATGGTATAGTCGACAAATTGGTGCAACGCGACCCAACCAGTGGTGCGCCAACTATACATACGTCGGGAATTAAAGGGGCACTACGGCAATATTTTGCCGACCAATTTGGCGAAGACGGACACAACCATTCTTTCGTCACGACTATATTCGGCTCGAAACCGCAAAGCAGTGATTTTAAACAAGGCGAAGTTCGTTTTATTAGTGCTGATTTATTGACAATTCCCGTCATTAATGAAGGAACTGTAGGAGGGCCATATTTGCTCGTTCACGACGAAACCATTTTAGAAAGATGGGAACAAAAGGTGTCTGTGTTCCAAGGAAAAGATTGGTCTTTGAATGGCAATAAGAGTCAACTGGGCAAACCAAACTCAGAAAGGTTTCAACGCCGTTATCAGGAGTTACCCGTCATTGCTCGCAACTATCTAGATAATGGCGAAAGCAAGAACCTTTGGTATGAAGAGATCGTACCGCGAGAATCTATATTCGGCTTTATCTTACAAGGCCCTGAATCCATTTTAGAGGATATAGCTAAAGGAAACTCGGAACAAGGTGCCATCGGCATAGATGGTAAAGTCGTGCAACTGGGGGCCAATGCCACGGTCGGCTATGGTTATTGTCTGTTTACTAAAATCGCTTAAGCCATGATAAGACACAATATTACCCGACTCTTTCCCCGTGCTATCGAGGCGACCGAGACCTTTTTAATGAAAGAGAATAAGGTCGTGAGCGAGTTCGATGGCTATGCTGCTGCTATAGGCGCATCCATCCGCATTTCGGGTCTCATCCCGACCCTGGCTTTTTATACCGATGCCAAAGAAAAAGGCGATACCGAACGATACAAATTGCTTAAAGCCATAGCCCATGTCATACCCGAAATCAAAGAAGAAATACAAACAGGTAGTGGCCAGAAGAGACTGCTACTGACCACCGTGGTCAACGATGTCTTCAAAATCGATGTCGCCAACCGACCCAGTACCGGCCGGGGGCAGGACGAACGCCTGGGTAATATGCCCAACCCTGACCAAGCCAGACTTCGCAAGTGGACGTCTTCTATACTCGACGCCTCCATCGCACTCAAGCTGTGTATGCGCAACTATACACATACAGACGATGAATCAGACCAACCTAAAACTCCTGAATCATGAACCTGCACCACCAATTTTATCGAGAATATTATCGCAAGCTAGACCCCTCTCATCCTGAATCGGAAAAACGCAAGGGGCTGGTAAAAAAATATAACCAGTCCAGATTTTCTGTTATCAATAAGCGCATAACCGAGGCTACACTCGACAAAGCCGCACCAGCCAATTATCTATTCGATCATCCTGGTTTTGGACCTTCCCTCAAAAAATTCCGCCTTCAAACGACTTATCCGGGACTAGTTTGCGGTACTGGATATCCACACGAAACCGGCAGTGCCGACGATGAATTTAAGATCGGCTTTTACTTTGATCAAACAACAGGTTTACCGACTATACCAGGTAGTAGTATCAAGGGCACTTTGAGAGCTTCCTTCCCAAGATTCGAAATGATTAACCAAAAATCAAAAGAGCATAAGTCTACTAAGCAAGCAAAAGCAGACCTTATTACTCGCTGTGCAGCAACAATTACTGAAAATACGACGCTCAAAAGTTGGAGTAAAGCAGGAGAAAAAAAAGCTAATGAACGATTAAAATGGGTAAATCTACTTGAGCATCAAATATTTGACGGACTAGACCCTAACCTAGGTAAAAAAAGAATTTCTCCGAGCAAAATAGATACCTGCCTTGCGGCGCAAATTGCAGTTAGTCCGGGCAGCCAAAAGCCATTTTTGGGTACAGATTACATCACGCCTCATGGAAAAGAAATATGGGAAGAGCCTACGCCCATACTCTTTCTAAAAGTTTTGCCTCAAGTAACTTTCGAGTTTTCATTTCTCCTTTTCGATACCATCGTAAGTGGAATTGAATTTACCGCTAAACACAAACGTAATCTCTTCAGATTACTTCTATTAATTTCAGGTGTCGGTGCCAAAACCAATGTCGGCTATGGACGATTAGTCGATCCTAAAGTTTCCAGTAAAGAGTGGGAAAAAGAATTAGAGAAGATATTCCCAGAACTGTCTGGAGACCCTGATTATACATCTGACACGGCCAAAGAGCAACCTGAGGACTTCGTTCAGGATAATAAGGATTCGATCGAAGAATCACCTCAACCAAAAGCGTATACCCCTACAGAACGAGATTATAAACATGCATCTTCGTTAAATAACCCACGACGTGGCCCGAAAGTAACCGCTAAGGTCTACCGAGTCGAAAGGGAGAAAGTGACCTACGAACTATTAATTAAAGGCTTGAATGATTCTAAAGCCAAATTCGTAACGGTAACTCAGCTGACAGGTACATTGCCCACTGAAGGCACTTATGGAAAAATCCAAATCTCTAGCTATCAAAGTAAAAAGGCCAAAGCTCATCAATTCAAGCTGATGGGTAAGTTCGAACCATTTCAATAATAGCCTCCATGCAAATCTCCACCCTCACCTTCTCCTTCCCCCTCCACCCGGGCGACACCCGCGCCTTTCGCGCCGCTGTAGTCGAGCAAGTGGGCTTGGGCAATTCGCTCTTTCACGGTCATGATAACTCAGAGCCGGGTGTCACCAAGTATACCAATCAGTATCCATTGATGAAATTTGGTGTGTTCCGTGGGCGAGCCTACATCATGGGCATGGGAGCGGGCGCACAAGCTATTTTGAGGCAACTCATCCCTGCCCTACCCGACCAGTTATATATTGCCGGAAGGCCTTGTAATACCTCCGATTTCAAACTCACCAATCGGCAATGGGAACCGGAGATCTTATCCGAATATCGAACCTTTGGCTTGTACCGATGGATAGCCCTAAACAACGACAACTATACATCCTGGAAGGAACACGAAGGCCGACCAGCCGCCCGTCGACTTATATTAGACCGATGCCTGACCGGGCAGCTGCGCAACTTGGCTAAACAGACAAACCTGGCCGACCAAAGAGAGAGAATCGTAGCCAATACCCTACGCGTCGACAAGGTAAAGCGCATCGAGTGGAAATCGGCCAAGCTCATCGCTTTTAATGTCGTAGCCGAGGCTAACTTCAACCCTTACTACGGGCTCGGACTCGGCCGTGTACACAGCTTTGGCTTTGGCGAGGTATGCTCAGAGCGGCAATATCAGAAGCTGAATATGATTCGTAAAAAAACCAAACAGCACAGTACTTAAGGTAAGAGGAATCCGGTTCCTGCCTAAAAAACAAGCTGTATGTCG
This sequence comes from Bacteroidota bacterium, assembly GCA_039178745.1. Lineage (GTDB taxonomy): Bacteria > Bacteroidota > Bacteroidia > Chitinophagales > Saprospiraceae > Neolewinella. The sequence goes on along the minus strand of JBCDFE010000115.1, from coordinate 3,373 downwards.
CACATTCGGGGAATGTGCTCCACCTGCGTAAGTCCCAAATTGCCATGCCAGAGACCATTACCATAAAGGGCATGAAGGCCCGTGCCGAGCGATTCATCCAGTGTAGAGATTTTGATCGCCTGGCGAGACTGCTGCGCAAAGAGCCACTGGAACTACTGAATCTGGCCAACGATCCGAAGTATCGCTACTTCAGTATTCCAAAGAAGAATGGCGGCATGCGCCAACTGGAAGACCCTGTTCCGAGGCTCAAACAGGTGCAGCGCAAACTCAACGATTACCTACAGGCCGTATATCATTTTCATCGCACCGACGCTGCCTACGGCTTTCTGACCAATCCCAAAGACGATCCAGAGCCAAGAAATATCCTCACCAACGCTCAACGGCACATCGGTTGTAACTGGATGCTCAATATCGATATGGAAAACTTCTTTCACCAAATCGATCAAACACGCATCCAGCAACTTTTCGAAGCGCCTCTCCTGAATTTCAATACCAAGCAAGCAGAAACCTTGGCTGCTCTGTGCACCAACAGAGGCCGACTCCCCATGGGCGCACCCACTAGTCCCATCTTGAGCAATCTCGCTTGCATTCCACTAGACCACGATCTACAAAACCTGGCCGAAGAAAACGGAATGGTCTACACCCGCTACGCCGACGACCTTACTTTTTCTGCTCAAACAGAAATCGATCAACAACACCTGAACCACATCAATGGCTGGATAGAAGCCTACGACCTCAAGCTCAATCCCAATAAAATTCGCTGGTACGGCCCCAACGATAAGGATAAAGAAGTCACCGGAGTGCTGGTGGGTAAAGAAGAAGTCAGCCTACCTGAATCGTACATGGAAAGTTTGCAAAAGGCCATAGAAAAGCTCGACGATGTGATCAATGCAAAGCATGCCACCGCCAGCGGAAGAGCCTTCAAAACGCCTTGGGTAACCGAGCTGAAGCAGCAAGTGCGTGGCAAGCTGGAATTCGCTCGCCACATCCTGCCCGAAGACAACGATAGGCTCATAGATTGCGAGATGGCTTACGATAGCGCCGTCGACCCGCCAGAGATATATGGGCCACTCAACTGGTTGGATTTCGGCTATACCCTATTCAAATACGATCCACTTTAAGTAGATGACTTATGCAACTCGTCCTCAATACCCACGGCCTTAGCCTTAAAGTCAAAGACGGACTTTTCCGCGTATCGGGCAAAGAGGCCGTGCGCGACATCAGCCCCGAACAGCTTAGCAGTATAGCCATTACTTCACCCTGCTTGATAAGCTCAGCCGCCATCGTGCTGGCTGCCGAAGCTGATATACCCATTCATATTTACGATCGCTATGGAGATGCCATGGCCTGTCTCCGCAGTCCATATTTTGAATCCCTGGCTAAGCTCCGTCGAAAGCAGGTCTACTTTAGCGACTCTAAAGCTGGTGCAGCCTGGGTTATCAAGCAATTTGATCGAAAGACTATGGGCCAGATTCGCGTCGCCAAGTTCCTCGGAAGAAAAAGGCCAGCACTCAAACCAGAGATGCTAAAACTATGCTCAAGGTTTGAGCAAGAAAGACTATCCATAAACAAGAAGGTCGATCTTCCTTCCATGAAATGGGCTTCCTCAATTATGGGTTGGGAAGGGCAAATAGCCAGAGTATATTGGCAATTTATCAGCCAAAGCGTTCCTACAATTTGGACTTTCGCAGGTCGGTCACGTCGTCCGGCACAAGATGCGTTCAACACAGCCATCAATTATTTTTATGGCATGCTCTATGCCATGGTAGAAACAGCGCTTTTCGGGGCGGGGCTAGACCCCCATCTTGGCATACTACATGCAGATGAATATGATCGGCCTACTTTAGCTTACGACCTAATTGAACCCTTCCGACCATGGGTAGATCTCTTTGTTCTGGATAAGATTGTTTGGGGAAAAGCCGATTTCACAGACGCTTTTGAAGAACTCGACAATGGTGGTTTTTGGTTGAGCAAAAGTGGAAAAAATCAACTAATTCCAGCCTTCAACGAATGGATGCAATCCAATATCCGATGGCAAGGCAGACAGATGAGGCGTATTGCCCATATTCATCGCGCTGCCGCAGAATTAGCTAAAACCATCGATCTAACTGTGGAAAGACCTTAGCATGAACTATTTAATTGCTTATGATATCAGCAACAATCGCATTCGCCTAAAGATAGCCCAGTTACTGCGCCGAGCAGGTTTACATCGGGTCCAACGTTCTGTTTTTATCGGCGAAATGCGAGATCCCGTTGCCAATAAACTAGAAGTACAACTGAAAGATTTGTCCCTAAAACCCGAATGGGAACAAAATGATCACATCCTTATACTACCCTTACACCAATATTCCGAAGACCACCAGCGAACCATTGGTTCAGTAATTTATGATTGGAACCTAATTTATCAGAAAAATCATACTTTAGTATTATAACTACTGAAAGTCAGATGGTTTTTAAATCTACAGCATGGAGTTTTTGCGATAAATCACATAGCTAATGTACTCATTATCAGCAAATTACAACAAAAACAGGGTAGGAGTCATGTGTGCCAAGAGAAGGCACTGCGACCGCAGTAAGTGCCAAGATTATTAGAGGCTATCTAGGTAGGAGTCATGTGTGCCAAGAGAAGGCACTGCGACAGAGTGCCGCCAATTTCAACAGCGCCGAGGCACTGGTAGGAGTCATGTGTGCCAAGAGAAGGCACTGCGACGGTCTATTTCTCATATGCCAAAAAGAGGAGGAAGTAGGAGTCATGTGTGCCAAGAGAAGGCACTGCGACTTTGGTGCGTTTGGCAGCACAATGAGTGCGAGCAGTAGGAGTCATGTGTGCCAAGAGAAGGCACTGCGACGTAACGTACCCGGGCTGTCTCAGGTTCGTTCTGTAGGAGTCATGTGTGCCAAGAGAAGGCACTGCGACTCAACATTTCGGTGACCATTTCCAGGTCAGTTGTAGGAGTCATGTGTGCCAAGAGAAGGCACTGCGACGATGAGGCACAGGATACCATGTCCTATACCAAAGGTAGGAGTCATGTGTGCCAAGAGAAGGCACTGCGACATGAGTGCACTAGCTACATACCTGTGGAGTCTGTAGGAGTCATGTGTGCCAAGAGAAGGCACTGCGACTTTACCGAAGAAGTGGTAGGTGGTTTCTCCTATGGTAGGAGTCATGTGTGCCAAGAGAAGGCACTGCGACCCGAAGAAGTGGTAGGTGGTTTCTCCTATGCGGATTGTAGGAGTCATGTGTGCCAAGAGAAGGCACTGCGACATACTTGGTAAAACGAAGGACTAGACCACCACCAAAGTAGGAGTCATGTGTGCCAAGAGAAGGCACTGCGACAAAGTTGGCCCCTCCAAGAAAAACACATAAAACCGT
>JBCDFE010000114.1:0-14349 GCA_039178745.1 Bacteroidota bacterium | reverse complement strand
TACATCGCCTATGCGGTTGAGCACGCCATCGTATTCGCCATCTCTGAGTTTATCTACAGCTCCTCGAAGGCTGGTCCACAAGCCACGGCCCAAATCGACCCCGCGATCGATCACTTCCCTGGATTGCTGTTGCTCTTCCTCATCTCCATAGAGATAGTTGTAGCCTACAATGACTACTGCTGCAAAGAGTCCGAATTTGATAAGTCTACTGATCATGATGGTGGGTTTGGTGCTAAGATAGGTTAAAACTCACTCCACCGCCTTGAACAGATGATGCAGCGCCTGCTTGTCAGGGAAGCTCACTTTAACATAGCCGCTGCCTTCGCCCTTCTTTTCGATGACCACCTTGGCGGGAAAGCCAAAAAATTCCTTGAAGGCCTGCTCGACTTTCTTGAGCTCTTCGGTTTCGGGATTGATGACGGTTTTGTCTTTGGGTTTGGCGGCGGCTTTGTAGGCTTTGGCTTTCTTTTCGATCTCGCGAACACTCCAGTTGGGGTGGGAGAGTACGTCTTTTAAAAAGGCCTCCTGAAGGTTGAGGTCTTTCACGCCTCCTATGGCTTTGGCTGCACCTATACTGATCTGGCGATCTTTGATAGCTTCGTGTACGGCGGGCGAGGTTTTCAGTATGCCCAGGTAGTTGGTGACCGTAGAGCGCTGCTTGCCGACCCGATCTGCCAGCTGGCCCTGGGTGAGGCCAAATTCGTCTCTCAGTCGCAGGTAGCTGTAAGCCACCTCCATGGGGTTGAGGTCTTGGCGCTGTATATTTTCGATCAGCGCCATTTCGAGCAGGGTTTGATCGTTGGCCGTACGTATAAAGGCGGGTACTTCCTTGAGGCCGGCTTCCTGACTGGCCCGGTAGCGGCGCTCTCCACTGATGATCTGGAAGGTGCCATCGCCCATGTGCCTGACCGTCAGCGGCTGAATGATGCCGTGTATCTTTATACTTGCGGCCAGTTCTGCCAGGGCACCGGGCTCGAATTCTTTTCGTGGCTGATCGGGGTTGGGGTGAATCTTGCCGATCTCCAGCATGGCAAAGCGACGACTGAGTTCGCTTACGGCTTCTTTATTGGGCTTGCGCGAGCTGAGTAGGGCGTCGAGTCCTTTGCCCAATTCGCCCTTGGAGGGTTTTGATTTGCTGAGTCTTTTGGCCATGTGGCGAAGGTACAAGACTGCTGGCAATTGAGTACATTTGTATCCTACCTTATTCACATCACCTAGTTTATGTTAGAGCGCAACCTAATCCTGGATGACGATCGCGAAGAAGTAAGTGAAGAAACACTACTGAGTTACACCTTTAGAAACCGAGGCCGGGAAATCAAAGAGGAGTACGAGAAACACAAAAAATCCCTCAAGAGTGCGCGCACGATCATGCTGGTCATTGCCATTCTGGGACTTTTAGCCGATATCTTTCTGTTGGCCAACGACCCGTATACCGATGGGGTTTCATGGGCCATAGTCGCTGGTTATTTTTCCATCATGATCGGTCTGTATGTGCTATCATTTCGCCAGCCTTTGTTGGCCTTCGTCATATTTTTGATCCTCTTTCTAGGCATGTGGATCTTATCTATTTTAGGCAGTACAGATGAGGCCTATCGAGGCATATTCTTGCGTGGCCTGGCCGTTTTCTTATTGATCAAAGGTGCTGTGTCGGCAGGCCGGGTTCAGGGCACCAGAAAGGAGTTGGTGAGCCGATACTTGCATGAAAGGGAACGCGAAGAAAGAGAACAAGCCACTGAGTAAGCTTACTTTTTTGCCGCGATCATCCTGCTCAACATCAGATATAGCGCGCGCATTTCCGGCTGGTCTTTGAGGAGGTTCAGATGCTTTTCCAATGTCGCTCGATCACCCCTTATGGCCGGGCCAGTTTGTCGGTTTATGGGATCTTTCCCATCAAGTGGATCTGCTTGTAGCAAGGGAATCAGGGCCTGAAATGGAAGCCCATTCTCTTCGGCTATCCGGTAGGAGAGGTGATAGATGAAATTAGTGAAATTTTGCCCCATGGCTGCTGCCAGATGCAGACTGGCCCGCTGATGATCGTCTAGTCTGAAATGAAGTGGACCCAACTGCTCCGCCCAGGATTTCAACATGGCTTCCAGAGTGGGATCAGGACTATAATATCCGATGGCCGAATGGCTGAAATCCACCAATTTCTGGCCAATGGTGAGTGAACGTATGGGCCAAAAGGCGCCTCGTCCCGATACTCGATCTTCAAGATCTCGTGCGAGGATCTCGTCATTCGGGGAAGTGCCTCGTCCCGATACTCGATCTTCAAGATCTCGTGCGAAGATCTCGTCATTCGGGGAATGACTCGACCTGCGGAAGTACGGATCTAAAGTATCTATCCCTGTGGCTCCCGAACCGTGGATAATATGGACTTCCGCGGGTAGATACTTGGCTAGCTGACCGGCTACTTCGCCAATGTTGCTATCAGGCACGGCTAGGAAGAGGACATCGATATCTTGGGGGATGGTCGAAAGATCGGTGGAGTAGGGTAGCGGCCACTGGTGTCGGGCTTTGCTTCGCCCCCAAACGCCTACCACTTCTGCTGCATGCTGGTGCAGGGCCGGAGCCAGGTGCCAGCTCAGGTTGCCCGCACCGATAAACGCGACTTTAGCCCGCTCGTCCACGGCGCAGTCTGATGACCAGGTTGATGAGCATGCCGAGCATCATGCTGAGTGCCCCCAACCAGAAGAGATTGATGCCCGGAAATTCGATGGCCTGCAAACCGATATAGTCTGTCCGGTAGGCGCCCGTTCCCACCTCGAGAGGAATGGTAATGGGCGGCCGCGATGGCCCTGCTGCCACGAAAAACTGACCTTCGTCTGAGTTGGTATTGATGCCCGTGAAGTTGGCAAATAGCCCCAACTTTCTGGACTCTGCCCGTATGGGCGATACTTGCTCGTTGCGCACCAAAAATATAGGCTCGATGGTGTCTGTCTGCCCATTTGGGGCTGTGACCAAAAGCTCAGCACCTACGGCAATGTCTCCATCCATCCGGCGATACAAATCGGATTGGGGACGTGGATTATAGCCCAAAAACTGGACCTCCAGATCGCCTACCTGAAAACTGCCACCCGGTGGTGCATTGACGGACTCGTAGTCGAGCATGCGGTCATCGAAGAGCACTTGCTCGAAGGCATCTTGTGTCAGTTTTACCCTGATGCTATACTCGTTGTTCTGGACCGGATAGTGGTAGAGCGATCCGTCTCTGATGACCATAGCGGCCCGTCCTTCCTGCCATCCGTCTTCGCCATCTTCGACTCGTTTGATGCGCACCTTTGCTTCCAGACCAACATCGCCAGACTCATAGATATACTCCTCGTGCTCGATATTTTGGCTGAAGGAAAGTAATTCGATCTCGTAGCCGTGCACGACCGGAGTGTCTACGCCAATGTACTTTACCGTATCCAGAAACTCACCACGACCACCCGGACGCAGATCGAAGCTGCGATAATTGACGCTGTCTTCGTAAGCCTGCTTGGCTTCTATGCTTTGCTCTTCTGGCGGCATAGACATGATGACGGTGAAGATGTCCTTATTCCAATACCGCTGCGTGCTCGGATTGGTAACGGCAATATCGCTGAAATCCTTGTTGTAGAGCACCGTTGGCCGCAGCTCGAAGGTTTCGACGACCTTGCTCGTATCTCCTTCAGCAAACTTCTGGTAGTCAACGTAGTAGGTGCGTGTGAAGTCTTCTATGGTATCTCTGCGCAAGGTCATTTTGTAGTCTTCCATGATCATGGGCTGATCCATGGTCAGCCTCAGGGTCGTGCGCGCTAGCTCTTCATTTTCCAGCAGTCCTTCCATGAAGAAGGTATTTTGACTTAGTATTCGCTTGTTGACACTAGTAGCCAGAATACCGACGAGCATCAGCCCAAAACCAATGTGCGATAAACTCGAGCCTGCGACTTTTCCGTCCTTGCGTATGAAGGCGATCATATAGTCGACATTGACCACCACGGCATACCAGGCTGCAAACAGCATAGCACTCAACTGCCAGCTAGGGGCTTTTATCCATTGTAGTGTTAGCCAGCTCAGGGCCAATGCACCACCTATGCCTATGGCTTGGTGTATGGCAAAAGGCTTGAGGTTTGCTTGTAGGGAGTCGGCGCGCCAGCGCAGCCACTGCGCGATGGCAGTAAGCATGGCGATCAGGACGGCTATGGGCAGCTGTAGTTTGTTGTGCAGATCTTCCGGGTCGAGTATGGTTCGATCTGCCCAGCCGGGGTCGAGCATGCTGGCGATCTTATTGACGACCGGAAGGCTGGTGACACCCGAAATGAGAATGACTGACAAAAGCAAGACCATACTTCCCAGGAACATCCAGAATTCTTTGCTGCTGGTGGTTTCGACTTTTTGTGGCGTGGGAATTTGCCTCCAACGCCAGCCGACCATAACGATGCTTAGGAGCAAGTACCCAAATAGGAAGAAGAGCAGTTGAGGCTCTAGTCCCATTTCTGTAAAAGCGTGTACGCTTGTATCGCCCAGTGCCCCTGAACGGGTCAGATAGGTGCTATAGATAATAAGCACGAAGGTCAGCAGGTAAAATATGTAGGTACTCCTAATGGCGTGTCCGGTTGCCCTGGCCACCAGGTTGGTATGGATGCCCGCTACGAGTAGCAACCAGGGCACCAAGCTGGTATTTTCGACCGGGTCCCAGGCCCAATAGCCACCAAAATTGAGGGCCTCATAAGCCCAGGCACCACCCATAAGGATACCGATACCTAATATTCCTCCAGAAAATAATGACCATTTAAGGGCTGGCTTTAGCCATTCTTTGTGTTTACCCAGCCATAGGCCACTGACAGCAAATGCAAAAGGAACGATGGTGCTGGCAAAACCCAGAAATAGGGTGGGGGGATGGATGGTCATCCAATAGTTTTGCAGAGCGGGATTGAGACCGCTTCCACTGAGTAGTTCTACATAATCTTGCTGAGTGAAGATCGGGGCGTCGATGACCTCTCGCAAGAGAAGTATGGGGTTGGAGCCGAGCCTGATCACACTTTCGCCAAAACCGAGATAAACCCCTAAAATCATACTGACGAGCACAACCTGAGCCGAGCAAATTACCGTCATGACTGGAGATTCCCACTTCTTGGCAGTTCCGATGATAACCAAACCGAGTATGGCATGCCAGAAGAGCCAAAGTAGGAAACTTCCTTCCTGACCTTCCCAAAAGGCAGAGAATATTAAGCTTTTGGGCAGCTCGGCGCTTACATGCGCCTGTACATATTGATACTCATAATACTGATTAAGCATCGCATAAATGATGCTTCCGATCAATATGAAAAGCCCCAGTGTATGTAGACCAAAGCTGATGCGACCGAGCTGACGCCATCTTTGAGCACGCAGGACTTCTTCGCGCTTTCTAGTAGACAGAAAAAACGAAACTAGTCCGAGCAGCGCGCACACAAATGCCATAAGCAACCCTAATTGACCGAGGATGCGAGGACCGAGATGCTCACCTATGTACTGAATATCGTTCATAAATCTATTTGCTCAGCTTTAGTCCATCAAATCTTTGAGGGCGCTTTCTTCATCCTTGTACTTGGATGGGCATTTGAGCTGGATATCCGAAGCAATGAAGGTCGATCCATTCATCCTGCCGGTAAGCACGATAGACTCGCTCATTTCAAAGTCTTGTGGCTTAGGCTGAAGTAAAACAACCTGCTGTATGATGCTGTCGGTATCCATGAGGTAGAAGCTGAAGTGATCCGGATTTTCCTGGTCCTGAATCATGGGCTTATCCTTCATCAGGTGGCCAGCGATTTTATGCTTACCACCATCTGCCGCAGCTGAAGCGAAAGTTGCATAAGGGCTTCCCGCGCCCAGTGCCTGTACGAGTAGGAAGATGCCGATGGCTAAAAATAGCCCCGCTATAAGATAGGTTTTGTTCATTTGCTACAACACAATTCTACTGCAAATTTACCCACAAACAAAAGGCCGTGGGTCTTGCGATTGTCAGCTTTTAAAGATCGTGTACGGCCAGTGACATTGGCCTTACATATCCTTCCTTAATTGACTGCCAAGGCAACAATTCGTTTTGGGCATCGTTTAGCCGTTCGTGAATAGATTACAATCCCCAGACTTAGTATAGCTAACCCCAACATGAGCCGTTTTTTATTTGGTGCAGTAAGTTTGATTCTTCTCAGCTCTATGGCTGTTGGCAATCATTGGGCAGATTACGATTGGTTGCCCACATTTTTACAACCTGGCTGGTCTGGTGATCCAGATATACTGAATCCAGAGTATCGGCAGCAATTGGCAAACAGCGAAGCCGGTCTTGCTTTATTGGCCTTCCCAAGCTCAGATAGCCTGAGTACGCGTATGGGCTGGCCACTCAGTAATATAGATGCAGAGGCCTGGAGTCAAGTCAAAAAAGAAGCTGAACTTCTGAATGGTCAAATGCTACCATTGCCATTAAACGACGGGCCGCTAATCCTGCATCGATCTGAGGAAGCACCTGAGGTTTTCCTCCAGCTTGTACGCAGGTTCGCTCCTGCACATGTACAGTTGTTCAGAGACTCGATCACTCGTTCCGTATTGCCACTACTCCCCTCGGCTAAGCCCATTGTTCTGTTCGTTGACAGCGATGCCAGCTGGGTGGAGGAGCTCACGGATGTCTTGAGTAATCGCCAGGTGTCGATGGTTGAGTTTGGCCAGGTTTTAGCAAGTATTAACGTGCCGTCTTCATGGACCAGGATTCAACTGCCGACGCGCAGCAGAGAAAGCGAATGTTTTGCAGCCCAGGTTTTGTACAGTGCACAGGATATTGGCGCATCCTCCCGTATTGTGCCTGGTTTTGACCTTCCAGATACCACCATTTGGTCTTCCGAGGGTTTGGAAAAACTAGACCGCAGAGTCAGCTGGGCCTTGAGACGGCGAACGACTCCCGGAGCCCAGCTACTGGTCATGCATGAGGGGCAGATTATTTTTGAAAAAGCCTACGGTCACCACGATTACAGAAGAAGGCGATCAGTTGGCAATGACGATCTGTACGACCTGGCATCAGTAACCAAAGCCGCAGCGACTAGCTTGGCGGTCATGCACCTTTACGACAAAGGGAAAATCTTTCTGCAATCCCGGGTTAAAGACTACTTACCAGAGCTATCTGGGGCCATTGCCGGTCGCTATCAGATCGATCAGTTACTGACCCACCAGACTGGATTACAGTCCAACCTGCCCGCATTCGACTTTATAGGCCGAACCTTTGTATCTAACCGTAAGGATGACATATACGACATCCAAATTTCACCCGATCGATGGCTGGACAATAGCGTACCCGAAAAAATTGAAAAGAATCTGAGTCGACTTGATTACACCCGACGGCCGGTATTTAAATATAGCGATGTCAACTACTATCTACTGCAACTGATTGTAGAGCGAGTGAGTGGAGTTTCCCTGGACCAATATGTTGCTCAACATTTCTACGAGCCCCTCGGATTGCACCGCCTCACCTTTAAGCCCGCTGATCGGATACCCGCTGATCATTGTGTGCCCAGTGTCTATGATGCCTGGATGCGAGAAACCATTTTGCAAGGCTATGTACACGATGAAGGCGCAGCTCTGTTAGGCGGCGTAGCCGGTCATGCCGGACTTTTTGGCAACGCCAGAGATCTCGGCCGGCTTTTCCAATTGTTGTTGGATAAAGGGGAGTTCAACGGACAGCAAATTATAAATCCGACCACCGTCGAACTATTTACCAGTCAATACGCCTACAACTACCGAGCGCTCGGTTTTGATCGATTAATGGGCGGGTGGTCAAACCTAAAAGATCTGGGTGCCAGCGAGGCTACTTTTGGTCACACAGGCTTTAGTGGTACCTGCGTTTGGGCAGACCCCGACAATAATTTGGTGTTTGTACTCTTGACCAATCGCATATTCCCCGATCCAAAACGAGACCGATTTAAACGTTACAGGGTGAGAAGCCGGGTGCATGGAGATGTTTATCGGGCTTTAGTCTCTAATTAAAAAATTAGTGTTGGCGTTTGGTCGACGACGATTCTTTAATTTGCAGCTTGTAAATAGCTTCTCTTTATGTTTCCATCGATCAATCCGACCCAAACAGCTGCCTGGCAGAAGTTACTAGCTCATTTTGAAGCGACAAAAAACGATCAGATGAGCGATCTATTCGCTACAAACCCCGATCGTTTCCAACAGATGCATCTGGTTTTTGAAGATCTGCTGGTCGACTTTTCCAAGAATCGCATCACCGAAGAAACGCTGTCGCTTCTGCTCGAACTGGCGGAGGCCTGCCAACTCCCTAAGGCTATCGAAGCTATGTTTTCCGGCGAGCACATCAATGGAACGGAAGATCGCGCTGTGCTGCATATCGCACTCCGCAATCGCTCGGACCGACCCATCTATGACCAGGGGGAGGATGTTATGCCTGACGTTAGGGAAGTACTGGATCGCATGCGCAAGTTCTGCGTCAGTGTGCATTCGGGAGCCCGGCTGGGATATACCGACAAGCGGTTTACCAATATCGTCAATATCGGAATCGGTGGCTCCGATTTGGGGCCCGTAATGGTAACAGAGGCACTTAAGCCCTATTGGATAGATGGTATGCAGGTGCACTACGTCAGCAACATAGACGGAAGTGATCTCAGCGAAACCCTCAAGCGAGTCGACCCGGAAACAACCCTGTTTTTAATTGCCTCCAAGACCTTTACTACGCAAGAGACCATGACGAATGCGCGGTCTGCCCGATCGTGGTTTTTGCAGCATGCCAAGGATAACAAGGCCATTTCAAAACACTTCGTGGCTCTATCCACCAACGAGGCAGGCGTGACGGACTTTGGCATTGATCCCAAAAACATGTTCGGGTTTTGGGATTGGGTAGGCGGGCGCTATTCCCTCAGCTCTTCTATTGGGCTTAGTATCGCACTGACCATCGGTTTTGATCACTTCGAATCTTTACTAGACGGGCTGCATAGTATGGATCAGCACTTCCGCAGGTCGAGCCATTCCTCGAATGGCGAGATCCTCGCAGGAGATCTAGCAGATCGAGATGTGGGACGGGTCACTTCCCCGAATGGCGAGATCCTCGCCTCGCCTCCTGAGGAGGGGAGTGCGGGACGAGTCACTTCCCCAAATGACGAGATCCCTGGCCAAGATTCAAAGTCAAATGATCCACTGCCTTTGAGACAGAACCTGCCCGTTGTTTTAGCCATGATCGGTATATGGTACAACAACTTCTACGATGCGGAAACAGAGGCCATACTGCCGTATGATAATTATCTCCATCGTTTTCCAGCTTACTTCCAGCAAGGCAACATGGAGAGCAACGGTAAGTATGTAGACCGCAACGGCCATCCGGTAGACTACGAAACGGGCCCAGTGATCTGGGGTGAGCCCGGTACCAATGGTCAGCATGCCTTTTACCAGCTCATTCATCAGGGATCAAAGCTCATTCCCTGCGATTTCATCGCGGCAGCCAAGAGTCACAATCCATTGGGGAGGCATCACGATATACTATTGTCCAATTATTTCGCTCAGACCGAGGCCTTAATGCAGGGAAAAGACGAAGAAACGGTCCGCAACGAATTGAAACGGCAAGGCCAATCAGACCAGGAAATCGAGAAATTGCTACCCTATAAGGTGTTCACGGGCAATAGGCCGACTAATAGCTTGCTGGTCAAGCAATTAACGCCATATACCTTAGGCCAATTAATTGCTCTTTACGAACATAAAATCTTTGTCCAGGGCGTAATCTGGAACATATATAGCTTCGATCAGTGGGGGGTGGAACTGGGCAAGCAACTAGCGAAGGCCATCCAACCTGAGTTGGAAGATCAGAAAGAAGTCGATACGCACGATTCTTCGACCAATGGATTGATCAATCAATACAAAAGGTGGAGGTAAATCTATCAGAATATGGATAAAACACCGTTTCAAAGCCGAATTTCGTTGCAATTCGTTTCAAATCGCTGCATTTTGGGGTGGATGGCTTGGTTCGGCCACTTTCTAAAAGTTCGTTTTTCTACTTTGTGATTATGAAAAATTAAGGGTTGAGATCACTCTCATGAGCCTTTGGGCGCATTTGTTTGATTTCAGCCGTGTTTTTGTAATCTCATTGATACACATGATGACTTTTTACTCCTCTAAAGGTGTAGGACGCTTGATGTTTGGCAGTCCGACACTGAGCATTTCAAGTACACTATCGACAGTACTCTTACTGATACTAGGATCTACGAATTCTTTACACGCACAATGCAGTTTTGACGGCGGCACTGACGTAGCCACAGTTGAAACTTTCGACACATCAACTGTCCAGTCTTATTCCGCGCCTTACGACGTTTTCTCCAGTGCTTTTGGCAGCATTGTTGATGTAACCACGTCGGCTACCATAGAGATATGCTTCTGGGGCGACATGGATGAAAATAATGAGACATGGAGTGTTAACATCTCCGGTATTGTCTCTACGACCGGAGATTTCGGTTTTGTGCCAACTTCTTCTTCGCCAGTCTGCCAGACTTATGCTATACCAGCTGCAACCCTGGAATCGGACCTGTCTGATGGAGATATAGACATCACTTATAACAACTTCGGTGCTGGCTGGGAATTCGGTGACGGGTTCAATGCCTTTGTCAACGCAGTTAGCTTCGATTACGATGTCGATGTAGCTATCACTGAGCCAGATGATCAATGTCAGGACGGTGGCGACATCACCTTTGCTGGATTTCCTACTGATGGTACGGAAACCGGGGATGTTGGAACTTTAGAAATATTTCCTGCCACCACCGCTTTCAATTCTTCGACAGGCGTACTGGATGTATCAGAAGTAGAGCCGGGGGATTACACAGTCGAGTATTTCTACGAAGCCAATGGGTGTACTTATGAAGCGTCTACCGATTTTACCATTTTTGAAACTCCAAGAGCCAACCTGAGTGGTGAATCTATGCAGTGTGACTTGGCCGGAGACAGTGTAGACTTACAAATTCTCTTCGAAGATGTCTCGGATATAGAAGGTATATTCAGTATTGCAGCCACCTCGCCCAATACAGCGACGATCACACAAGATCGTTACCTTCAGATTCCAGATGGAGGTGGCTGTTATACGATTAGATACGAGGTCGAAGACACGACGTCTTGTGGCAATGGGCCCTATTTTGACGAAACATTCCTTTTCGTTACGACCAGACCCGAACCCAACTTTTCTATTTCAGGAGATGTCAGTCCCTATGATAGCAATGGGGAAGACGCCATGATTACCATTGCAGACCTCAGTACAGGGCCAAATCAAGAATTAACAGTTAGTGGAGGATCATTTGATAGTATGTCTATCAATTTTGGCGACGTATCTCTACCAGCCCCTCAATCGGCAGGTAGCATCACCTATGAGATTTGCCTCACAGAAACCAATGATATGCCCGCTGATTGTGATACCTTGTTGGGAGCTAATGTGACGCTGTGCCGTGAGGAGTTTTGCCAAACATTTACTGTATTTAACGACGGTATAGGCGATACCCCCTTCCCCTCGGAATGCGTTCCCGGAGCCAATGCACCTGATGCTTGCGTGGTAAGCACTCGACCTGATTTTACCATTGAATGCTCTTATCTGGACATTAACTTCCCTGATGTTGTCACCGCAACAGTTGATGTAAACTCAGATATCATTTTGTGTTCAGAAGATTCGGTCTGTTTTGATTGGTTAGGATCAATAACATTGTTTGGTGATGACATTGCTGATTCCGATGTTAAGTTGACAGATATTTCCGACGAAGCAGATAAAGCTTGTGATGTCATCTCTTTTGAATTCTGTGTGCCTATCCCAGCTGTACAGAACCCTTGTTTTGATCCATTGCCCTTTGGCAATGTCATAGAAAGTGCTTGTAATGATCCATTAGGACAGTTTATTTCTACCGCCCTCGCGGGTATACTCGGTGGTGATGGTGGTGGAGGTATCATTGTCGCAGATACAGACGGAGATGGTGCATTCGATATGATCGTGGATACTTACTCATTCCCAGATAGTGGGGATGATCTATGTGTGCCAAACAATGTCGAAGGCCCAAATGGTGCCATTTCTATTAGGAATGTAGTTACCTGGCCCAGACAGCCCAACAGCGTTTGTGGCGTAGTGGTAGAAGACCAAATCAACTTGCTGAATATTCTACCCATTGATGCCATCCCCATTATTGGCGATGTCGTTGAAGCCATTCTGGAGGCGGCTTCTTGCGATGTTCCACTCGATTTTTCTGATGTTCAGACTCAACAGGTATCCGTTCTGAATACGACGCCGCCCTCTTTCGCAAATTGTGGCGAAACGGGTTATCAATTCTCAGAAGATGGCGTTTGTGATACTGAAGCGAATTGGTCCATTCCTGTCGTATTCGACGGTTGCTACGATAGTACTTTACCCTACATCGGACGTACAGCAGGTACAGACGACAGCTTCTTCAATGGATCAGCTCCCGACATCGTAACTGTTGACGGTTCTGGTCTGTATCAGACTGGCGGGCCTATTCCCGGTTCAGACCTACCTCCCGGTACTTACACCGTCACTTACACCGCTTATTCATGTACGGGGCAGGAAGAAACTTGCTCTTTTCCAGTTGTTGTTACCAGTGGCGATCCAGTGTTGGCTTGTCCAGACAGCACCTTTATTAAAACCGATGCAGACGACTGCTCAACCGTAGTAACTGGCATTAATCCTCGTCAGGGCGTAAGCTGTGCGACGATTATCAATTACGATATTGGTTTTGCTGACGGAAGTACCGCTAGTACCAACACACCATTTTCGACCGATAACCTGGGAACACACAATGACGCCAGCGGCCAGATATTCCCCATCGGTGAGTCTGTTGTTACCTATACCATGTTGGTTGACATCAACGGCGATGGTGATGTCGATGATGAGAATGAAACTCAGACTTGTTCTTTCACCGTTAATGTAGTTGATACCCAGCGTCCAACCGCCAGCTGTGTCGATGCCTTCGTGCAGCTAGACAACACCGGCAGCGCTACGGTATTTGCTGAAGATCAAAATGATGGTTCTCCCTTCGTGAATGGGGGAAGTTTTGATAATTGTGATGATGACCTGGAGATCCTCATCGCTAAAGCAGGTGAAGATTTTGCTGCATCTGCCACTTTTGACTGCTCTGAGACTGGCGGACAGCTCGTGACCCTACAAGCTACTGATGATGTTGGCAATGTGTCTACTTGTTTGGCACAAATAGAAGTTAGAGACTTCTTTGATGGTATTCAGCTCCAGCTGGATATTCCAGAACTCTGTTTGGAAAATGTCAACCCTAACCAGGTAGATTTCTCTAATTACCTAAATATCACTTTACCGGATGGTACGGTACTAGGCCACGATGAAGTGGAAAATAGTACCTTCCTAGGTGATGCAGTGGGTGCTTTTGGCATAACTGCCTTTGCACCAGCACCTGGTACGACAAGTATCGATCCAGGTTCTGTTTCATATGACGGTGAATACACCTTGGGCGAAGGAACCGGATACATCACAGTTTCTTACGTACTGGCGCTTCCCGGTGCAGATATTCCACAAAATGGAAATGCTGCGCTTGGCGGTTGCTTCCAGGTGGTACACGAGACTTTCGAAGTCCGCCAGCCACTCGATATGGAGTCACCCGAATGCGAGTGTATCGTTCAAAACGATCGCATCGTCGATCTGGATACCATCACCGGCGGTTTAGAGCCATATCAGATTCAGTATAGTGGGGTCCAGCTTGACTTCGATAGCGACGGTATTGCTGATGATGTAGATGGTGAATTCATTTACGAAGGTTCCAAGACGGGATCTTCTGGTGTAGAAACGGTATTTGATATCGGCAACTTCAACGAAGATCTGGGTAACCTGCTGGTAGATTACACCCAGCCCACCTGGTCATTCACTGTTGTAGACGCCAGAGGTTGTGAGCTATTCCGCTCCGGTTCTTGTGATAATGACGATGAAACCGGAACACCGGAAATTCTGTGTGAAGATCTCGGACCAGTAAGTCTCTTTACAGAAGATATGGTCTGCGAAGCACAGTATGAATGGGAACATCCGCTACCCACAGATAACTGTGATGTGATACTGTACACCTACACAATCACGAACCCAGATGGTTCGATAGCAGGTCCTTTTGACATCACAGCTCTGCTCAATCCAGATATCACCAATCCGCTACCTGATCAGTTCTTTGGCGAATACGACTTCGAGCACGATTCTCCCACCAATAACGTATCTACGGTCACCTACTATGCGGAAGATGCTGTAGGAAACTTCACCCAATGCAGCTTTGAGGTCACCGTTACGGACGATGACGCGCCGAGGTTCATCAACTGCCCGGAACCTGCCGTGATTGTCGATGCGCCTGAAATGTGGTGTGCGGCCTTCGC
>JBCDFE010000113.1:0-14393 GCA_039178745.1 Bacteroidota bacterium | reverse complement strand
GCGATTGTCCTGGGGTGACCAGTGATTTGCTGGTGGAAGCTTTTTCCTTATTGAAGGAAAATGATGTAGTGCTAGGCCCTGCTTTAGACGGCGGTTACTATTTGCTGGGCACGAAGTCTGTTCACGAAAGCTTGTTCCGGGAAATGCAATGGAGCATCGATTCAGTCGCAGAGGAAACGCGTCTGCGTGCTAAAAAAGCCAATCTGTCCATAGGTGAGCTGCCAGAGTTATCTGATGTCGACTGACTCGATGCTCCACTGCATTTCCCGGAACAAGCTTTCGTGAAGAGACTTCATGCCCAGCAAATAGTAACCGCCGTCTAAAGCAGGGCCTAGCACTACATCATTTTCCTTCAATAAGGAAAAAGCTTCCACCAGCAAATCACTGGTCACCCCAGGACAATCGCTGCCGATAATAATGATGCGATCGGCCCCGGCAGAAAAAACTTCGGAAAAGGCATTTTCCATCCGCTCACCCAGGTCTGCTCCCGATTGTACGCGACGGTTAAAGCCGCCCATCGACCACATGTCGTTTTGGGGAATAAAATCGGAATAGTAGAGCAGCCGATCTACCCCACTGAGCTTGAGTGCCTCCCTTCTGGTATAGTCCATGAGCTGCCCGTACATAGCCAAAGCCATTTCGTTGCCCACGTCCGAAGCCAGACGGGTTTTTGTCTTACCCGCAATAGGGTTTTTAACAAATATGACGAGTGCAGCTTGCAAGCGAATTGATCTTTAGTAGGCCCAATAACCCGAATTGAGTATGCGTTTCCTTGAATACGGACTACAATCATACCAATTTAATTGTTTGGTTCAAACCCAAATACCTTCAAATCCCTTCCTTTAAACAGAAACCAAAGGAATAGCATAGAATATGAAACAAGCTATATGGCAAGGCCAGGTACTTGCACAAAGCGAGGACATCGTAACCGTGGAAGGGAATGCATACTTTCCGGCAGAAAGCCTCAATCGGTCTTATTTTACCGATAGTGAGACAACGAGCTATTGCGGTTGGAAAGGAGACGCCAACTACTATAATGTAGAAGTAAATGGGCAGAGCAATCCCGATGCAGCCTGGTATTATGCCAATCCCAAATCGGCAGCCGAAGAAATCAAAGGAAGGGTCGCTTTCTGGAAGGGCGTAGAGATCGTAGATGCCTAAGTGCATTTGACATGCCCAGATGCCCGTTTGATCACCTCTAAATTTGACATCATGACCAAAACCAGCGAACGCTTGCAGGCAGGTGTATTCCAGCCGGATCAAATGGGAGAAAAATCTACTCCTGATGATCTGCTGCAACACTATCGCCGTGTTCGCCAGCAGACGGTAAATATATGTGCTCCCTTAGCTCCTGAAGATTATGTTCCTCAACCCATAGAAGACGTCAGTCCGCCCAAGTGGCACCTGGGCCATACGGCCTGGTTTTTCGAAAATATGGTGCTGCTCGAATATCTTCCTGCCTACGAGCTATTCGACGAGCGGCTCAACTGGTTCTTCAATAGCTATTACGAAAGTCAGGGGCCGCGAATACTGCGCAGCCGAAGAGGTAACATGACCCGCCCCAGCGTAGCCCATATCCTGAATTATCGTCGCGTAGTAGATGAAGGCATGGAGCGTCTCTTTGCTCTGGGAGATATGCACAAAGAGCTGTGGGATTTGATTCTGTTGGGTCTTCACCACGAGCAGCAGCACCAAGAGCTGTTGGTCTATGACATCAAATATATCTTGGGAACCAATCCGCTATTCCCCACTTATATAGAGTCTCATCGCACAAAGCCCGGCAATAATACCGATACTCAGGGGGTAGTAGTTTCTGGCGGACTTCATCAAATTGGCTACAACGGCACCGGTTTTCACTGGGATAACGAGCGATCTTGCCACCAGGTGTATCTCGAAGATTTCGAAATAGCAACCGGGCTCGTCACCAACGGGGAATATTTGAATTTCATGCGCGACGGTGGCTACGACGATTTCAGACTTTGGCAAATGGAGGGCATTGCCTGGGCACGCGAACTCGAAGAAAAAGCCCCCCTTTACTGGTACGAGCGCGACGGTGAATGGTGGCAATACACTTTGTCGGGTTTACGCAGAGTAGACCTCAACGAACCAGTAACCCACATTTCCTGGTACGAAGCCGATGCCTACGCGAGATGGGCCAATGCCCGATTGCCAACCGAATTTGAATGGGAGGCCGCTGCCCGGCATTTGTCTCCTCTAGGCCCACAAGATCACCACAACTGGTTGGAGCAGCAACAATTCCACCCGGTGGCTAGTGATGATCCGCAGTTTTTCGGATCGTGCTGGGAATGGACGAACAGCGCCTACCTACCCTACCCAAAGTACCCCAGACCAGATGGTGCCTTAGGTGAGTACAATGGCAAATTTATGATCAATCAGATGGTGCTCCGTGGTGGCTCTTGCGCTACGCCTCGCACACATGCCAGAGTCAGCTATCGCAATTTCTTTCATCCCGACAAGCGCTGGCTATTTACCGGTTTGCGCTTGGCCAAAGACGTATAGACATGACCTCAGCTCAAGCGCTTGTAGTTGATACCAGCAAGCAATCTCACGAAAATACTTCAACCACATTTGCTCAAGAAGTACTCGATGGCCTTTCTGTCAGTCCCAAAAAATTGTCGAGCAAGTGGTTCTACGATGAGCGGGGAGATCAGCTATTTCAAGCCATCATGGCAGCTCCTGAATATTATTTAACCGATGCTGAGTTATCTATTTTTCAGACTTGCGCGGGTCGGCTGCATACCCATTTGGGCGAGTCCCCCATCGATCTCATAGAACTAGGCGCCGGAGATGGAACCAAAACCAGATTTTTGATCGACGGTCTTCGTGCTGCGGGAACCGAGCTTCGGTACATTCCTGTTGATATCAGCGCTAATGCCCTCGACGGACTAGCAAAAGGTGCGGCCGAATGGTGGCCCGAGCAGGAGTTTATCCCCTTGCAAGGCGAATACTTCCATGCACTAGATAATATGCCCAAGGACCAGCCCGATCGCAAAAGACTCCTTTTGTTTCCAGGTGCCAACATCGGCAATTTTCCACCCCATGCAGCTAGACAATTTCTGCGCGAACTGCGCATATTTTTGCGCAGGGGCGACTTCCTCATGATCGGCTTTGATCTAAAGAAAGACCCCAACCAAATACTAGCTGCCTACAACGACCCCGGTGGCCACACGGCTGCGTTCAACCTCAATTTGCTGGCGCGCATCAATCGAGAGCTTGGTGGGCATTTCGACCTCGCTTATTGGAAGCATTGGGAAACCTACGACCCCGGATCTGGCGCAGCTAGAAGCCAGCTCGTGTCTACCCAAAATCAGACGGTGCGTATCGACGCCCTAGATAGAAGTTTCTCCTTTAGAGCTTGGGAAACCATATCCGTAGAGATTAGTCAGAAGTATGGTCTTCACGAAATCGAGCGGCTGGCCGGTGCTACTGGCTACCGGTTTGTAGCCCATTTCCAGGATGAGAACGAATGGTTTGCAGATAGTCTTTGGCGGGCGTAGATATACTTGCTACTAACGAGCTCCTCCTCGGTATCTTTGGGCGAACGTTTTGTTCGTCATCACCTCCTCAGAAGTCGAGCAGTATTAATCTTCAAAATTCCTGTAAATTAGTACTATGACTGCCGTAAGACATGAGACTGATCTACTCAACCTCCAGCACCATTGGACGATAGCCGACTATCACCGAATGATAGAAGCTGGCATTTTGACCGAACGAGATAAAGTAGAGCTACTTGACGGTAAAATCATCAAAATGAGTCCTAAAGGAAGATTGCATTCAGCATGTATAAGTCGACTTAATAAGTTTTGCATCAAGCAGCTTAGTGACCATTACGAATGTAGGCCAGAACAACCCATCAATTTCCTGGACATCTCGGAGCCGGAACCAGATTATGTCATCGCCAGATTAGACATGAACTCTTATGTCGATGGTCATCCCGGTGCTGAAGATATTCACCTAATTATAGAAGTAGCCGATAGCAGTCTAGCAATCGATAGAGGCAGTAAGCTTAAAAATTATGCAGCCGCTAACATTCTCGAATACTGGATCATTAACCTAGTAGATGCCCAGATTGAGGTCTATACAGAACCTAATGCCAAGAAAATGACCTACGATGAAGTAGTGATATTCAAAGAAGGGAGTTCCTTCGAGCATGAGCTGTTAGGGAAAGTGGTTGTGGGAGATTTGGTGTTTTAGAAAGACAATTATCGATCAGCGAAAGCCTAAAAAGTGAGGCGACCTAAATGACCCGATGGTTTGTTTTGGTGTACGAATAACATAGCCACATTACTTCAAGCATGACTGAAGAACTATCCTATGAGGTTCTGAATCACTATTTCCCTGATTTCAGCGAGCCCGAATTACAAAGCCAAATCTTGGCTAATGGAAAAATCTATCGATTCCCAGAAGGAGCACTGATCATGGATTTCGGCAGCCATGTGAGAATGCTTCCTCTAATTATCGAAGGGTCAATTAAAATAAGTCGAGAAGGTGAAGATGGATCAGAGCTATTCTTATACTATTTAAGTAGAGGAGAAAGTTGCACCATGACCTTCAGTTGCTGTATGGCAGATAAGGTGAGCGAAATCAGGGCAGTAGCAGAGGAAGATACCGTTATACTAGGTCTACCACAGCGGGTTTTGGATGAGTGGATGATGATGTACAAAAGCTGGAAAAACTTTGTATTGCAATCTTACGACCAAAGGATGAATGAGATGATCAGCACCATTGATCAGATTGCCTTCAGTCAATTGGATCAAAGGCTGCTGGATTATTTGAGTAAGACTGCCGAGCTACATCAGAGCAAGGAGATCAAAGCTACGCACCTTCAAATTGCTGGAGATCTTAATGTAAGTCGCGAGTCTATTTCTCGCCTCTTAAAAAACCTGGAGAGCCGTGGACAAATCAATCTGGGCCGCAACAAAATAGTTTTGTTGAAAGACCTTTAGCGTCCTCGGCTACTAATTGTTGGAACTCAAATAATTTTAGTGCCATCTCTCAGTGGATTAGCCTTTTCAAGTCGTTTCGTGTTATTACTTGATTACTATTTGAATCTGGTACTGATATAAAAAAATGGCTATGTGATTTAAATCACCGTTTTCGACTCCAGATACTCAGAACTTTGTATCAGATCAAAGAAATCATCATGCAAGTCGAACAAATTTATACAGGTTGTTTAGCTCACGGAGCTTACTATATCGAGAGTGATGGCGAGGCTGCCATTATCGATCCTTTGCGAGAGACAAGACCATATCTAGATAGATTGACTCAATCGGGTAGCCGATTGAAATATATCCTGGAAACTCACTTCCACGCTGACTTCGTTAGTGGTCACCTCGATTTATCAAAAGCAACTGATGCAGAAATCGTTTTTGGCCCAATGGCCAAGCCAGATTATCCTGTTCATGTTGCAAAAGACGGTGAGGAGCTCAAGTTGGGTAAAGTAACCATTGTAGTGCTGCATACCCCAGGCCACACCATGGAAAGTAGTACTTTTTTACTCCGAGATGAGAACGGTAAAGACCACGCCATATTCACCGGAGATACGCTTTTCTTGGGTGATGTCGGTCGCCCCGACCTAGCTATTAAGCAAGGAGAGATCACCAAGGAAGATCTCGCCGGGTATCTTTTTGATAGCCTACGAAACAAGATTATGCCTCTGGCTGATGATGTGATTGTTTATCCGGGGCATGGTGCCGGTTCAGCATGTGGCAAAAATCTCAGTAAGGAAACTACTGGTCTATTAGGTGATCAGAAGTTGTTCAACTATGCATTGCGGGAAAATATGACTCGCGATGAATTTATTGAGGAGGTTACTGCGGGACTGACTCCACCACCGCAGTATTTTGGCAAGAACGCCATGATGAATAAGCATGGTTATACCAGCTTTGAGGACGTTCTCACACAGGGCAATCTCCCACTGGAACCATCTGAGTTTGAAGACTTGGCTAATGCCGAAGAAGCTCTTGTTCTCGACGTCCGCAACCGAGAAGATTTCTCTACTGCCCATGTGCCCAACAGCATCTGGATTGGTCTTGACGGCCAGTTTGCTCCTTGGGTGGGTGCCCTCATCATTGACATCAAGCAGCCTATACTCGTGGTTGCTCCAGAAGATCGGACCGAGGAAGTCGTTACTCGGTTGAGTCGCGTTGGCTACGACAATGCACTAGGATTCCTGGGTGGTGGCATCGAAGCCTGGATCAAAAGCGGTCGCGAAGTAGATACCATCGAAAATGTTGATGCCGACGAGTTCGCTACCCTGGTCAATATCGACAATGTTGACCAGATCGTAGATGTGCGCAAGCCAACTGAGTTCTTAGCCGAACATCTGATGGAGGCCCAGAATTACCCCTTAGACTACATCAATGGCCAACATGCAGCTTCACTGGACAGGACAGCCAACCTTTACCTACACTGTGGCAGTGGATACCGGTCTTTGATAGCTGCTTCTATCCTTCGGGCTAGAGGCTATCAGAATCTGGTCAATGTTCGCGGAGGATGGAATAGCATCAAAAAAACTGATCTATCGCGAACTGACTATCAATGCCCAACTAAAATGGCACAGGAATCGGTAGATGAAGCCGTTGCTGCTGTCTTATAAAATGAACAGATAACTTTTTAGGCTGGCATTCTGTGGGATGCCAGCCAATTCCCCCCCCCGAAAAGAACGAAAATGTTAGAAACTATTCAGGGTGCCTGGCACTGGTCTGTCAGTGGTATGCTCATTGCTCTTGTTATGTTCTCCCTTCTGTATGCCGGCAAAGAATTCGGTGTATCCTCCAATATGCGAACCATGTGTTCCATAGCCGGAGCTGGAAAGTATAGCGACTTTTTCCGCTTTGACTGGAAAACCCAGCAGTGGAATCTCCTTTTCATTGCTGGTGCTGTTATCGGGGGTTTAATAGGTGTGACGCTCTTGTCGAACCCAGACCCTGTGCAAATAAGTGCCAGCACCGAGGCTTACCTGACGAGCCTGGGAATTGCTGCACCAAGTAGCGGCCTACAGGGAGGTGGATACGTTCCACAAGAGCTATTCGGCCTTGACCAGCTAAACTTAACCAACTTTGGCCTTCTCGCCCTCGGCGGCTTTTTAATCGGATTCGGTACCAGATGGGCGGGTGGCTGTACCAGCGGTCATGCCATCAGTGGTCTTTCCAATCTTCAATTGCCTTCTTTGATCTCTGTAATAGGCTTTTTTATAGGTGGGCTATTGATGACCTGGCTTATTCTTCCCTCATTGCTAAAACTATATGTCTAGATGCGCAATCTAATCTACCTGATTATTGGCGTTTTCTTTGGAATCGTCATGACCAAATCAGAGGCCGTTTCCTGGTTTCGCATTCAGGAAATGTTTCGCTTCGAGTCATTCCATATGTATGGTATTATCGGAACATCTGTCATAATTGGAGCTATTGGCGTCGCTTTATCTAAGCGCATGAAATGGAAAACCATTGATGGCGATGACTGGAAGTTGGACTCAAAAAAGTTCAGCACCACACGCTATTTGTTTGGCGGAGCAATCTTCGGGCTCGGCTGGGCAATGACAGGAGCTTGTCCTGGTCCAATGTTCACCCTACTAGGCCAGGGGGTCTTTTCTCTTTTGATTGTAATTGGTTTTTCCGTCTTGGGAACCTTTGTCTACGGGATATTGCGGCCAAGACTACCACATTGATAATAAGCTCACAAGATGTCTTTGCGCAAATATTTGCCAGCTCTGGACTGGCTACCAAATTACCGAAGAGAGTGGCTTAGAGGGGACCTATCTGCAGGATTAACTGTAGGTGTGATGCTCATTCCTCAGGGAATGGCATACGCTATGTTGGCAGGCCTGCCACCAATTCACGGTCTTTATGCGGTGACTCTTCCTCTTTTCGTGTACGCCATTCTCGGAACCAGCCGCCAATTGGCCGTCGGCCCGGTAGCTATGGTCTCACTCTTGACTGCTGCCAGTATTAGTGCTATTCCAGGAATAGACCAAGAAACCTTTATTTCTTTGGCCATTGTATTATCGCTGATGGTCGGTCTCATACAGCTGGGGTTAGGCCTTTTTCGCTTAGGATTCTTGGTGAATTTGCTTTCGCATCCAGTTGTTAGTGGCTTCACTTCTGCGGCTGCCCTGATTATTGGACTTAGTCAGCTCAAGCACTTGCTTGGGATAGACCTGGAGCGCAGTCATCTTGTCCACGAAGTTGTCTTGTCTGCTCTGGAGCGGTTTGACGAGGCCAATTGGTATACCCTGGCTGTTGGTTTCGTTGGCATTGCACTGATCATCGGAGTCAAAAAAATCAACCGGGCTATTCCTGGCCCTCTACTGGCCGTTGTATTCGGAATTTTGTCGGTTTTGCTCATTGGTTTGGAAAGTCAGGGGGTGAAAATCGTAGGATCTGTTCCCAGTGGTCTTCCATCTTTATCCATCCCTACTTTCAGCTGGGAGCAAATTCAAATATTAATTCCTGCAGCCCTCACCATTTCTCTTGTGGGCTTCATGGAAAGTATTGCTGTCGCCAAGGCGATTCAAAAACGACACCGAGACTATGAAGTTATTCCTAATCAGGAACTGATTGCTCTTGGCACAGCTAATCTGGCAGGTTCGCTTATACAAGCCTACCCTGTAACTGGTGGCTTTTCTCGTACGGCAGTCAATGATCAAGCTGGAGCAAAAACCGGGATGGCTTCTATAATAAGTGCAGCGCTCATTGTACTTACATTGTTATTTCTAACACCGCTGTTTTGCTCGTTACCAAAAGCGATTCTCGCCTCGGTAATTATGGTCGCCGTATTCGGGTTAATTGACCTTAAAGAAGCGAAGCATCTATGGAAAACGGATCGCTCGGATTTCTGGATGCTGGCCGTGACCTTTACGGCTACGCTTACACTCGGTATTGAGCAAGGTATAGGCGTAGGTGTCATTCTCTCTATTGGTGTTCACATTTACCGTAGCATGCAACCTCATGTAGCGATACTTGGTAGGATCAGGGGCACCAATGAGTTTCGAAATGTGAATCGCTTTACTGATGCAGAAGAAATTCCGGGCATTCTGACGATACGATTCGATGGTCAGCTCTACTTTGCTAACCTGGCTTACTTTCAAAGTCATCTAAGTGACTTGGCAGAAAAGCGTCGCCCGGACCTAAATACAATTGTCATTAATGCCGAGGGAATCTCCTACATCGACAGTAGCGCTATGCATGAAATTAAAACTTTCATCACCAACCAGCAGTCTAAGGGCACCAGAATTGTGTTTGCCGGATTGATCGGCCCAGTACGGGACGTTTTTCGAAGAAATGGCATTTTCGCTTTAGTTGGAGAGCATAATTTTTATCTCCGGGTGAATGAAGCCATCAACGCAGTCACGCACAAACTTTCCGTTCACAAAGTCCATGATTACGCCCTCCAGACTGATTGTCTAGTCCATTAACCTAACAACTCTTCGGGATACTAGCCACGTAGCCATTTTTGATTATCTTCGGTACAACTCGTATGGGTGTGTATTCTCTTCTCTTTTGTTATGTGATGTAAATCACCATCCAGAAATGGCCGAATGCATAGTTTTGATGTTGAACTCATCTAAATGATAAAATAATTTTCCAATGCAATGGACTAAAGACTTAAAGGCCATGTTTACCCACAAATGTGCCGAATGCCACCAGGGAGATATGTTTCCCACCGGAGCTTTTTCTTTTGAAAAGCCTTTCGAAATGAACAAGCGGTGCCCCAAATGCGATGCCGACCTAGAGCCGGAACCAGGCTTCTATTATGGCGCCATGTTCATGTCTTATATTTTAATAATTTTTCCCATTCTCGGTCTTTCGATGTTTTTGCATTGGATTCTCGGTTGGAGTATAGAGGCTAGTTTTGGCCTAATTGTAGCTATTGCCGCTATTATTTTTGTCTGGTGGTTTCGCTTTGCTCGCGCCGTATGGCTAAACCTGATGGTGGGATTTAAGCCCGAAAAAGCGGCCATAGCTGCTAAAAAGTAGTAAAACATAGACCGAGCAGTGAAATAAACTCCAATGAAAGGTGAGTTCGTTCACTGGTATTATGTCATCAAGGCAGTTATAGTATCAAAATTTTCCAGATTTAGAGCCTGTCTAAATTCATAGATTCCTGACGTGTAAACTTGGTTACAGGCTGCTATCCCTGTACTTTAGGTCAACTATATTTTCAACTATATGGACGTAGAAATACTCGCTCGGCTCCAGTTTGCTTTCACTGTTTCTTTTCACTACATCTATCCGCCACTTAGCATAGGCCTTGGTCTTTTGATGGTTATAATGGAGGGGCTCTACCTGCGCACAGGCAATAAAGTATATGAAGCTATGTGCCGCTTCTGGACGAAAATCTTTGCCCTTACATTCGGTATTGGGGTCGCTACAGGCATTGTCATGGAGTTTGAGTTTGGAACCAACTGGGCGACGTATTCTAGGTATGTAGGCGATATTTTTGGTAGTGCGCTGGCAGCGGAAGGAATTTTTGCATTCGCCCTGGAAAGCGGTTTCCTTGGTGTATTGTTATTTGGGTGGAACCGCGTCAGTTCCAGGGTTCATTTTATAGCTACTATAGGTGTATTTCTGGGCTCTATGTTTTCAGCAATATGGATAACGGTCGCCAATAGCTGGCAGCAAACTCCGGCCGGTTACCATATCGTGGGTGAAGGCATGGAAGCACGAGCCGAGATTATCGATTTCTGGGCTATGGTATTTAATCCGAGCAGCGTAGATCGGCTCCTGCATGTTTGGATTGGAGCTTTTCTTGCCGGTGCCTTTTTGGTGATGAGTGTTCATGCCTACTATCTCCTGCGCAATAGGTATGTCGATATGTCTAAGCGGGCATTCAAGATAGCTCTGGGCGTTGCCACGGTTTTTAGCTTAAGTCAACTCTTCACCGGCCACCGCAGTGCCGAATATGTGGCTGAGCACCAACCTGCTAAACTGGCGGCTATGGAAGGGCACTTTGAGGCTGAGGCACCTGCCGATCTCTTTGTTCTGGGTTGGGTTGACAAAGAAGGAGAAACCACCAGCGGTATCAAGATTCCCGGTGGACTGAGCTTTTTGCTCGATCAGGATTTCGATGCGCCAGTTACCGGCTTAAATGCTTTTCCAGAAGAGGACCGCCCCAGTCAGGTCAACGCCGTATTCCAGTTTTATCACATCATGGTAGGTATTGGTATGTTGTTGATAGGCCTTACTCTTTTGGCCTCATTCTATTGGTGGCGAGGTACGCTTTTTCAAAGACGATGGCTATTGTGGGCTTTTGTTTTTGCTGTTATGTTACCACAAATGGCCAATCAATTCGGCTGGTACACAGCCGAAATGGGCCGACAGCCTTGGGTAGTATATGGGCTACTTCGCACCTCCGATGCCCTCTCAAATACTGTAACGGCTAATCAAGTCCTTTTCTCCCTAATCGGATTTACGCTCATTTATACCTTGCTTTTGGCCTTATTTATTTATCTGCTCAATAAGAAAATTAAGAAAGGCCCGTATGATGAAAGCAAAGTAGCCGACCGACCACTACAAGAAGACATGGCAGACATATTTGCCACAACCCAAAATCCAGAATCATGAGATTTATTCTAGCTATTGCAGTCTTGTTGTTTCTGACTGGTTGTGGTCACGACGAGCAAACTGGTTATTCGACCATAGCAGGCATCGATTATCCCACCTTATGGTTTCTTGTCGTTGGAGCTGTTTTTACAGGTTATGGTATTCTAGATGGTTTTGACCTCGGCGCAGGGGCATGGCATCTCTTCTTTAGAAAAGAGAAAAGCCGACGTATTGCCCTGAATGCGGTAGGCCCGGTATGGGATGGCAACGAAGTTTGGTTAGTAATTGGTGGAGGAACACTTTTTGCTGGATTTCCAATCGTCTACGCATCACTATTTTCAGCTATGTATATTCCACTTATGCTGTTCCTTTTTGCCTTAATTTTCAGGGCCATCAGCATTGAGTTCCGCAGTAAAGAACCCATGCTGTGGTGGCGCCGAATGTGGGATATTAGCTACAGCGTGTCAAGCATCTTGCTGGCTTTTTTGTTGGGCGTGGTTCTTGGCAATGTATTGCTTGGGATGCCACTAGATAGTAACTACGAGTTTACAGGCAGTTGGCTTAGTTTTCTCAATCCTTATGCTATCCTGGTCGGCTTGACTAGCCTTACCCTTTTTGCGATGCACGGTGCCATCTACTTGACTATGAAAACCGACGGCCGCCTCTTTGCTAAAGTAAACCGTCTTCTTATAAAGGCTATCATTGCCTTCATCATATTGTTTTTGTTAGTAACCCTGTATAGTTTACTCTACATACCTCATCTTTCGGATGATCTCAAGAGTAATGCTGCTTTATTTTTAATACCGGTTTTATCCATATTATCTATTGCTAATATTCCGCGTCTGGTGACTAAACGCAAATACCTATGGGCTTTTGTTTTTAGCGCCATCACCATCGGCTTACTACTGATTACCGTAGCTATAGAGCTTTATCCTACAATAATAAGAGACAGCAGCGGAGCGGGAAATGATATTACTGTATATAATGGAGTAGCCTCTAACAAATCCTTGGGCATTATGCTGCTATTTGTGGCCATTGGTGGCCCACTAGCGGTTGGATACACAGCTTTTGTCTATAAAACATTTTGGGGAAAGGTCGAGCTAGACGAGTATAGCTATTGATTTTTAGCTCTTCTGCAATCTGATTTTCAAGTGGAACAATCGATCTGCGCCTGCCATGCGCCAGCAGGCAGGGAAGTCCTAAAGAAAGACCCCGACCGGTTAGTTCCAAATAACTTTACCTCCATATTCGCGCTCATTTATGCGATAGCTGAAGTAGTAAACCCCAGGCGGTTGTCTATTTATCTCATCACCAATAAAATACTGACCTATTAGCTGGCCATCGCTGGTGTACAACCTAAGCTCGATGGTATCGAGCTCTTCATCTTCGCTACTCACATAGACCGATCCACTACTCGGATTTGGATTCAAACTAATCGGCCCTGCAATTAACGCTTGAAGTCGGGCAGAAACGATGGGAGAATAATCAATTTGACCATCTAGATCGACTTGCTTTACTCGATAGTAATAGATGCGCCCTGGCATAACCGCTCTATCGAGATAATCATAGCTGATGATCTCTGAGCTCTGCCCACTAGCATCGATCCGACCAATAGCCACAAAGTCTGTCCCATTCTCTCTTCGCTCGACTTCGAAATGGCTGCTGTTTCTTTCTTCGCCTGTTTGCCAACGCAAGGCTATATTGTCTTCGACCACTTCAACATCCACACCGAGCCAATCTACCGGCAATGCACTGCAAATAGGTATTAAGGACTCTCCATCCAAATTCCATACCGGGTCGATAGGTACACACAAATGCGTTAAAGCCGTGACGGGCAGATCTTCCAATCTCGGAGTTTGGCTATAATCGTAATTGACCACAGGCTGCGGGGCCTCCCAGGTCGCATCCACGATCGCCCCGTCATGACCATTACCTGAATCATCAGCAGCCACAGTACCGCTACCTTCATCCAATGGCCAGTAAGCAATCAAGTCGGCATACTGTGGATGAGAAACACTTAGCTTATTGCAATGCCACTGAGCTATACTGTTGGCTGGCAAGACACCCTCCCAGATACGCACCTCTGCGATGGCACCGGTATAGTCGTAATCGAGCTCAAAGTCTGTTCCAAACCAAGGCCCGAATCCTGTATTGATGTTACCGATCCCAGAAATATCTGACTCTGTTACAAAGTTGCCATCTTCATACATCCGCATCATTCCATCTCTATCAAAACTGACACTCAAGGTGTGCCACTGACCATCGGCTATTTCACCACCGGTATTGATATCTACTCGGTTGCTACCGTCGCCTATATTGACCTTCCACTCCGGGCCAGAAGCAAAACGAAAAGAAAAAACGAAACCTGGAAATACGCCACTATCCCAGTCTTTATTGCCAACAATATTCACGTCTGCCGCACGGCTGGTTCGCACGCGGCACTCTACTGTAAAGTCCCTGTTGGCTCCAAAATCAAAAGCTGGACTTGCAGGAACCTCTACCCGATCGTCTTCGCCATCAAATGATAACTCGATCAGATCTCCCAGACAGTTGGTTACTGACAATATGGTACTATCTCTGTAGATGGTATCGGCGACTACTTGATCGCCACTGACCACCGCAAACATGCGTCGCTCTTCTGTAGAGCCTCCGCCGTGACTGAAGCCTATGCCGCCGTGGTCTGGAGTTAGGATAATCAGCCAGTCCTCATTGGCATAGTTAGATCTTGCCGTGAGTGCTGCCATGATTTGGCCGATGTGGGCATCTACTTCCTCTATCTGCTGAATATAATTGGGAACCGCCGATGAAAAGCCGGAGCTATGACCAGCT
>JBCDFE010000112.1:0-14506 GCA_039178745.1 Bacteroidota bacterium | reverse complement strand
CGGTCAATTGCACGAGCACCATCTCTGTTTCCTTAGCTGATGTTGCTGCGCCTACATTATCTGCTACTCCGACTGATCCCAGCGCTTGCGGACTAGCCGATGGCAGTGTTCTACTCCAAGGTCAGCCCGCCCAATCGGAGGTATTGGAGTACAGTGATAACGGCCTTGATTTTTCCCCTTCGCTCGATGCGAGTGGTCTAGCTGGCGGTAGCTATACCTACTTCGTCCGCCCGATCGGAACACAAGATGCGACTACTTGTACGGAAGAGGTAACTGCGACGCTCAGTGATCCCGATGCACCAACTTTAGACTATAGCAGTACCGACCCCAGCGGCTGTGGCCTGGCAGATGGCGAGGTGATCCTAATGGGTGCTGGCACAGGAGATTTGGAATACAATTTTGAAAATGGAAATTATAGCAATCAGACTATTTACGGAGATCTGGGTGCTGGCGGATATACTTTCAGTACCAAGCCAGTGGGAACGCTCGACCAGATTAATTGTACAACCAACATATCCGTTGCGCTAAGCGATCCAAATGCTCCCACATTGGAGAATACCCAAACTGACCCAAGTGGTTGTGGTATACAGGATGCAGAAGTTGTACTGATCGGTACCGGGGGAGAGAATCTCGAATATGCAATGAACGATGGTGAGTACGGACCAGAGAATATATTCAGTAATCTGGCATCGGGTTTCTACAACTTTAGTGTCCGCGTGGGCGGAACCACTAATGAGGCCGATTGTGTCTCCTCGATCTCAGTAGAGATCACAGATGTTGATGCACCGACACTTCTTCTAAACACAACTGACCCAAGCGGATGTGGTCTTAATGATGGGAATATTCAATTGCAAGGACATCCAACAGCCTTGGAGACGCTGGAATACAGCGAAAACGGAGTCGATTACTACTCAAGTCTCAATCCGGACAACCTGATAGCAGGGCCTTACATCTACTATGTGCGACCAGTAGGCACCCAAGCTCCTATTGCTTGTACATCACAAGCTACTACGACACTTACGGATCCACTTCCGCCAACTCTGGAAGCTGAAGTGATTGATCCTACTGAATGCGGGCTCAACGATGGGCAAATCATACTCGTTGCAAGCGGGGCCGATGATTTTCAGTATCAACTGAATGAGCAAATTTCTGACGATCCTGAATTCAACAATCTGGCTTCAGGAAACTTCACCGCTTCCGTATGGCCAGCAGGAACTCTAAATCAGGAAGCCTGCACCAGCTCATTGTTCCTGGAGCTAACCACGCCGGAAGTATCTCCAGGATTGATCTCTACTTCCGATCCAAGTAATTGTGGTGCACAAGATGGTCAAATCAATATCACATATCCCGATCCGGGCAATTATCAACAGCAATTGATATATCCGGACGGGACTATATCGGCATGGAGCGATCAAACCAGCTACACCAATCTTTCCGGAGGAAATTTTGTGCTGAGATATAGGCTGAACAACAGCAGTGACTGTTTACTGGAAGAGCTGGTCACACTCAATGCACCCAATGCACCTGTCTTGAGTTTGAATACGACCCTGCCTTCTAGTTGCGGTCTCGAAGACGGTGCCATTACAGCTATTCCGCCTTCCAATGGCGACTACGAGTACAGACTGGGAATAAGCGGCGAATGGCAGGAGGAACCCGTATTTACAGATCTGGCAGGCGGCGGTGGTTACGAGGTCTACATCAGGCCTAGTGGTCAAGTGGATGGATGCGAGGGCTTACAAACCACTAGTTTGAGTGAAGGGCCATTAGCAAGTACGACTATAGATATACAACTGCCCAGTGACTGTGGAGCCAATGATGGTTCGATAATCGTTACAGCTGAGGGCCAAGCAGGAGATATCTACGAATATAGAGCACAAGGAGAAAATCAGCCCCCAGGAGAGTGGTCGACCAGCGGAAGTCTAAATGAATTAAACGCCATACCATACGAAATTCAGGTGCGCATGAATGGCACCGATCAGTGTATTGTAGAGCAAGCTGTCGATATGCAGACTGGTGTACAGCCTACGGTCATTTTGGTAGATGCCTCATCTCCGAGTATCTGCGGTGGAAACAATGGATCGATTACTGTGATTGCCCAAAATCCTGGCGATTACATATACAGCAGCTTGGAATCGGGGCCCTTTCAGTCGGATGGAGTTTTTGAAAATCTTGCAGCGGGGGAAATCGAGATATTCGTGCGTGCAGCTGATTCTGATGGTGCATCCTGTCAGGGAACAAATCTTTTTGAACTGGATGAGACCACGCCCCCTGCCTTTGACGCAACCGTAGAATTGCCCCCATTTTGTGTGCAGGAAGATGCGACGGTGATCATCATCCCGGCCGATGTACCAGGAAATTCGGTGGAGTATAGGTTGCAATTTCCAGATGGTAGTTTTTCCAATTATCAGGCCGGATTGAGTTTCGAAAATCTGGGAATTGGCCAGTACCTGATAGAGGCTCGATACAACGAAAGTGATGCGTGTATTCTGACTCTGGATTTGGAAATTTCGGATGAGAGCAACCAAATCGCGCAAGCGCCAAACTTAATTGTTGAGGCAGCCAATGCTTGTTTGGATATTGAGAGCAGCCTGACCATTGAGCCTTCGGATGAACAATCGATCTACTTTTCTATCGATGGTGCTCCCTGGACTATTCAACAAGTTTGGACAGATCTAGGAGAGGGGAGTTTTCAGATAGAGACGGCACTAAGCGAAACCGGATGCGGTGCCATAAATATGGGTTCGATAGATCTGGTTAGAGACGATAACCTGCTTCTACAACCGGCTACCAGCAGTGATCCGAGTAGCTGTGTCAGCGCTAATGGCTCCATTTTGGTGAACGTATTTGGTCAGGAGGGTGCGGATTTAGAATACACCATAGATGGTGGTTTGAACTGGGATACAGATTATTTCTTCGAGGATCTGGCCGCCGGTGAGTATCAGATTGGCGTCAGGCATTCCGATGTAGACGAGTGCTTGGAACTTGCACCGACAACTGTTGTACTTGTAGCCGATGATCAGCCCTTTATTTCCGATGTCGCGCTTACTCAGGCCAACGCCTGTACGGCCGAGGCTGCTAGCCTAACCGTATTGGCCGGAGTAGATAATGATGCAGAATTGCGCTATTCCCTGGATGGTGGCGAAACCTGGGGTAGCAGTCCGACTTTTAGTCCGGCCGCTGGAACATATACGGTTGGTGTGCGCACAGCAGAAGATGAGGAAGCGCTTTGCGCGGTACTTTGGCCGGAGGTACTGGTTGTGGATAGTGTGGTCTTGGGTGGCGTACCTCAACTGGAAGTCGATCAGTTGTTGCAACCCAGCAGCTGCGAGTCAGCCGATGGTCTGATGGCATTTACCATCATCTCTGAAGGTGATTTTGAATACAGCATCGATCAGGGAGAAAACTGGCAATCGGAAGGTCTATTCGAAAACCTGATGCCTGGGACCTATTCGATCTCGGTAAGGGATCAAGACGGAGGCTGCGATTACTTTGACCAGGAAATGATCGTGCTGAGTGCCAATAATGGTCCTGTCATTATCGATGTCAATGTTTCACCCATTTCCGATTGTGAACTAGAAGACGCTCAGATCAACCTCAATGCTACGGGATCTCCTGCTACTACCTTGTTCTCTATCGATGGTGGACAGACCTGGCAGGAAGAATCTAGTTTCGATGAGCTTGCTCCGGGAAATTACGAGATATTAGCCCGAGATCCCGCAACGGAATGCGTGTTCAGCTGGAACTTGCCGGTGCAGATAGAAGAAATTGCACAACCGCAATGGATGGCTTATGAAACTACCAACCCAACAGATTGTGGAGCAGAAGATGGAACGCTGAGTGTAATTTTTGCAGACCCCGATGCTGGCGAGCTCTTCGAGTTAGACGGGCCTGAGTTTATTCTGTCAGATATGGGCACAGCTACCGGTTTGCCGGCCGGCTACTATAGTCTCGTGGTCATGAATGCAGAAGGGTTTTGCAGGCAGTTGCTGACAGATAGCCTGTATTTGGCTCCTCCGGCCGTAGTTGATTTGGAAGATTCAGTTGTCGAGGAGGCAACAGATTGTACAGCGGAAGACGGACGGATCACCCTATTGCCGGATCGAAGCGACTGGGCATACAGTCTCGATGCCGGGCAAAGCTGGCAGGCGGGAGCTGAGTTCAGCGATCTTCCTGGCGGCACTTATGAGCCCACGGCCAGAGCGATCGCCTTTCCCAATTGCACCTCTGAGTTGGAAGCCATTTGGTTGGGTGGTACTTATCAGCCCAGTCCCGACCTGAGTGTCTCTTGGGGCGATCTGGATCGATGCCAGGAAAACCCCAGCGCACAGCCGCAACTGATAGCTGGCAGTCCCGGTGATCTGTATAGTCTCGACGGTGGCCAGACTTGGTATGAAGCGGAGGACTTACCCGTGGTTTCCAGCGATCAAAGCTACAGCCTGAGTCTGTCGGATGCCCAGAATAGCTGCGTTTTACTCGACTATCTGACGCTTCCGGCTTTGCCTTCGGCAATGATCGATATCCAGCTCGACACACTGATTCCCGCAAGCTGTACCGGACTGGCCAATGGCCAGATTTGGGTGTCTGCTATAGGGGATTTAGAAGGTTTGGACTTCCGCTGGTCGGATGCCTCTACCGAAGCCGAACGCGCAAACTTGCTGCCCGGTCTGTATAGCGTTGTTGTTACCAATGCTGTTGGTTGCACCGACTCCCTAACTGTAGTGCTCGAAGGCGAAGACGATAATCTGGCAGACATCGCCGCAAGCCTGGAAGATCAGCTGGTGTGCGGCCATCAAGAGGTTGTATACGATCTGAGTGGAGAAGCTGATCTGGAGGTGCTCTGGTCTGGACCAGATGGATTTTCTTCTACAAATCTGACGATTTCAATTACTCAAGCGGGTACTTATCAATTTGAGTTAATCAACCCGAGTGGATGTACGTATCTCGATTCGGTCGAGATTGATATAGTAGACAATGATGAGGTCTTCGCCGATTTCTTAATGCCGGTTCATGGGGTGGTCGATCAGCCCATCGTATTGATCGATATTAGCTGGCCTCGACCAGACTCGACCTATTGGGAGTTGCCTCCGTTTGGATGGATAGACCTCGGGCAGGTAGCCAATCAGCAGATTGTGCAGTTTAGCGGTACGGGCATTTACGAAGTCACACTAATAGCCGAGACCGGCGATTGTATTTCCGAACTGCAAAAAGATATAGAAATCGTAGCTACCCCCGAAGATCTGGACACACCGCTGGAGGGGCTGGCAGATGAGATCCGAGACTTCGTAGTCTATCCGAGCCCCAATTTCGGGCAGTTTAAAGTAAGGGTAATACTAGGTAACTCTGGACCTGCGGAAGTCCATTTATTCGATGAAAATGGAAACCTGATAGATTTGCAAAGTGGTCCTGAATTGCTTGCTTTTGAGCTCAATTACGATTTGGCCGATCGGCCCTCGGGCATCTACCCGCTCGTTTTACGAACGGCCAATGCATATCGATATATAAACGTTGTTAAGCAATGACAGATAGGCAGATTAGGCTGTTTGCCAACTTGGGCAAAGACGGAAAAACTTGCATGAGCACTTGTCGAGAACGGTGCACCAGGCTGCGGTCAGGAAGTGTATATTGGCGAAAATGGTGCTGTTTTTTCGCTTTCTTTTGGCCAGCAGTTATTCTGGCACAGCCGGCAGATATGCTGCGGGCACTCGGTTCGCAACCCGATGCTCTCCTGGCTTCCAGAACGGTAAGAATGCTCCGAGATTACAATCCCCAAGATTTCGATGCGGAATCTCGCGCATTGCTGGCAGATATTCTGCTCAATGAAGGTATGCCACACCGAGACCAGTACTTCTTACTGGCTGGCTACCTGAAAATGGACGATGCCCTGAGAAGTATACCTGCCGAGACAATAACCAGCTCCAAGCAAAAGCGAAATTATGGCTTAGCCTTATTGCGCACTGGTGATGAAGCTAAAACACAGCAGCTTTTAGGTAATATCCGCCAGCTTGCCAACGGAAATACCTTTGTCTACGATGTGGTCCCAATGCTGGTCTACACGCGGAATCGAGATGTATTCGACTTGCTGATAGAGCGATTATTAATGAGCGATAGTAGCTGCGATCCACCTGATCCGCATAGCAATGGGCAGATTGATTGCGGATACCGATTGATGGAATCACTGGCACCCGTTTTGAAAGACTTTCCCTTTGCACGGAGTGTGTCAGGTGATCTCGATGTAGACGATTACCCGGCTGCTTTGACTGAAGTTCGGGCTTGGCTGCGCAGTTTGGGTAATAATTACGAAATAATCCAAGATACCTATTGATGAAGCACCCTTTGACCTTATTTGCCTCCCTGTTTTTTTGCTTCTATACCGTTGTTGCCTCCAATGCACCGAAGAGTGGATTGCCTGCAAATGGTATGAGTGAGCTATTGGATGCTATTGCCTCTTTCAATGAAGAGGCCATACTCCGACAAGAGGCGGAGAAACTGCCGTTTTCGCTCGATGCAAATTTGGTTGGTAGTGATGATGTCCGGCAGCTGGGACAACTTGCAGGAGACATGCGAGAGCTTGCAGATGAGATGAATGCGGCCATCGACAGATTCCAGGAAATTGGAAACAATATAGAAGACTTTCTGAGCGGTATTCCTGTAGACTTTCCTATGGGTATTTCTCAAAACTTTGGAGACGTTACCATACATCTTGTCTTATCCGGAGCGAGCTTAAAACCCACACACATGGAAGTTGATGTGGCCCTTGGTGTGGAATTTCCGGGTATGCCCGATCGACTGCTACTAGGAGCTACTGATGTAGAATTTACTAGGGCGGGAGGTATTGGAGACTTGGAGTTAGAACTACTCGATGTCTTTGGCATCAACATTACCCAGGGTAAAAGCCGATTGGTTTTTTATCCACGAGTAGGTAATACTCCCAACGGAAGAGGAACCTATGCGCAAGTCAGTTGCGAAGGCTTGTCGGCCTTGAGCATCGATGCGAGTTTGGTCTTAAGCCGAGATTGGGTATTGCCCGTACGCGAGGGCGAACCTTTGACAGACGATTTACTGCCTGGCGGTAGCGCGTCTTTTGGTCAAGGCGGCATGACAGATGCCTTGTTTCAGCGAGTGCACTGGGATTTCAATATTCAGGCCGGAAGTGGAGATTTTTTTATCGAGACGGGTAGTCGAGACACCTTTGTTTTGAAAAGCTATCACGATATCCAAATTCATGCTGAGCAAATAAGCCTCGATTTTAGTGAGACTCGCAACCCCAGCCCAATGCGGATACCTGAAAACTACCTTTGCCCCTATAGCATGGGTGATGAACTCCTGGACCTCTGGCAAGGGGTGTATATCCATCGAATTTCCATTCAGCTTCCCGAAAGCTGGCAGCGGGCCGATGCAGAACCTATACGCGTATTTGGAGACGGAATCATTGTTGATGAGCGCGGTTTGACAGGCTTATTCGGCATAGAAAATCTATTGCCGCTCAATGAGGGCCGTGCAGGCGACTGGGCCTTCTCGGTCGATACCTTTCGCATGCGCTTTATGCAGAGCCAAGTAGAAATAGTGCGTCTCGATGGCCTAGTCAATGTACCCCTACTCGCAGAAATTCCAACCGCTGATGGGCAGTATACCGACGATGGCCTACAGCGGGAAGATTGTCTATCTTATATCGGTTATGTAGAGCCAGATTCCTATTACGCCCTTTCTGCTGAAACGAATAGAGATTATTGGGTGCCCCTCTGGGGAGAGTCGAGCTTGACCATAAGACCCGGCACCTTTCTGGATATTGAATATGAAGAATCGGAGCTGACAGTGACAGCGGGTATTCACGCATCGGTTTATATAGAAGCGGGCAGTGAGGGAGGTAACTTCAACCTTACGGTAGAGTCTACCGATTTCGATGGTTTGATTATTTCCAGTCGTGCTGGCATCGTGGATTATGGAGACTGGAGTTTTCCCAGCGCCATAAGTGCATCCATTGGGAGTTTTAATCTGCACATCTCCAATATAGATTTTGCGTCAGATCCTTCCACCTCAGACCCCACACTATCTTTTGCCGTCGAGGTCGAGGTGGGCGGTGATGGTTTTGACCTGGCCGCAGGAGGTGCATTTCGGATTATTGGTGAGATAAACTCAGATGCTGGGTATGAGAGGTATCAGTTTCAGCAATTTGCCGTAGATGCACTGACCATCGATGCCAGTACAAGTGCTTTCGGGGTGCGTGCCACCATTGCTTTTTATAACGAAGATGCTACCTACGGCCGGGGCTTCTACGGTAGTGGCAGCCTTTGGTTCAGAGCATTCGGTGGGGTTGGAATAGCTGCAGCCGCACAGTTTGGAGAAGTGGGAGAAGGCGACGATAGATATAAATATTTCATGGTTGATGCGCTCGCCAAACTACCCAAGGGCATCATTCCCGCTGGACCATTCTCCGTTCGCGGCATAGGCGGTGGCGTGTGGAACAACATGGTCACTGGCGATTTGATGTTTACGCCCATCCCAGACAATGCAGATGCACAAGCTTTTCAAGACTCTACTAATATCGCCAATGCCGTAGCCAGCAATAATCCCAGTGCCTTATCAGAGTTCATTGGTTATAACCTAAGTGGAACGCAGCTGGTACCTAGCCCCGATGGATTTGGTATAAAAGTGAATATCGTTATTGCTACCAATTTGCCAAATGAGAAGGCCATCAGCATTAATGGTACTTTTCAACTACAGCTGAACGGCAGCAACGGTTGGCGGGCAGAACTATTCGGTAACGCGACTTTTTTTGGCCCCATCAACTGGAACAATCAGCCACCTGATGAAGGATTGGCTGCTCTGTTCCACTTTATGATCAGCAGAGAACCTGTAGATGGCTCCTCAGAAATGATGACCATTTTCAATGCGGAAGCTTACCTATACTTAAAGTACGGCTTCCTGGAAGGCCGGGCTGGAGATGCTATGATGGTCAATTACGATGAATCGGTCGAACCATTTAATATTCCCGGAGCTGGGTATGCAGGCTTCATTGGCCTGCACTGGGATAGTGGAGGTGACTGGTGGATAAATATCGGAAGGCCAGCCAGCGATATGCACGTTGCGCAATATTTACCAAATGCGCCTCCTCCCGGGCCAATCGCTGTAGGCACCAAAATACTGGGAATCGATGTGCGCATTACGGCCTATTTCTGCCTAGGGACCAATATTCCCCCTTTGCCAGACTTACCACATTATGTTACGAGTATCACAGGTGGGGAAAGCAACTTCATGCGCAATGAAAGTCTGTACGCGTCTGGTAGAGGGCTGGCCTTTGGCGCTTCCTTATATCTGGAGGCTAAGCCAATCAGCACCGTTTTGTACGTAGAGATTGCCGCGGGACTTGGTTTCGACATCAATGTGCAGGAATATCCAGGTGTAATCTGCGCCAATACCGGAAGCAAACCCGGCTTCGATGGCTGGTATGCTGCCGGACAAGCCTGGGCCTATGTAGAGGGCAGTGTTGGTCTCGAATTTAAACTGTTCTTAGTCACCGTTCGAATAAATATTCTGGAAGCCGGTGTGGCTGCCTCACTCCAGATGAAAGGGCCCAAGCCATTTTTTGGTAGAGGCAGACTGGGTGTCAGGTACCGGGTGCTTGGGTTTATCAGGGGGACTTTCCGAATGAATTTCAAAGTTGGTAAAGAATGTGAAATGGAAGCAGCCGGTGGCGGCGATCCCATGTCCAATGCCATTTTGGTATCTTCTGTTGTGCCCAATAATCAAGAAGTTGTTTTACCAACTAACCAAATATTCAGGGTGAGCTTCAACTACCCCATAGACGAATCAGAGGTATACAATGATGACGATTATATGCTTCAGGTCGATGATATCAGGCTCATTGGCGAGAATGGTATAATTCCTGGCACATTAAATTACCAACAGGGTAGCATAGATCTCGAATACTATTCACAAGATGTTCTTTTGCCCAACTCATCGGTAGAATTTCGGATGAGGGCCATTTTCAAAAACTTGTCTACCGGCGCCACTGTACAGGATACACTGGTTAGTTTATCATTCAATACGGGAGGAGC
The DNA here is from genome assembly GCA_039178745.1 of Bacteroidota bacterium. Classification (GTDB taxonomy): domain Bacteria; phylum Bacteroidota; class Bacteroidia; order Chitinophagales; family Saprospiraceae; genus Neolewinella. Next base: position 4,451 of record JBCDFE010000112.1, on the reverse strand, counting down.
TATAGATACGATTCCACTATCCAATGTGGCCTATAGCTATCCAACAAACGGGCAGCTGAATATTTATCCCGAAGAAAGTTCACTGGGCTATCTCCAGCTTGTGCAAGGACAAGACGATTTATTTTCAGACACTAGGTACGCTGTATTTGAATCTAGCTCTGGCCAGCAGAGCACAAGGGAAATTAGCTACGATGCTTACAGTAATACATTGGAATTCGATCTGATCGGCTTAGATCAAACGGCCATTTACCGTTTAATGATCGTTCCACTCTCAGAAGGGCAAGGCTTAGAAACAGTCGATCCTCTATGGACGGCATTTTTCAGAGTTAGTGAATACGCCAGCTTTGAGGAAAAGATGCTAGATCAATTGCACAATAGAGAGCTGCCGAATCCAGAATTTATATTTCCAATTGGGGTACAATATGAAAACTTTGATCATATCGAATTAGGCTTGAATAGCGATTTGCCTGGACTAATTCAATTAATAGGCCTAACAGATATGGGCTTTTTTGAAACAAACCAGTATCGATTAGAAGAGGCCTACGATGTAGAACAATCTGCTCCTGTAGATTCCATTACTGTACATTTAAATGCTGAGGTTTCTCTGGTTGATCTAAACAGTTGGGATTCGGGAACGGCTACTGATAGTCACGGTTATGGGCGTTTTGATTTTGCTTTTCCCCTGCGGATCATCCAGTCTTATGAAGTTCTCGCTCAGCTGATCAGCGAACTGGAAGAAGGAATTATGGAAACAGCAACTGCCGATCCAAACGAATCAGATGACGCACAGAATAACCCTATTGGCTTTGAGGGAAATACAGAAGAGCAGGCGGCGATCTTTGCACAACGAATGACTGACGCTTTCACGCAAAATTTACCAGATTGGGTGGTACCGTTTGTCACTGGTAGTGCAACAATCGAAAGCACCTATAGAGGAAAGGTCTTCTTCTTCGATGCTTCTTACTTTTTGCCCGGTCAGACAGTACCTAATACAACCGTAACACTTAGGCTTAGAGTAGAAAATTGAGTGCTATGATCCATTTTGCAAAAACGATTCTTACTTGCCTGTTTATTTTGTGTTGTCATAATAGTAAAGCACAAGACATTCCCCGCTCAGACGGCAGTGAATACCCTGCCATCATACTCGCAGATCCAAGATCAGAAAGCATACGGTTGCGTTGGGCTCCAACGACTTTTGAGCATTGGAAAATGGGAAATGAAAATGGTTATTCCATATACCGCTCAGAGCAGAATATACCAGGCAGCCGAAAACTACTGGGCGATGACTTTATTCCACTGCCACTGAGTGCATGGAGACCCATAACCGATACGCTTCAGGCTGCTCTAATGTATGCAGGAGCTTTATACAGTGAAGATTTAATAAATCCCGAAGTTCCCGACGAGTTGCAAGATCGCATGGCGTATCTGCAATCGGTAGAGGAATATAGATTCGGCCTTTCGCTATTCTCCGCCGACCAGTTTTATGAAGTAGCCTTAGCTGCAGGTTTGGCATTCATAGATGAAGGCATCGAAAATGGCAAAATCTATATTTATGAAGTACAGATTAATGGAGTAATTCTCGAAGACGGTGACATTTATCCTAACGTGAAAGTCAGCTCCGATGCTAGAACGGTACTGCCTCCACCTCCCGAATTGAAAGGAGAGTGGGCGGAAAAAACCGTAGAACTTAGTTGGGATCAGTCGGCCAGTAGCTTCTTTTACTCATCATATGATATCGAGCGATCAGTCGGAAGTGGACCATGGGAACAAGTCAATGAATTGCCCATCGTCTTTTTTGATGCAGAAGATCTGACCAATCAAGATGTGTACTACGTAGATACCTTGGCAAATAATGAGGAAGAACACCGCTACCGCCTGCGGGGTAGGTCCTATTTTGGGGTTGACGGGCTATTCGGGGATGAGATTATTGGAAGGGGAAAACCCGGTCCGATTCCCCATACACCTGTAATCACTAACCTGATCCAGATTGGAGAAAATGCCCTTAGAATAGAATGGTCGTTTCCCTTCGAAGCCAGCGATCTGATTAAAGGGTTTAAAATTTACAGATCTACACTTTCTTCTCAACTGGGCGAGTTGATATCACCATGGATAACGGATGTGAGCCAGCGATCATTTGTAGATCCAGGCCCAAAATCAAACAGGTTTTATACGGTCATTGCCGTAGATCAAAATAACTATGAAATTCATAGCCTGGCCCGACTCATTTCACTGGAAGACGATATGCCGCCATCCCCACCAGTCGGCCTGTCTGGCAGTATGGACTCTACAGGGGTGGTTCATTTGAGCTGGAATCCTAACTCCGAGCCAGACCACCAGGGCTATAGGATATATATCGCCAATCAAGAGGAAGGCTATTTTATCCAAATCACCCCCGACGCTATCGCAGAGACCAATTACGAACACCAGGCCACAATGGAGACGTTAAGCGAAGCGGTCTACTTTAAAATCAAGGCCATTGACTACTATGGGAATTACAGCGACTTTTCAGAAGTGGTGCGCGTCAAACGCCCGGATAATAACCCGCCGGTCGCACCCAGGATATTGGAAATAGAGGGACGTGGAGCAGGCGTATTTCTCTCCTGGGCACCCAGTCCGAGTCGAGATATTGTAAATGTTACATTGCAAAGGCGTCCCCAAGATGAGAATACCCAGGGATGGCTGGATGTTTGGGAGGATGGGACTTCCGCAGGTAGCTTCATCACTAGCGGCGATAGCTTCCTAGATGAAAATACCCAAATAGGCCGAACATATCTGTACCGAATAATGGCTATAGATGATTCTGGACTCCAGAACGTTTCCCCCAGCTCCACGGCTACTAGAATCGACTCTGGTCGAAGAGGAGAAGTCCGAAACTTTCGTGCTGTTCGTCAGCTCGATGGGTCCGTGCAATTGTATTTTTCCTTTGATTACCCTGCTGAAGCCAGCTTATTTCAAGTTTTTCGATCAATTGAAGAAGAACCCATGAGAACTTACTTGCAATTGGATCCAGGCGACGATAGATTGATCCGAAATTCCTCTGATTATTTCCAAATAAAAGACAGCCAGATCAGTAACGGTAAGCAAGTTAGATATCAACTACTGGTTAGGTTTCCCGACGGTGGTTTTTCCAACTTAGCAGAAACCATATTACTTGAAGATTGAACGAAGATTAGCCAGATCGGCCATTCTTATTTAATCCAAAAATATATCCAAATCTAATCCCCATGGTGAGTTCTCTAAATGGCTGACCTGCAGATTGATTATCTAAGTAAGTGGCAGTAAACCCAATTTGAGACGCTTCTACAATCTTATAATTACCAGATATCTGGAACCGCAGTAAACCACTATTTGAATTTTCTTCCGTACGCACACTAGATAAAGCAAGGGTAGCCCCTAGTTGCAGGGGCTTCTCCTTTCCCCATTTCATCTGATACCCAAGACTAGGACCGAATAGAAAAATATTCCCTATTGGTAATCTATTCTGATGCGCCAATACAGAGGCTGTTAAGCTTGATTGTCGTTGACTGCCATGTGTCATATTTAAGTTGTAAGCAACTAATCCGAGTAAAAACTGATTGCTCTCTTGTCCGTCAAGCGTATCGTTTCGAATAGTTTGAGCTTCCTGAAAACCAAAGTTTGTCGTGATGATTTGTTTGCCGCCTTGTCCAATTTGAAAGCTGTTTGACAAATTCAGATTGTTGTTGCTTTGTACGATAACGATGCTGTCCACTTCTACAAAAGGCACGTTAACCGCACTAATCCTATTGGTTGTCCTGAAATTAGACCAGCTTATTTGGCTGTTTATGGTATTTGTCCACTGTGCACTCAATGCAAGGTTGCCGATAAATCTTCTGAAACCGCTTGGGTCTTTGACTTGGTTTAGATCATTCCTTTGTAAGCCTAAGCTGGTTTGAAGCTGGAATTTACCTTGTAGAATAGGCAAGACAATTTGGGTAGTGATATTTTCAATATCGTTTTGAAAATAAAGTGAGCCGAGTGTGCGGTACCCGGGGTCTATACGCTCGAATTGGATTGACCAATCGAACGCGCCGGGTTTAAACTGAATCCCAAAGCGGTAAGCTTGATGATAACCCGTACTTATCCTTGGCCGAAACAGACCAAACATACGTTGAAACCCACTAGAGTTTTCAAGTTCTGGCTGGTTCTGATCTCTTGTCAAAGCAGACACAGCCCATTCGCCATGCACAAAAAGCTTCTCTGAAATTTGCTGCTGCATATTCAGCCCCAGACACAAATTCTGTTCGGGACGATCCAGACTGTCAATAGATGCATCGTCTACTTCTTCGGTTTTATCTCTAGCCGAGAATATATTTAATGAAATATTGGTCTTCTCCGATTGATAGCCCAATTGCAGGCCGCTTCCAATTCGTCTGTAGGGTGATTCTAGTCTCTGTATACTCCCCGCATCAACGACGGATGCTCTTCGCAAT
>JBCDFE010000111.1:0-15026 GCA_039178745.1 Bacteroidota bacterium | reverse complement strand
TCTTGACCTCATCTGTCATGCACCACTTACTTTCGCCTATGGAAGAGAGCAGGCCTGCTCCATATATTTTAGGGTCTTCTATTTCTCCTATAAGTCCGTACTCTACACTCCACCATTGAAGATTGCGGATTTGGGCCATCTCCGATAGTTCGACCTCGGCTGTTTGTAGTGTTTCTACAGCCTGCTCTGCTGCTGCAATTTCTGCCAGATCGACTTGCTCGGCCTCTTTTAAGATAGAGAGTTTCCGGACGGCTTCGTACAAATCCATATCGTGCTTAGACAGTATGGCTTTTGCACCTATCGCACCCAGCCTTCTGAGATACTCTGCATAGTCTGGATTGGCGATGATGGGTGAATGGCCAGCTGCCTCGTGAATGATGTCGGGCGCTGGGGTGTACTGGATGTTTTCCAGCTGGCGAATATCGGAGGCAATCACCAAGACTTTATGCGCTTGAAACTCCATAAATGCGTTGGGTGGGATGAATCCATCTACAGCTACGGCTGCCCATCCGATTTCCTTTAAAATGCGATTCATCCCATACATACTGGGGATGTCATCTATTTCTATGCCCGTCTTTTTCAATCCTTCGAGGTAGGAGGAATGCGCTACTTTCGATAGGTAGTCTACATTTTTACGCATCACATAGCGCCATACCGCCTGATTGATAGGGGTGTAGTTTTCGTAGTTCTGTGGCTTGATGAACTGCTTTAAGTGTTTCGGCAGTTTGTCTATGAGCTCGTTGGATTGGAAGGAATTCATATATCTGGATGTAATAAGCATGTCGCCACCTTGTGGCTATTGATGTAACGCTCCTGAGGAGCTATGGTGGCGTATTTGATCACTTTATTACTATATCGTCACGCTGCGGCTATGTAAATAACGCTTTCATGAAACTTCGTTGAGACAAACTCTTTCGGGCGATACCTACTCCCCCACCCCACGCTCCCACACGTACATCTCTGCATCTATACTATCCACTAAAGTAAATTCGGAAAACAAGCGCTCGGAAAGCGGGGTAAAAAAGGCCTCGTTTCTGGGGTGCCGCACCAGGTACTTCAAATTGGGGTTGGCGAGTATGCGTTCCCCTTCCTGGACTTCATCGATTTCGAAGGCGGCCACATGATCGCGATGAAACATTAGTGGTGTATGTACAAATCGAGCGGGAAGGGGCTTATCCATTAAATAGTAAGCGCCCTGGTGGCTGGTGACGGTAAAAAAGAGTTCTTCTTCGGCAAGCTTATCCTCAAAATATGCCGCTATCATACGCGGGCGGTCGGGCTTGGTGGAGAAGGAATAGTAATGCGCGAATCCCAGTAACACAGCGAGACAAACAACTGCTACCAAGGCATTCCTGCTAGCGAGCTGATTGCGGATTTTAGAGAAATATTCGACAGCCGGATCGAAAAAAGCAGCTGCCAGCAAACAAAGTGCAGGGTGCAGTTGAATCTGGTAGTAGGCAAACCGACGACCGGGCAGCAAGATCATGATCGAAACCAGTAGGAAGTAGCCCAGCAAAAAAAACACCCATGTCCGATTTACTCCGCGTTTGGCGGCTAGCAAGGCCACCCCAGCTGGAACGGAGAACATAAAAAAGCGCAATAGATAATCGCCAATAAATTGCAATCGCTTGTACCAAGCTAGCGGGACGGGGTATCTGCTATTTACTTCAAAGGTGTAGTAGAGCAATTCTTCGGTCATACCTAATGAATGGTGATAGGCATATACAATGGCAAGGGGTATACAAAAGGCAAAAACCAGCAAGGCCCCGGCAAATAGCCCCCTACCCCACTCGCGTCTATATACCCAATAGTACCAAAGCATAAACAGTCCGATGGCCAGACTCTCGGCAGCAGCAAATGGCTTGATGATTACCGCAGTTCCCAATAAAAAACCCATAAGCGGCCAGTGCCAGAAAGCGGAATCTGCTTTGGGTAGGCGAACGCGAGGTGCAACGCCAATGGCAACAACTGATACGGTGAGCAAATTGAGAAAAGTCTCGCTATTGGGCCCGATCCCATAACGACTGTATATCGAATTGGCAAAAATGTAAGTTACACCAGCGACCAGGCCTATGGCATACTGGCCACTCGCTCTTCGACCAGCCAAGAAGCAAGCAAAGGCAGTACAAGCAATAACCAAATGCGTCGCCATACGAATGGCAAATAGGCTCCCACCCGTCAGTTTAATCAGAGCGGCATACAACCAAAAAATACCGATGGGTTTGGTATCGATGACATCTTTTAGGTACACCTTCCCATCCATGATCTCTCTGGCGATTAATAGGTAAGTACTCTCGTCATTATTGATGGCCGAAAACCAGGAAGTACCCCAACGCAAGGCTAGAGACAGAAATATGAAAATCAGGAATGGTTGCCAGATCTTGCGATTCATGTATTGAGAATTAGACGAACTATTCCACGACCCAATACCATTTTTGATTTAATTCAGGCAACCAAGCGGGTCGATTGGTCCATAAAACTTTAGCATCATCGGGAATTTCTTTTGATCTGGCTTTTAGTATTCGATAGCAGCCTTCATCGCTTGGGCATTCGGGGAGAACCTGCAAACCAGCTCGCCGATAGAAATAAGCCGGTAAATCATAGAAGGCATAGGGTCGACCATCGGGCACAATCACAGTAGCGTCTTCTGGCAAGTGATTATAAACATATCTGGCCGCAGCCACAGACGGACGCATGGGCCGAAAGGTATTGACAGACAGAATGCCGAAGTTGAGTACAGCCACAAGGTAAACGGCATAGCGCCAGCGGCTATTCATTTTGCTACGCTTGACTGGATTCGTCAGTTTCTGCGATGCTTCGCTCCCGCTGGACGAGGATCTACGCGATGCTCCGCTCCCGTTAGACGAGGATCTCCGCGATGCTCCGACCTGCGGAAGTCCAAAAAAATAATTGTACCCTACTTGCCAAGCTCCAATCAGCACAATGGGCAACAGGGGTAAAAGTGGAAATAAGAAGCGCACATCTTTGCGAGACAATATGATATGTATCAGCAAGAAAGGTACCCAAGCCCAGGTGAGTGGATGGCGGCGATAGTGCCAGAAAAACAGCAACGGCCCCAGGATATATATCAGGCTGATGGGCGGGATACCTCTAAGGAAAACCAGCTCGAAATATCCCCACCACGGTCGGGTGCCAAAAGTGGCGGCCTTACCTTCAATGAGATTCTGGGCCAGATAATTCCAGGGCGCATTGACCCACTCTCCGTAGAGCCAGCGATCGGCAAGAACACCTAATCCCAGAGCAAAAAAACCCCCTAAAATAATAATACCGAGTAGGCTCCACTTTTCTTTGTGAATGAATACCAACCAGCCACCAAAACCGAGTATCAATAAGCCAAGCTGATAGCGGAAGCAAAAGGCCAGGCCAAATAAAAAGCCAACTAATAATGCGCGTAAGACTGACCCACCAGATACTTTGGCCCGCTCTTCTTGGTTCATATACACCAAATATCCCAGGGCAAAGGTCAAACCAGACCAGCTCTCGCTGGCAAACCGCAGTCCGCTATACCACATTGCCCAGTGTAGCAAGCATACCCCTGCCAACCAGGGTCGCCAGTCTGCGTACTCCAGCCTCGGCACGCAGCGTCTAAAGACCAACCACGCCACCCAAAGCGTAAATGCACCAGACAATAAACGCAGTAAAAAAGCGGTCCAGAATGGATGGCCGATAAGCGAATATGCCACGTAAGCCATAAATGGCTGCAAGCCCGGACGCATCTGCTCGGCATATTCCCAGGGCAACTGGTCTGCGGGCGCATGTCCGGCCCGCATAGCCGCAAACTCCAGTATCTGGTAGTGCTCGTCGCTTTGATGGAAGCCTATACTAAACCAGCTAGCTAGCAGCAAAATAGCTACGGCCAAATAGAACTGATTATGTACAGATTTAAACATGGGAGATCAAAGAAAAGAATATCGATTTAAAACTGGCTACTGTGGCTTCTAAACCGGCATTTTTATCAATTTTCGGTACCAAGCGTCCAGTTCTGCCGCCGTTCGGTCAGCATGGAAATGCTCCTCGACATAAGCCTGACCAGCTGGTCCTAGTTGGTCGCGCAAGGATTTATCTTTTGCCAGCTGGGTCAATGCCCCAGCCAAGGCAGCTGGATCGCGTGGAGGTACCACCAAGCACGTTTGCCCGTCTATGCCCAGGTGCTTATTGCCGCCAATATTGGTCATAATCGTAGCACGCCCCAGGAACATAGATTCCAAGAGCACTTTACTCAATCCCTCCCCTTTTACACTGGGCAGTAAGCTAATATCTGCGGCTTTGAGTATGCGCAATACGTCAGAGCGCCAGCCAGCAAAAGTTACCGCATCGGCATAAGGGGAGGATGCATAAGCCGATCGAGTAGCAGCAGTATCTAAACCGCGACCGACGTATAGGAAGTGGATATTCAAATTGGCCTCCAAAGATTTAACCGCTGCATCCAAATATTGCATACCCTTCATGCGGCGAGCATTGGCCACAATGACCACAACCGCTTGATGACTAGGAATACCAAACTCAGCTTGCAAATCCAGAGCCTGAACGTCCGTATACCAGGATGGCTCGTGGCCTTTGCCAATGACCTTAGTCTCCTTCTTTACCCAGGCAGGTAGTTTATTGAATACCTCTTCTACTGCCGGAGACACACAACTGATGCCGTCCACTCTGGGGTGAAGGTGCTTTGTGTATGCAGTTGGGTCCCACCAATGGATATTGCCCGTATACCCTCGGTAAGTCAAAACTTGACCTTGAAAACCAACATGCTTGGCTGCTGCGATTCCGTTGGTTATGGCTCGGCTGTTGTAGAGATGCAGCACATCTACCGCTTGGCTTGAGCGGGCGAGGACAGCAGCGATTTGCTCGCGTGCTTTGGTGTCTCGCTTACCAGACATTTCCATATCTATGATCTCTGCGCCTGCTGCTACAAGATCTTTCAGGTAGTTGCCTCCCGGTGGTGTCAGCAGGGTTACCTGCCAGCCGTGATCGCGCAGCAGGCCTACGTACAATCGACCTTCCGGTCGGACGGTATTTAGGGCGTCGGAGTAATCGGAGATATAGACAACTCTAGGCATCAACAAAACTTAATTTTTCTCTTCCAGCTCTTTGCAAATCAATTCTATCTGCTTAACGAGTGCTGGCACTTCCGACTTAGCTGTTTCCCAAACTATTTCTAAATCTACATTAAAGTAATCGTGGATTAGTTTATCCCGCATGCCAGCCATGGCTCTCCATGGCACCTCGCTATATCTGTCTCTCAATTGATTCTCAACTCGCTTAGTTGCTTCGCCTACAACTTCTAGCTTTCTAATCACTGCATCCTGTCGAATTTCGTCAGCCAAAAACTGTGAGTAGCTTTGCCCTTCAAGATATGTAGATACTTTCCGAAGGCTATCTAGGATATGACTTAAAAAAAGAAGGTTACTGCTACTCATGAAAAATGGTAACTACATCCTTTTGAATTGATGCCTTTAAATGCTCATTCTTCAGGCCGTTCTCAGTTAACAAGTCAACCTCAACCCCCAGCTTATCAGAAATAGATTGCTCTAATTCAATCAACTTAAGGAGGCCGACCTTCTTTTGAAGAGAGACGAGAATATCCAAATCACTACCGACTTTATTTACCCCTCTTGCGTAGGAACCGAATATACCTATTCGCTCAGGTTTGTATGGTTTGAGCGTTCCAATGACAATCTCCTTCCAATTCGGATCTAGCATAGGATTGAGTTACATGCAAATATAGAGATTTTAACACCGAAGTATTCAAAATATGTACTGAGTTGCATAAACTACATCAATTATAAAGCAGCAAGTCATCGATCACCCTTCCCCTCTATGAATTCATAGATTTTAAGGAAATACCGGAATTCATAGAGGTTTTTCTAAGTAGCCTGGGCGCACCTTTACAAGCGAGCTGTAGAGTATCGTTACATCCCATTTTCATGTTTATATCTACTTGCTCAAATCTCTAAAATCCCTTTATTATGCGCTACTTATACACTTTTTTATTAGCCGTTCCCTGCCTATTGTTAATAGGTCAGGTCGAACATCTCTCCCCGCAGCCATACAGTTCAGACTTTTCGGGCATTTACGTAGATGCCAATGGCACTGGCTTTGTGGTCGGAAGCTGCGGAGTTGCTCTGAAAACCACAGATGGCGGGCAGAACTGGACACAGGTCAGTCTGCCACAAGACGATATACTCGAAGCCGTATCCTGCCGCCCGGGTACAGGCTGTGCCGAGGTATTCATCGGTGGAAAGAATTTCATTTACAGCAGTACAGACTCTGGCGAGAGCTGGTCTGTTTTTGAAATGAACCTCAGTAGAACTGGAGTAGACATATACTTTCCCGATGAAACCTCCGTTTTTTACGGCCGCCGAACACCGACTCAATGGTACAGCACCGATAATGGGCAGAGTTGGTCTTCGGTTTCTATCAACCCGCAGCCATCGGGCGGCATCAGCTTTCCTGGCAATCAGGTAGGTTTTATCACCAATGACAACCCAGGAAAAGTACTTAAAACCGAAGATGGTGGCCAGACCTGGAATGAGGCTTATACACATCCGACATTCATCAATCAGCTATCCATGGTCGACGGTCAGAATGGCTTTCTTTCTGATAACACGCGTACGCTCTACCAAACGACAGATGGTGGCATTACTTGGAGTGAGGTAGGGCCTCACCCCTCCATCAATGCAATCTATTTCGAGGCTCAGTCCATGAGCACCATAGACCTATTTGGCAGTTCAATCTTTAATCGAACCACCGACGGCGGGCAAAGCTGGACGGAGATCAATACTATTGAAAATACGACGACCAACCGAGGAACGATAAATGCAAACACACATAGATCTGGCACCAACTATTGGTTTGCTAGCCCAAATACAGAGATCATACGCAGTACAGACGACCTGGCCACTTTACAGAATACCTTCCTTGATTTAAGGACCGTAGCAAATCAGATTGAATTTGCAGAAGAGAACTCAGAGGTCGGCTACATAATCGACGGTGCCAATCGCTTACTGCGATCAGATGACGAGGGGGAGAACTGGACGGAGATCAATCTTTCTGACGCCCCTGCCGTCTTATCCGATGTCTATGCCATTTCTGACGAAGAGGCCATCGTCACATACACCAACAGGCCGCCCATGCGCACCATGGACGGTTTCAACACCACTTTCGACTTCATACCCACATCCATCACCGACACCCTGACCAATGGCAGCCTGCGGTTAATCGAGCGGGCAAGTACAGGGCGGTGGGGAATCTTTGGCACCAATCACTATCTCTATTCAGACGATGATGGCCAAAGCTGGACCGTAGTCTTTCACGGCCTGAATTTCAACCCCAATTTCCTATCGCTCAATGGCAATGAATCGGCTTTGATTGGTGGGACTCTTGGACGCCTCCTTAGATCTACAGATGGTGGACTGAGCTGGCAAACAACCGATGCACTCCCGGCAGGCAGCATTTTTGCCTACGGCCTGGACCTGGGTGACGGTCGCCTGCTGGCAGGGCCAACCTCCCAACTCGCGCGCAGTACAGATGGCGGGCAAAGCTGGTCTACAGATGGCATTCCCTCTGCTACACGCCGCCTGGCCCTCGCCCCAAACGCAGATATATACACCTACCGGGCAACCAGTGAAGGCAATTTCATTTATCGCTCTACAGACCAGGGCGACAGCTGGGAAGAATTGTCTCGTGGCTGCACCTCTTACGACGATCTGGCCGTAAACAGCGATGGCTCGTTTCTCTATCTGGCTGGCAGTGGGTTGCGTGTAGATCGCCTACTCATTGGCCCAAGCTCTATTGCCCAAGTACCCAATTCTGCTCAAATAGAGCCTTTGATCGTGTATCCCAATCCGACAAACGGCTTGATTTATTTGGACTTCCGCAGGTCGGAGCATCGCGGAGATCCTCGTCTAGCGGGAGCAGAGCATTACGGAGATCCTCGTCCAGCGGGAGCAATATCAGAGGCTTTCGACTGGCAACTCTTCGATGCTAGCGGAAAGCTCGTTTCTCAGGGCCAACTACCCGCTAATAATCAGCCCTCCTTATCGCTTGCCGGTCTGGCTAGTGGCATGTATCACCTCAGGGTCTTTGGCCGCCAATCGGTTAGCACTGCTCGTGTGATCGTCCGCTAAAATGGAGATTGGCTTGTCCGAGCTCCTACGCCTTCTCCCAAAATCTTATCCAATTAATATCATTCTTATGCGCACTTATATTTTACTCACTACACTAGCTCTCGCTTGGGCTGGTTATGCCTCGGCTCAATCGCTTGAGGTACAGGCACCGTTTGATTACACCTCTCAATTTCAGGCTATAGAAGTAGCACCCAATGGGGTGGGCTTTGCGGCAGGTACCTGCGGAAGTCTGCTCAAAACCACCGACGATGGGGAAAGCTGGACACTGATACAAGCACCTATAGGCGATTTGGAATACGAAGTCCTTGCCTGCGTACCCGGCAGTGGGTGTCAGGAAGTTTTGATGGCTGTACCGGGATTGGTTTTCCGTTCCACAAACGGTGGAAATAGCTGGACCAGCGTCGAAATAGATACAGAATTCCCCGACAAATTTGCCTTCATGGACAACGATGTCATACTGCTATTGAATGAGCAAGACCGGATACTGCGATCCAATGATGGTGCCCAGAGCTGGACGACCATAGAGATGCCAGGAGGTCCATCGGCAGAGTGGTTTCAACTCGATCAGACGCTTTATACTTCTTTTCGCCTGCTTGGGGCTTCACCTCCTACCTATTCTCTGGTAAGGTCAACCGATCTAGGTGTTAGCTGGGATACGCTGTACACCCATCCGGGATTCTTTTCCGACGTAGTTTTTCAAGACGAGATGAATGGTATATTCTATGCTACAAGCGGAAATACCTTCGTAACTACCGATGGCGGTATAAATTGGACCTCAAACTCTGAGGTGAGTTTATCTCAAGTAGGGCTCTTTGCGCTGGGCAATAATGTCTATCACGCCCATACTTTCCCCAATACTTTATTCACGACAACTGATGCAGGCCAGACCTGGGTAAACGAAGGACAATACAACGATTTTGGTCGGGCCAATGCCGTGCAATACAGAGGTACGGATGTATTTATAGCCGGGAATCAATCGGCAGTATTGAAGAGTACTGACCTGGCCATCAGCTTTGAAGTTAAAAATGAAGCGGTGCGGGCAGACTTTACCGAAGTGGTTTTTTTCGATGAAAATGTGGGCTATGTACTCGGCAATGAAAGTACCATTGGTCGTACTACAGATGGCGGGGAGAACTGGATATTCGCCCAACCCGACAATATTACCAGCGACTTCCTGACCGGTCGGCACATGGAGGTTTTAGATAATGGAGACATCATTGCCACTTGGGGATTTTCCAATGCTTCACTGAGTACGGACGGTGGCAACAGCTGGCAGAACCTCTTGACCGATGAAGAGGTAAATCAAGTAGAAGGTAGCTTGGCATACTTCGATGTCCTCGACAATGGACGCATCATTTTCGTAATGAACGAACAAGTGATGTACTCGGACAATGGCGGTCAAACCTGGAATTTTGAAACCATAGACGAACTGCTTTTCCCCATTCGGGTAGTCGAATTTCTGAACAACGAGATCGGCTTCTTAGCAGGCGACAACAACAACCTATATAAGACAACAGATGGAGGCTTGAGCTGGCAAGAGCTCACGCCACCTTACAGTAATAACAATAGCGATACCAGAGCGTTTTTTGCATTCGACGAAATGAATCTCATAGCATCTAGAGGGACAGGAGCTTCTTTCAGTTCGGATGGTGGTCAAACCTGGGAGGATATCGATGATTTCCCTACGGGATTTGGCTTTAGCCTGGCTGCTGATGGTAGACTCTGGAGTGCTGGTTTTGCCTCTGGCAATAATGCGAGCTTACATTGGTCTGACGACATGGGACAGACCTGGTCGGATGCCGCGTTTTTTTGTCATGCTGGTGGAGGCGGCTCTTTGACGCCGAGTGGTGATTTCTTCTATGTGATAGGAAGTGGTAGCCTGATTGCTCGAGTAGATACTGACCTGGCAGTGAGCACTCGCAGTCCCAGACGAAGCGCGTCTCAGCTGAATGCTTTCCCCAATCCGACATCCGGACTTTTGACTTTGAGCTTGTCTGATCAGCATGCAAGCGAACCAGCTGATATTCAAGTATTTGACCTCAACGGCAGACTATTATTTCAGAGAAATACCCAAAACCAATCACAGATTGATCTGGACTTAGGCCCTTTAGCCCGGGGCATATACCTGGTACGCGTACAAGGTCAGAGCTGGCTCCAGACCGGCCGGATTATCGTCCAGTAATTTTTGATTGCCTTACAATCATTCATTTAAAAACCATTCTAATGCGCACTTTTATATTACTTACCACACTAGCTCTCTGTTGGGCTGGCTTTGCCTCGGCTCAATCGCTGGAAATACAGGCACCCTTTGATTTCACCTCCCAATTTCAGGCTATAGAAGTAGCACCCAATGGGGTGGGCTTTGCGGCAGGTACCTGCGGAAGTCTGCTCAAAACCACCGACGATGGGGAAAGCTGGGCTCCGATACAAGCGCCCATGGCCGATTTGGAATACGAGATATTGGGCTGCCAGCCAGGTACGAATTGCCAGACGGTACTCATGGCTGCCCCAGGGTTCATCTTCAGGTCGACCAATGGGGGAGATAGTTGGACTAGCATCGAGCTGGACTTTTTTTCGCCAGAGCGATTCGCTTTCATGGACGGCGGAACGGTCTTATTGTTGAATAGCTTTTCTGACATCTGGCGCTCGACAGACAACGGGCAAAACTGGTCTCAGGTCATACTGCCAGCTGGCTCATCTGCCCGGTGGTTTCAGCTGGATCAGGCCATCTACACATCCTTCCGGGTGGAAGACACCTCACCTGCCGAATATGCGCTGGTCAGATCTACAGATCAGGGAGACAGCTGGGATACACTCTACACCCATCCGAGCTTCTTTTCGTACGCCGTTTTTCAGGATAGTCAAAACGGAATGCTGTATGCCACCGACCGCAGCACCTTCTTTACTACCGATGGTGGAACGAGTTGGACACTGGGTGCCGAGAATCTTACTTTTAATCAGCCTACGTTCTATCCTATTGGCAATGACGTTTATCACGCTCATGTGTTTCCTAACCGCTTATCGATCACCACTGATGCAGGACAAACCTGGATAGATGAAGGACAGTACAGTTCCTTTGGCCGAGCCAATAATGTACAATACCGAGGCACCGACGTTTTTATAGCGGGAGATGAGTCGGCTGTCTTGAAAAGTACAGACCTAGCGATGAGCTTTGAAGTCAAGAACGAAGCCGTGCGGGCAGACTTTACCGAAGTGGTTTTCTTCGATGAAAATGTAGGTTATGTACTTGGCAACCAGAGTACCATTGGTCGTACTACAGATGGCGGAGAGAACTGGATATTCGCCCAACCCGACAATTTCACCAGCACCTTCCTGACCGGTCGGCACATGGAGGTTTTAGATAATGGGGACATTATTGCCACCTGGGGTTCTGCCAATGCTTCACTGAGTACGGACGGTGGCAACAGTTGGCAGAATCTCTTGACCGATGATGAGGTCGACCAGGTAGAAAGCGGATTGGAATTTTTCGATGTGCTAGACAACGGACGCATCATTTTTGTCATGAACGAGCAAGTGATGTACTCGGACAATGGCGGTCAAACCTGGAATTTTGAAAGCTTCGACGAGCTGCCCTTCCCCATTCGGGTAGTTGAATTCTTAGACAACGACATTGGTTTTGTGGCTGGAAATGACAATAAACTGTACAAGACCAGCAACGGCGGACTAAGTTGGCAAGAGTTGACCGGTCCTTATGCTAGTGACAATAGCGATACCAGAGCCTTTTTCGCATTCGATGAAATGAATCTCTTGGCATCCAGAGGTACAGGAGCTTCTTTCAGTTCAGATGGTGGCCAAACCTGGAATGACATCAGTGATTTCCCGACGGGCTATGGCTTTAGTCTGGATGCAAACGGCAGGCTGTGGAGTACTGGATTTGCAAGCGGCAACAATGGTAGTTTGCACTGGTCTGACGATATGGGCCAAACCTGGAACGATGCCGCCTATGTATGCCATGCCGGTAGGGGTGGATCGCTGACCCCAAATGAAGAGTTTTTCTATATGGTGGGCGATGGTGGCCTGATTGCTCGCGTAGATACTGATCTGGCAGTGGGTACTCGTAGCCCCAGACTCAGAGCCTCTCGATTGAATGCTTCTCCCAATCCGACCTCAGGTTTTCTGACTTTGGACTTGTCGGGGCAAGACCTAAGTGAATTGGCTGATATTCAGGTATTTGATCTCAATGGCAGGCTATTGATGCAGCGAAACATTCAGAACCAGCCTCAAATTGATTTGGACCTGAGCGCCTTTGCCCAAGGTATCTATCTGGTGCGCGTGCAGGGAAATGGCTGGCTGCAAACTGGCCGAGTGATCAGAAACTAGATTTTTCAAATCGGCACACTTAGCATTGAAAAATGCTTGGATTATTTGGGCGAGGCGTGCCTCGCCCAAATAATACGGCTTAACACTTGTATTAAGTGCGCATCGACGGCCCGGGTGACAGCTTTGCTGTATACCACGGGCTGTCTCTTGCGCTCAGACAAACACCTGAAAAGACCTTTGGAGTTTATGGAATTTGGTGAGTGCCTGCGTCTGTATGGCGTAATCAACTCAAACACTTATCGAAAGGCCGACTATCTGCTGGTCTTCAAAAAACCAAATTCTTTATGCGCTCTTTTCTATTTGTTTTTTTGACAACATGCCTGATCTGCTTTACTTCTGCCCAAACGGAGGTCATTCAGGCACCATTTGACTTTACTGCCCAATTTCAGTCGGTAGAAGTAGCCTCCAATGGCGTTGGGTGGGCTGCTGGTACCTGCGGAAGTCTAATAAAAACTACTGACGACGGGGAAAGCTGGAGTCGGCAGCCTGCTCCTTTGGATGTAGATTTTGGCCCCATCGCCTGTGCGCCTGGAAGTAATTGCCAAGGGCTTCTTCTAGCTGCTGATGACTATATATTTCGGTCAACCAATGGCGGGCAAAGCTGGACAACGATCGAGATCGAATCTCGCGACCCTGATCTTTTCTACTTCTTTTCAGATGGTGTGGTCTTGCTCATGACCGACGAGCATGTGTTTTGGCGATCCGATGATAGTGGAGCTAGTTGGTCACCCATTGACTTGCCCAACTTTCCACAAGCTGCCTGGGAGCGACAAGGTGATTTTATATACACTACATTCAGAGTAGATACGGATACTACGGCAGCATACGCTTTGGTGAGATCCTCAGACCGAGGCACGAGTTGGGACACCCTATACACGCACCCGAGCTATATCGGAAATATTGCCATGCAAGACGACCAGAACGGCGTGTTTTATTCAACAGACAGAATGACTTATTTCACTTCGGACGGAGGAAGCAACTGGACTTTGGGCAATGACAACATCAGCCTCAATCAGCTTCGGTTAGTCTCTCTAGGTAATGATATATATCACGCTTATTATTTGCCGAACAGACTATCTATCAGTACCGACGGCGGTATAAACTGGGAAGCTCAAGGACAATTCAATGATTTTGGGCGGGTGAATGGTGTATTTTATCGCAACCCTGATGTTTTTCTCGCATCCAACCAGACAGCTATTTTGAAAAGCGAGGATCTGGCCATGACTTTTGAGGTGAAAATGCCTGCTGACAGAGATAGACTTTCGTCCATAGCCTTTTTTAATGATGATGTGGGTTATGCACTGGGTGAGGGAATGGTGATGCGCACCCAAAATGGCGGAGACAACTGGACAGCCGTGCAACCTGCGCCCTTGAGCGGTAGTGTGATCAGGGGAGAACAAGTCGGAGTATTGGCAGACGGAAGCGTGATCGCTAGTTGGGGACTTATGAACGCCACCATCAGTTCGGATCAAGGAGAGAGCTGGTCTGATCTACTCAGCCCCGCTGAGGAAGATATGCTCACCAATAATCTTAGTCATTTTGCCATACTCGGCAACGGCCGAATTCTATTTCCCACCAATGAACAGATCGTATATTCGGATGATAATGGGCAGAGCTGGAATTTCGTACCCGCAGACATTCCGGATCGCATAAATGAAGTGAGCTTTCTGGACAATGAGATCGGATACATTTGCACGAACAACGACCAGCTCTATAAATCTACAGATGGCGGTTTGAACTGGGTGGCGCTGACGTCGCCTTTTGGCGGCACCTCTGCCCTGGAAGGTATTGCGGTGTTGAGCGAAGATCGCTTGATTGCTTCCAGAGTTACAACGGCTGCACTGAGTACGGACGGGGGCTTGAGCTGGACAAGCCAGAGCAGCTACCCTGCTGGCTACGATTACGATATAGATGCCAATGGCAGAATTTGGACAGCCGAATTTGCTGCGCTCAATAATGGTGCGGCTTTCACCAGTAGTGATAATGGGGAAAGCTGGAGCGAAATTGGTTACGTTTGCCATTCGGCTCGCGGCTCTACCCTAACGCCTAGTGGCAATTATTTTTTTGTGGTCGGCGATGGTGGACTAATCGTGCGCTATGATGTCAATGCTATTCTGAGTTCGACCAGAGAACAGACGATCACTAAGGAATCTGTAGTAGCTAGTCCTAATCCTACATACAGTTTCACAACCATCGACTTGTCCAATCAAGGATCGAATATGCCGCTAGAGATGCAAGTTTTTGATCTGAGTGGGCAGCTGCTGATGCAAGAGTATGCCCAAAACAAATCCCAGATCACGCTTGATCTAAGTGCTTTTGCAGCTGGTATTTATTTAGTTCGTGTGCAGGGGAAAGACTGGATACAGAGCGTTCGGATTATAAAGCAATAAATTTTGTCCGCAGCTCTAGATGTATTACTTTCTCTCTAGGATAATTAGTTCTTCATCGAAGTCGTATATCTGAACAAAGTGCGCATCGATGGCCCGGGTAACGGCATTGTCGTAGAGCTCGGGCTGTCTTTTTCGGCGCACTACGTAT
>JBCDFE010000110.1:0-15043 GCA_039178745.1 Bacteroidota bacterium | reverse complement strand
CTGCAGCTCTTTGACCTGACCTTCCAGGCGACCCACACGGGTCTCCAGACCGGCGATCTCATCTTCCAGATCGCTCACTTCCATAGGCAATTCGCCCTTCAAAACTTCGATTTCATCGATCTTGCTGTCGATGTGTTGCAGAGCATACAGGTCGTGTAGCTTCTGTTCTACTGGCTTGTCAGCTTGAGTGGCCATAAGGGTTATCAACTTGATTTTTCGGAACTATGCTTGTAGTAACGCACAGGATTAGTGATACGTTCTGTACAAAGGACCGCAAAGGTACTGAAATTATTCCGCAATCTCTCTGCAAGTAACTGAGTAGTAAACTGTTCGCTTTCATAATGGCCAATATCGCAGATCATAATCTCGCCGTCAGCGTCAAAAAACTCGTGATACTTATAATCGGCCGTAACCAGCACTTGTGCTCCAAGTCGCTTGGCGGCACCCAATGTAAAGCCACCAGAGCCCCCGCATACCGCCACACGAGATATAGGCTCGCCTAGTGGCTCCGTATGCCGCACGACTTGTGTCTGCATGCGTTCGCTGAGATAGGCCAGAAATGCCGGCGGTTCCATAGCGTTTGGCAATTCACCTATCATGCCAGAGCCTATGTGTGGGTCCTCGCCTTTAGGTTTTAATATTTTGTACTTCCGCAGGTCGAGTGTTTCCGCTATCCGTTTGTTGACTCCCTCAAATACATTATCCAGGTTGGTGTGAATGGCGTAAATGGCTACGTCTCGTTTGATGGCTTCGATGACTGTTCGCTCTACATAATTGGCACCATTCAACCGCTTCAATCCCTTAAAGACGATGGGGTGGTGAGCCACAATCAAGTTGCAGCCGCGCTCGACAGCCTCGGCCACCGTGGTCTCCAGACAATCCAGACTAGTCAGCACCCCAGTCACCTCCCGATTGGGGTCGCCTACTATGAGTCCGGCATTGTCATAGCTTTCTTGCAGGTGCAAAGGCGCAATAGCCTCTAGGTAATCGGTAATGTTTTTAATAGTAGGCATAGTAGGTAATGGTTAAAGGGTTAGTCGTTTGCAAGTTTGCAATAATACAAACAAAGCGATCTATGTTTGAGGTAATGTCTCCATCCCTTGCTTCTGCTGCTAACAGTCGAGCAAAGATCTCTCGTATTCGGGGAATAATACCATCCCGCTTCTCGATCTACAAGATCTCGTACGAGGGTCAGAACATTCTGGGAATGTTCCGACCTGCGGAAGTCCAAAAAATGAATACGGTCCTATCCCAAGACTCGAGTCCCTATTCTTCAGCGTCTAATCATAACCGGCTTCCATAGGAGTCGTCTGAAGTCTCAGCGAGATCTGCAAAGCATTCGCCAGAATGCTCAGGGCCTCGCGCGCGATTCCTCATACCACCCCCTAAGCCGACCAAAGACCCCACCAAACAGGATGACCAACAAGAAATGCAAATAAGCTGCCCTGGGGTCGATATTCTCCTGCAGCTGTATGACAGCCATACCCAAATGATAGAAGATCAAAAAGACCAGAAGCGTCTGTCCGGTGGGTTCTTTCAGGCTATCCATGCGCCAGAGCAAATAGCCGCTTACGGCGGCCAGAAATATGGCGGCCAAGCCATACATGTGCATAAACATAGTGAAGCTGGAGCCACCTCCATCGGCAAAGCCCGGCACCAGATCTGGTGCGGCAGGATAAAATAAAAATAGCAGTCCGATTGCTCCTTCAATAAGCGTATGTAGAAATAATACCAATTTCATAGGCCTTAATCCAATTTTGATCGTTTGGGAAACCAAAAATACCAGATCGTATGTTTAATTTCGTCATGCATTCGATTTAGTAAGTATGCCAGAAGTAATTGACATCACCGCGGAAGAAGTACGCCAGATCGATTCGGCCTATGCCGACATGATTGGCTCACTACGCGTCAAATACTCTGAAGAAGACGATGTTCAGATGCGTGCCGCTTTTGAGCTGGCCAAAAAGTCGCACTGGCACCAGAGGCGAAAATCTGGCGAACCGTACATCCTGCACCCCATAGCTGTCGCTCGCATTTGTGCCGAAGAGATCGGACTGGGGCCTACGGCCATCTGCTCGGCCCTGCTACACGATGTGGTGGAAGATACCCCCATAACGCTGGAAGATATAGAAACCCAGTTTGGCGAACGCATAGCAACCATGGTCAATGGGCTGACCAAGCTGGAAAAATCGACCCAGGAAGAGTCCCAGCAAGCGGCCAACTTCAAGAAGGTGCTTTTCACCCTAACGGTCGATGTGCGCATCGTGCTGATCAAGATGGCAGACCGACTACACAACATGCGCACTCTGGGCTCTATGCCGGTTAAAAAACAATTCAAGATCGCAGCAGAGACGACATACGTCTATGCACCGCTTGCGCATCGCCTGGGTCTGTATGCCATCCGTTCGGAGTTTCTGGATCTCTGCATGAAAATTTTAGACCGCGAAGAGTATGATGCAGTTGCTCGAAAACTACAGGAGACCAAAAAATCACGCGAGGCATTTATTGAAGAATTTACAAAGCCTATTATCGAGAAACTCGATGCCGAGGGCGTAAAATATCGAGCAACAGGAAGGCCAAAGTCGATTTACTCCATTTATAACAAACTCAAAAAGAAGCAAGTCCCCTTTGAAGAGATCTATGACCTTTTTGCTGTTCGCTTCATCCTTGATGTGCCCGCCGAGCGTGAGAAATCGGCCTGTTGGAATGTTTACAGCATCGTCACCGATACCTATCAACCAGTCACGGAGCGCCTGAAAGATTGGGTATCGGTACCCAAAGCTAACGGCTACGAAAGCCTGCACACCACTGTTATTGCAGAAGATGGTCGCTTTGTAGAAGTCCAGATTCGCACCGAGCGCATGGACGAAATTGCCGAGCGCGGTTTCGCCGCCCACTGGAAGTACAAGGGCGTCAAGTCGGGCCCGGATGTGTACGAGCGCTGGTTTTCAAGCGTACGGGATATTCTGGATGACCCCAACGGAGACACGGTCGAATTTTTGGGTGACTTTAGAGCCAATAGCTTCTTCAATGAGGAGGTCATTGTATACACGCCAGATGGTGATGTAAAAATGCTGCCCAAGGGGTCGACAGCTCTTGACTTTGCCTTTAGTGTACACTCTATGGTTGGCTACAGCTGTCAAAGTGTGTTGGTCAATGGACGAATTGTTCCTCTGAACTACGAGCTCAAAAGCGGCGATCAAGTCAAGGTCAATACCAATAAAAACCAGAAGCCCAATCAAGACTGGCTAAAACTAGTCAAAACAGGCAAAGCCAAGTCTAAAATTCGCCAGGCCATGCGCGAGGAGCGTCGGGCAAAGGGTGAATTTGGTCGAGAGTCTCTTCAGCGCAAACTGGAAAAATTGGGTATAAGAGACCTTGAGCCCGCCTACGACAAACTAGCTAAGCGATACACCAACAACAGCACCCTCGACCTATTCTACGGACTAGCTACAGAGAAGTATTCGGTTGCTCAGCTATTGAAGCCCTACGAGATTAAAGAAGGCAAACTGGAAGCTCTTCCCGAAGAAGCCGTAGAAGCTCCACCGCCCGCTGCCCGAAAACGAAACCCCGCAAATAGAATCATAGGCAAGGCCAAATTGCTGATCAATGGCGAGCCCGGCGACCAGTTCGATCACTCTCTGGCCAACTGCTGCAATCCGGTTCAAGGCGACAATGTCTTCGCCTACGTAACGACCAACGCAGGCATGAAGATTCATCGCATCAATTGCCCCAATGCAGAAAACCTGATGGCCAACTATGGCTACCGCATTTTAAGGGCCGAATGGATCTCTACTACCGAGCATCGATTTGTTGTTGATCTGCGCATAACCGGCCTGGACCGCGGCAAGGGCGTCATAGAAGAACTATCGCATGAAATTGGCGAATTGGGCCTAAATATCAGAAGCCTCAATATTTCTGGCGAAGATGGCTTCTTCGAGGCCAAACTCAGCCTATTCGTTTACAATACAGACCAGCTCAACTTGGCGATGATGCGCCTGAAATCGCTGGCAAATGTAGCTACAGTAGAAAGGCTGGATCGCAACGAAGAACGTTAAACTTCGCCATGGCTTGGGAGGTTTACTTACTATACATTAGATTTATATCATGCCCACTACCACTAACGTAGCCGAACATCTCGATACCGTCAAGGAAATTTTCAACGAGCACCTCGCTGAAAACAAAATGAGGCGTACGCCCGAGCGATACGCCATCATCGAGGAGATATATAGCCGAGATGATCATTTCGATGCAGAAGCACTATACATACACATGCGCAACTGCAACTACCGCGTTTCGAGGGCGACAGTCTATAACACCCTGGAATTGCTGGTGGAGTGTGGACTCGTCAAAAAGCACCAGTTCGGAGCCAATCACGCGCAATACGAGAAAAGTTATGGCTACAGCCAGCACGATCATATTATATGCAACAACTGTGGCAAGGTGGTGGAGTTTTGCGATCCAAGGGTGCAGCAGATCAAAAATATGATGGGCGACCTACTCGGCTTTAAAGTAGTAGACCACAGCCTAAACTTATACGGCTTATGCAAAAATGGCTGCGCAGATGAGGTGGAAGACTAGGTTCGCCACATAATAATAAATATAGAAAGCCGCCACAACTCTGTGTTCGTGGCGGCTTTCTATATTAGGCACAATTGTTTACTGACTAGTCTAACAATTGCAGCGCGCCCACAAAATTCAGACTGCCGGAAGACCCATTTTGCCTGGTGAAATTAAGTGTGATCTCTTTTGCGGTATCCGTGCCAGAAACGGTTACGGTGGTACCGATAAGCGCATCATCTAGTCCGACTTCCAAATCCATAGAGAAATCGGCATCGACTACTGCACCAGCTCCATCGAAGGTCTCGTCTACCACTGTGTATGTGCCATTAGGGAGTGCATCTTCAGCTGAAGTGACAAAGGACAAAACGACAAAAGGACCTCTTCCCGTGAAGTCTCCACCCTGGTCAGCAGATATTCCGTCTCCGGCCAAGTATACAAAAGCATCGAATGTATCCGGGTCGAAGCCTTCATCCGATTCTAGGAACCCTTTAGTGAGCTCATAGTCTACACCATCTATGGTGATTCTACTGTTTGGCGTGGCATCATCGCTGTCATCGTCGTTGCCGCAAGCACTGAACAGAGTCAAGCTAAACAGACCGACGAAAAGAAAAAATAAAGAAGAAGTCTTCATGAAAGGACTATTTGGTTTAGAATGGTAAAACGATTCAGCACCCAAAATGCTGCCTTCTAGTATGAGAAGACAACTCAGAAAACCTCTTGCAACTCACCAACGAAATTCAAAGAGCCGGACGATCCGTTTTGTCTGGTAAAGTTTTGGACTATGGTCTTTGCCCCGGCTAAACCATCCACCGTAACCGCAGTCCCTGTAAGTTGATCGGCCGTTGTAATTTCAATAAAATTGCTGTTGTCGATCTCCAGATCTACTATGGCTCCTGCCCCTTCAAATGTACCAGCTGCTACGGTATACGTTCCATTCGGAAGCTCATTGGCAACATTCGTCACAAATTGAGCGACAACGACGGTCCCCCTGCCATTTAAATCTCCCGAAGCTGAAATAGATAGGCCGTCACCGGTAAGTACGACTGCAGTCTCGAAGGTCCCGGGCTCGTCACCTGCAGTCGAAGTAATCAACCCACTGATCAGTTCATAGTCGACCCCGTCTATCGTGATCCGGCTACCCGGGCTGCTGGAATCGTCGTCGTTGCCGCAAGCGGTGGCCAAAGACAGAGTCAGAAGACTTACAAAAATTATAAAAGGATTAAAGGTTTTCATATTTGCATGTTTTGATTACCAAATATATAAGATTATAGACATGCTGGGACAGTCGATGTAAACGATACATACCAATGAGGATGGCCGTGTAAGTGTGACTCTACCACAAGGCACATAGCTTGCGATTGCTTATGATGGAAAAGATAACAGAGTCTTAAGATTCAAACACCGGTAGGTTGCCAAAACCAACTTTATTTGTAAGGATCGAGCTGAGGCACGAGCTTTGAGGCAGACCTATCTCCACATGAATCGGGAAATCCTTCGTCTAGCCATTCCTAATATCCTGAGCAATGTCTCGGTGCCCTTGCTATCGAGCTTCGATACTTACCTGATGGGTGGGCTGGGCACTTTGCATATCGCCGCAATTGGGCTGGGCAGTATGGCTTTCAACTTTGTGTACTGGAATTGCGGCTTCCTGCGCATGGCGGGAACGGGCCTGACCGCACAAGCATTCGGGCGGAAAGACAGAGAAGAAATGGCCGGGGTCCTGGCCAGGGGATTGATGGTAGCAGCGATTCTGGCTGCCTTATTCGTGCTTCTTCAAACGCCTATACTCTGGGGTACCGAAGCACTGCTCGATATACAAGCCGATCAGCATAGGCTGGTCGCAGAATATTTTTACATCCGCATCTGGGCAGCTCCTGCGGCTCTGGGGCTGATGGTTCTTTTCGGTTGGTACTTCGGCATGCAAAATGCAGTATTTCCTCTATTGCTTACCCTGCTCATCAATGTGATCAATATGGGGACGAGCTATTATATGGTTCAATACCTAGGCTGGGGTGTTTCGGGTGTCGCCTGGGGAACGGTCATTGCACAATACGTAGGACTACTAGCCGGAGTCGGTTTGCTGGCCAGAAAATACGGCTGGGTATTCAAGCTGCTCGGCTATGCACGTATTATGGTTCGAGATAAAATACTCGGCTTTTTGCGCATAAACGGAGACATTCTGCTGCGCACCATCTGCCTGACATTGAGTTTTGCACTTTTCTACAATTGGTCGAATGGGGCAGAAACGACAGCAGTAGTAGCGGCCAATGTTATCTTGCTACAGCTGGTCAACTGGATGAGTTATGGCGTTGATGGATTTGCCTTTGCCGCAGAAAGCCTGGTGGGAAAATACCAGGGTGCAGGTCGGGCAGAACCACTGAGTAAATCTATACGGTTGAGCCTGGTCTGGGGTATGGGCCTCGCTATGGTTTATGCCCTAGTATACTGGCAGCTGGGCGAGGGCATTGTTGCCTTGTTTGCCCCCGAAGAAAATGCTGCTGAAGCCCTAGATGCTGCGAAAGCCTATCTGCCCTTAGTGGGCCTATTTTGCCTACTAGCCACACCTTGCTATATCTACGATGGCATATTCGTAGGCCTGACCGCTTCCAGAGCTATGGCGCAAACGATGATCTTGGCCTTCGGTGGCTACCTGCTCACTTACTATTTATGGGGACAGCACCAGGGGAATTGGGGCATCTGGATCACCCTGACTCTGTTTATGGTATACAGAGGCGTGTTCCAGTTTTTGTGGTTGAAATCGAGGAAGATTGAGTCTTTAGTTGCTTAACATGACGGGCATGACCAGCATCAGAATATCCTGGCCATCGGCCTGCTCCATGGGCATGAGAATACCGGCGCGGGTAGGAGAAGACATCTCCAGCTTGACCTCCTCACCTTCGAGTACACCCAGCATTTCTACCAGAAACTTGGCATTGAACCCTATGGTGAGTGGCTCGCCATCGTAGCTGCAAGCCAGTTGTTCGGTCGCTTCGTTGCTAAAGTCGAGATCTTGGGCAGATACCGTCAGGCTACCATCGGCTACCGTCAGTATAACCTGATTGGTCGTTTTATTGGCGTAAATGACAATACGCTTGAGAGAGTTCTGCAAGTCTGCCCGGCTGATGGTCAGCACATTGGGATTGTCGACTGGGATGACGGCATTATAGTCGGGGTAGCGCGCATCGATCAGACGGCAGACCAAAGTTGTATCACCAAACTTGAAGAAGGCATTTGACTTATTGAAGGCGAGCTCTACAGACTCATCGGTTGTGGGTAAAGCCCCCTTGAGAAGATTTAATGCCTTTTTAGGCAAGATAAAACTGCTGGTGACTTCTCCTTCTACATTCGACAGACTGAATTTGACCAATTTGTGGGCATCAGTTGCTACCATGACGAGCTTGGAAAAGTCTACCTGAAAAAAGACACCCGTCATAGCCGGGCGAAGCTCGTCTGTACTGGTTGCGAAGAGGGTTTTGTTGATCCCTTCGGTCAGGTAAGCTGCACTCACGCCAACGGTATCTACTTCAGTAGCCTCCGGAATTTCGGGATAGTCGGCTCCGTTTTCACCGGCCAGCTTGTACTTACCATAGGCCGAGGTGATCTCTATGCCGTAGGTGTCGGTATCTATATTGAAGGTGATGGGCTGCTGTGGAAGGGCCTTCAAGGTGTCGACCAATATCTTGGCGGGTACGGCGATGACTCCATCTCCGTCTGCATTGACCTCTAGCTGGGTGATGAAGCTGGTCTCCAGGTCTGTTGCAGCTATGGTGAGCTGATTTCCGGCAATGGTAAAGAGGAAGTCTTCCAATATGGGCAGAACGGGATTGGAGGAGATCGCACCGCTAGCTAGGCTTAGCTTCTTTTGCAAATCGGCAGAGGAGACACTGAACTTCATTAAATGGGCATTTGTGCAAAAATAGGCTTTCTATTGAAAGATAGAAATGTGGTAAGCTATAAGAATGTTTATAAGGTCGAGTCATAGTCAGCAGGTATCTTTGCAAAATAGTCATGACCTTATCTCCACCTACTATATCGCTACCTCGAAAGATAGATCTGCCAGCTGCCAGACGGTGGTCGCTGAACAATGGTTTGGAGGTACTAGCGATAGAGGGTGCAGCCAGACCCATACTGCGTATCGAACTCCTGTTTCGCGCAGGCCGGTCTTTTGAAACAGCGCCCGTATTAGGCCGGGCCACCAACCTCATGCTGGCAGAGGGTAGCCGCCATAAATCAGCGGCAGAGATCGAATCCTTTTTCGACTTTTACGGTACCAACTTGCAGCTGATCCGCACCAGCGATTGGGCTTCGGTCACGGTCTACACCATATTGCCTCAGCTCGAAACCATACTTCCTGTTCTGGCAGAAGTGATTGTGCAACCTCAATTTAGTGAAGTAGAGCTTCAACGATTCATTAAGCGCAACCTGCAAAGTCTTCGAGAAGCCCAGGTAGATGCCGACAGCATTGCCGACGAAGCACTCAACGAAAAGCTGTTTGGCCCTGAGCATCCTTATGGATATCGGGTTTTGCCCGAGCACTATACCGGCCTGACCAGCGATGCACTTGCGGCATTTCACCAGCAGGCATACGTAGCCAAGAATGGGCTCCTGATCCTATCTGGACAATTGAATAAGAAAGCCGAAAAATTAATTGAGCAGTACCTGGGGCAAATTCCCGTCGGTAGCAAAATGGCCGACCTGCCTTGGCCAAAAAAAATAAAAGAAGCCGGCCAGTTTAGCATATTGAGGCCGAAGGCACAGCAGACATTAATCAGACAAGCGCGCTTACTGCCTCGTACCGCACGTGAAGACCTTCCCGGATTGGAGATCCTGAACACGGCCCTTGGCAATTACTTCGGGAGCCGCCTCATGCAGAATATACGGGAGGAAAAGGGATATACCTACGGCATCGAGTCTAGCTTAGAGACCGCGCTCTTTGGCGACTACTGGCTGATCAGCGCCGATGTAGCCAATGACAATCTTCAAGCTGTGCGTGTAGAGATAGAGCGGGAGCTAGAGAAGCTTCGCCAGGAACCCATACCAGCATCTGAGCTGAGCATGCTGCGCGCCTACCTGCTCGGTGTGCTGATAGGCGAGGTAGACGGTCCACTCAACATAGTCTACCGCTATCGTGGAGACATCATAGATGGAACGAGTTTTCAATCTTTTCACAACTTGGTCGAGGCTCTGCACGAGATCAGTGGCCGAGAATTGCAAGAGCTGGCACAGAACTACCTACAAAATGACAATATGGTGGATCTTGCTGTAGGTGGAGGCATAGCATAGAAAATGCTTGATTATTGAGTAAACTCATCGGGCATTTAATTTCCTGACCGCGGACAAACCATTTTTAGCCTGCCTAGCGTATCTGCATTATGGAGCTGCCCCATTTGTCACTTTACTAGATTTATGTGCTCTATCCAAAGCATGTACTTCGTATTCGTATGTTTCGTCTTGTAGGGCAGTGTCGTCGTAATAATGGTAGCGTCTACATCCCTGACCGAATGGGGTGGTGTCGATGAGTTGCCAGCTCGTTTGATCGCTTCTGCGCCTGTAGATACCAAAGTAATATGGCAGGCGATCTTCAGCTATTTTCTTGTCGATCGACCAAACGATCATTGGGCCGCGTTCGCTCTCTTTCACTTGTTCTATTTTTGGCGCGACCATGTTTTCCGTGCCAGCCATTATCCTTTCTGGCAGCAGACTGGGCTCGGCATAGAGGTCATTTATTCGTTGATCAAGGCCTACTGCGCTATTCAGTATAGACCGCGCACTGAAAAAGATGCTGCCCGATATTCGATTGCTGATTCGATTCCGCCTGATCTGCATGGGCAGTTCTTCTAAGTTATCCCACCGAATATCTTGGTTGTCGCCCACTTTATATGCTGCATGCCCCACCAGCAAACGCACTGTTGGAGGTGTTTGCTCGATCCACCATTCCAGGAGATGACCATAATCAGCAGATTCATGGCCAATGCTCCAGTAAAGCTGTGGTGCCAGATAGTCTACTATGCCCTGCTCTGCCCAGGCCAGCGCATCGCCGTGCAAGTTGTCGTAGCTGGTGGTGTAAGTTTGTGTACGGCTACCTCTTGGGTCATCTTGCTGGTTTCGCCAAACGCCGAATGGACTTATACCAAACTGCAGGCCGGGTTTTCTGGATTTTATCAGGGCATGCGTGCGCGAAACAAAGCGGTTTACATTATTGCGCCGCCATGATCCCTTATCTCTAAAAGTGCGCCCATAAGTCGTATAAGTGAGCGAATCCGGAAATTCTTCTCCCAATACAGGATAAGGGTAGAAATAGTCGTCGAAATGAATCCCGTCTATATCATAATCATCTACCAACTCTGCGACTACCTCTAGCAAATGGTCTTGTACGGCGGGTATTCCTGGGTCTAAATATCTACGGCTACCATAAGCGACTACCCAATCGCGATGCTGGTAGTAGACGTGATTTCCAGCAAGATCAAGGGTATCCAGGCTCATAGCTGCCCGATACGGATTTAGCCAGGCGTGCAGCTCCATGCCGAGTTGGTGCGCCTCATCCACGGCAAAAGTTAAAGGGTCGAATCCACTACTGGGAGCAACACCTTGTTGCCCGCTGAGCCACTTTGACCAAGGAGCTATGTCGGATTGATAAAGTGCATCTGCTGCGGGTCTGACTTGTAGAAAAACAGCGTTAAAACCCAGGCGCTTTAATCTGCGTAGTTGTGCGCGCATCTCGGCTTGTAAAGTAGCGGCTTGTGGTGTTGGTCTACTCGGATAATCGATGTTAAGTACCGTGGCCATCCATACTGCTCTAAGCTCTCGCTCTTGCTTGGGCATTTCGTCCTTTCCAATCAGCATCAAACCTAAAACGAAGGGCGAAAGCAGAGCCATCATCCAAATGTGTTTGCGCATACTGATTTGTATTGTAGCCATTATATTTTTTAGGTCTTTTTGTCTTCCTGCGTCTGTGGCCAGTAAAATTCTGAAGAATCGCCAACAAAAATATAAATTTGTCATCCATAAGTTGCTGAGCAAAATTTTTGCCGGCTCTCTTTTTTTACCTTTGCTTTACTAAATACCAAAACCACCAGATGAAGCTTTACGCCTCATACTGGTGTCTCCAATAGCAAGAAGTAAGATATTTCTACGAGATACAAACATGCATCCGCTGTCTTGGGGGCCTTGCCGTGAAACCGTGCTTTCTTAAAAGCCTTCGCTTGATTTTCCAACCAACTCAACTCATGATTAAGCTATACTTACTTACATTACTTTGCTTTTTTTCGCAGATTTTCCTTGTGGCTCAGAGTGACAGAATCGATGTCAAAGTTTTTGATGACATCCGTGACCGTCAAGAAGAGCTAGCGTTGGGAGACCTGGATGTAGCAGAATTTCAGATCCTCGATGACTATACCACAGACCGAGGCATACGCCACGTGTACGTTGGTCAGTTGTACCGAGGTATTCCCGTCTTTAATGGACAAGCCAGCTTGCATTACAAGCATGGAGAACTCGTACACTTCACCTCGAATCTGGCAACGGGCTTCGATGAGCAGTTACCTCCACAGCAGCCACTCAACACGGCAGAGCAAGCTATTCTCTTGGCAGCCCAGTATTTGGGCCTCGAAGCAAATAGCAATCCGCGCAAGACCGATCAAAACGGCTCCGTGTACACTTTTCTCTGGGACGAGCTTGCTTCGAGTCCCATAGTGGCCAAACTCAACTACTACCCCGACAAAGATGGCCAGCTCAATTTGGCTTGGAGCATCCAATTGGATCAACGCAGCAGTGCCGATTACTGGCAGGTGCAGATCAGTGGTACCAATGGAGATGAACTGGCTAGATATAACTATACACTCTATTGCAACTTTGGCGATAGAGCGCACACCCACAGCCATGGTGTTTGTACCGATCACCACGATATGCAGGCCTCAATTAGCCAAACACAAGTTGTTGAGTCCAGCCTGATAGATGGCTCTAGCTATAGGGTCTTTCCACTCGGTGTCGAATCGCCCATCTTTGGTGATCGCATATTGGTGGAAGAACCCGCAGACGACGAAGCCTCCCCTTTTGGTTGGCACGATACCAACGGACAAGAGGGACCTGAATTTACTTACTCGCGCGGAAACAATGTTTTTGCCTACGACGACAGCGCAAGCGACAACAGCGGAAGCGAAGCGGAAGCTGTAGAAGGTGGCAGCGAGCTCACCTTCGATTTCCCATTTTCTACGAGTGTAGCGCCAGAGCCTCAGATAGATGCAGCCATAACGCAGCTATTCTACATGAACAATGTGATACACGATCTGGCGTATCACCACGGATTTGACGAAAAGGCGGGCAATTTTCAGCAAAACAACTATGGCAATGGTGGCACAAGCGGCGACCCGGTGCTCGCCGAGGCTCAAGATGGCAGCGGAACCAACAATGCTAATTTCGCTACACCTCCCGATGGTGGCTCCGGCCGTATGCAAATGTTTTTGTGGGTCGGTGGTTCTTCAGATCTCCTGACCGTAGAAAGCCCATCTACAGTTGCAGGTTCTTACTCTGGTGTAGAGGCTGGCTTCGGCGATTCTATTACGACGACTCCCATCACGGGCAATATCGTGGAAGCTTTTGACGGTACTGCTACTCCTGCGCTGGTCTGCGAAGACGTTGTCAATGTAGACGAGGTAAATGGCAATATTGCCATGATCTTAAGAGGCGATTGCTTCTTCGAGCAAAAAGTGATCAACGCAGAGGCAGCAGGTGCCATTGCCGTAATTATCTGCAATGCCGGCGATGCCATAGGCGGTATGGCCGGCGTTGATGAGTTGGAAGACCCACAAATTCCCTCTTTCCTGGTCAACAACTCCGTTTGCAACCTATTTCGTGCGGCCATATCTGGCGGGCAAGATGTAGTTGCCACATTCGTACGACCAGATGATCCAAACGTTGATCGCGATAGCGACTTCGACAATGGCGTAATTGCACACGAATATGGCCACGGCATCAGCAACCGCTTGGTTGGTGGCCCAACAAACGCAGGTTGTCTGTTCAACGACGAGCAGATGGGCGAAGGCTGGTCTGACTTTTTCGGTTTGGCCATTTCACCCCAGCTGAGCCTTGATGGCGCCGAACCTCGTAGCATCGGTGCCTACGTACAAGGCCAGGGACCTACTGGCGCGGGCATTCGCCGCTTGCAGTATTCTACCGACCTAAGTGTTAACGACTATGCCTACGACGACATCATCTTTAGTGGTACTTTCCCTCACCCGCTAGGTGAAATATGGAATACGACCTTATGGGATCTCTATTGGGCCATGGTAGAGGAATACGATTTCGATCCAGATCTCATCAGAGGTACAGGTGGCAATAACCTGGCCGTCGAGCTGGTTATCGAGGGCATGAAGTTCACCGCTTGCCAGCCTGGCATGCTAGACGGCAGAGACGGCATACTGGCTGCTGACAGAGAGATCAACGACGGAGCCAACCAATGTCTAATCTGGGAAGTGTTTGCCCGCCGCGGAATGGGTTTCTCAGCCACGCAGGGTAGCTCAGATAATCGACTAGATGGTGTAGAATCTTTCGATATGCCACCAAGGTGTTTCGAAACGATAAAAATCGAAAAGTTCGCCTCTACTCAAAATATCGAACCCGGTGATGAGATCGAATTCACTCTGGATGTGATCAGCCACAAGCCAGAAACCGTGACTGGTGTACAAATTACGGATGAGCTTGCTGAAGGCATGATCGTAGATGAAGGTTCCATATCGGGCGATTATACCAGCTTCGAGATAAACGACGGGGCAATCACTTTCAACATGCCTGATATTGCTTTCGAAGAGCAGTACTTCGTCAGCTATTCGGTAACGACCAGCGTAGAACTAGGCTCGGTCAGCAACTGGCTACAAGACGTAGAAGACGGAGGCTTCGACTGGAATATCGTTCCACTGACTGGCGATGGTTTCTGGGAGGTCTTGGAAGACAATCCACGCTCTGGCGAACTGGCCTTTTTTGCACAGGATGTAGAGGCTGCCAGCGACCAACTGCTGCTGCCTTTCGACCCCATCAGCGTAGATGGAGACCGACCAGTATTGCGTTTCTGGCATACCTACAATACGCAGATTGGAAGAGATGGAGGCATTATAGAGATCAGTGCCGACAATGGTGCTACATGGGATAGAGTTCCCGATCGTATTATCAGAAATGGCTACAGAGGAGAGATTGCGGCCTCTACCTTTAATCAAGGAGTGGACATCTCTGCCTACTGGGGCAGCAACGGCGGCAGCTACGAAGACGTGATCATAGACCTGGCTGATTATGCAGGTCAGGATATCTTCATCCGATGGCGCATGAGGTGCGACACCGAAGTAGGTGGTGATGGCTGGTGGATAGACGATTTCGAGCAACTCGATCTATTTACTTACGATGGAGAGGCTTGCCTAAGCACTGCTGAAGGTGATCTCGCCTGCGATCGCGTAGACGAAGCAGGTGTGGTTGTAGGTACTAATGTGATGGT
>JBCDFE010000109.1:0-15073 GCA_039178745.1 Bacteroidota bacterium | reverse complement strand
ACTTAATTCCATGCATTTTCTTAGTCATCCATGGCTTGATGAAGACGAGAACAGCGGCTGCCGAAATGGGCACTACAGCAAAGATGAGAAAGAAACCACTCAGTCCTATTTCCTCAGCTATAGGCTCGATATAAGAACCGGTCAATCCGCCTGCAAAGTTGGCTATGAAGTTGGCGACAAAGAAAACGCCAAACATGAGGCCGACTAATCGAAGAGGTGCTAGTTTAGATACATAGCTCAGTCCAACGGGAGAGATGCACAACTCGCCCAAGGTATGGAGCAAGTAAGCGGCAATGAGCCAGAACATACTGACACTGGCTGTTTTTGCTCCGTCGGGAATGCTCGATGCGCCCAGCGCCAGCACGGCAAAGCCGAGGCCCAATAAGGTAAGTCCTAGGGCAAACTTGATGGGACCGCTTTCCAACCAGGAAATGCGCTTTTCCCATATTTTGCTGAATACAGGAGCTAAACAAATGATAAACAGACTGTTGAAGATCTGGAACCATCCGGCAGGAACCTCATTATCTGCAGCTATAAACTGCTGGTAAAGCATATAACCGATCAGTCCCCAAACACCGAGGAAACCTATACCAAGCAAGGTGTTGCCCGTGGCATACTTTTGGAAAGTTACGCCAAACAACTTGCTGAGTACCCAGGTCAAAACGATCATAGGTATGATGTTCAGTGCGGCATTGACGATCTTAAATATATCTGCGCCTGAGCCAGTCAGACTCCTGTCGGTATAGTCGAGCGCAAATATGGTCATAGAACCACCGGCCTGCTCGAATGCCCACCAGAAAAAGATGATGAAGAAACTCAATACGATGATCACCCACACCCGGTCGCGCTCGACTTTATTCAGGCTTGGATCGCTGACGATCCACCCGACAAATGCCACAACAGAGCCCAGTACGATAGGCGGCATCAAAAGGCGGCTAAACGTTTGAAGAGCATTGTCTTGTGGACCAAAAAACCAAGAGACTAAAAAGTACACACCGATGGCTATGACCAAGCCTATACCTCCCCACATGCCGACACGACTTCCCCCAGAGGCATTGGTCGGATTAGGAAAATCTTTAGCGGCACTACTTTCAGTTGTTATCATTTGATCGTCCAGCACCTGGTCATTAGGCTGTGTGGCAACTGCACTTTCAGCTGGTTCATCTTCGCTGCTTGGATCTAAGTAATCCGGATGACTAGGGGGTAACCCAATTCGGCCAAAAATATCTTGAGAGAACCAAAATTGAAGTAGGCCAACCAGCATAAAGATTCCCGCCAGACCGAAGCCTAGTGAATAGCTGATTTGCTCGCCATAGTAACTGCACAAGCCAATACCCAGGAAGGCACCAGCATTGATGCCCATATAGAAGATGGTGTATGCACCATCTTTGAGTTCGGGATTCTTGCTGTATAGCTGACCAACTATAGACGAGATATTGGGTTTAAAGAGTCCGTTTCCGATGATCAGTAGCAGCAGTCCCAGATAGAAAAAAACCTCCGTTTCCAGCGCCATAGAGGCGTGACCCAAAGTCATGATCAGTGCTCCTAGGGCAACCGCCCTCCGGTAGCCTAGAAAACGGTCTGCAAGGATACCACCAATCATAGGTGTGAAATAGACAAAACCGGTGTAAATACCGTAAAGGGCAAGGGCATCTGCTCGGCTCCATTGCTCATCGAAGGCAACTTCTACGAGGAATACGACTAAGAGTACGCGCATTCCGTAGTAACTGAAACGCTCCCACATCTCTGTGAAAAACAGGACGAAGAGGCCCGGTTTGTGGCCAAAAATTTGTTTGTTGTTGGCTCCTGGTAGGCTTGAGCTATCCATTAGTTTTGTTTAATTCAGTGGTAAAGAAACAAAATCCACACGTAGTAGGGGAATCAAAGCTTGTTGATAAGAAATTTTTAAGCCCTGGCTAGTGGCTTTACGGCCTGTCTCAAGGCTTGCCCTGCCCATGCGGCAAGACCTGCTCCGATAGCCCCCCAAAGGCCGGTTGCCAGTACGAGCAACCAACCATCGGGCAGTCCAAAAGTTGTTGCAAGTCGGTCACCCAATATGCCTTGATTGGTCCAGTGATAATAGGTGGCCAAGCCACCCCAAACCAATAAGCCCGACCAAAAGCCCTGCATGAAGGCTCCACCATTTCTTATGGGGTATAGAAGTGCCATCCCCAAAATGGCTACCAAGGGTATCCACCAACTCAGTGCCAATAACTGACCCAGGGATAACAATATGGCGGCAGCGATAAAAAATTGCAAGCGAAACATAGATCAGTCGTTGGTCTTGTTAAAGGTCCATCTGGCCGTAAACTCCTCATCGTTTTCTGCTCTTAGTGGTAGCGAGTAATAACGGCCAGCTGCCCACTCTCTAAGAGCATCATCGTAGTAGGGGCTGGCTGGGTTTCCGCTACTTCCCCCCGGAATCACTCCCCAGCCGATGGGTTCATCGCCTAGCTCTACAACCATTCGCCAGC
The DNA here is from genome assembly GCA_039178745.1 of Bacteroidota bacterium. GTDB lineage: Bacteria > Bacteroidota > Bacteroidia > Chitinophagales > Saprospiraceae > Neolewinella. The sequence goes on along the minus strand of JBCDFE010000109.1, from coordinate 12,599 downwards.
TGGGTCCCGAAGGCCCCCTCAGCGCATTGAGTGCCTGACCGGTGCCTGGGCTTCTCAGCATCTCAGATCCAAAGCCGGGAATACGCGCTAAATGGCGAACATAAGCTCCCCGCTCATCGGCCCAGGGCAGGGCATCTTCGTTCCAGGTTTCGACGATTTCGTCAAAGGCTCGTTGTGTCAGGGTGACTGCGGTCTCCTTTAGGGGGGTATCTTCGATGTCGAAGATGGTGTGTCCGGGCTCATTGCGAATCAGATCCACCCATCGCCAGGTTTCCAGTTCCAGAAATCCACTATCGATCCGAATTTCATCAACGGTGAGCTCGTAAACCAATGATTGCCAGCGATGGAAAAAGGTCGCTGGGCGGCTGTCAGCAGAATAGATGTAATTCCAATCCGCTAGTTCAGCCATCAGTTGGCGATCACTGAGATTCATATTTTCTCGATCGACCCGCGCCAGCAATAGGGGCATCAACTCTTCTGCCAGTAGGGAGTATCCGTCTTGCTGTAGGTTTTTAATCTTTCGCTGGTTAAAGGTTTCGACCTGCGCAAGTCTACGATTTAGATACCTTCCCCTGTAGTCATCGAAATTTCCTAGGTAGTAGTAGGGGTAGTCATCGGCTGTAGTGCGTTGGTTGGCGCTGGCTACGAATCCGCGCTGTGGGTTTCGTTGAGCGGGTCGTTGGTCTGCGGGTATAGTACCGGCCCAACCATTGTCAGATTTACTGCCGTCGAGGACAAAGCGCCCTTGTCCGGGTGCGCGCATCGGAAATCCACCAGAAGGCCTCATGGCAATGGTCCCCGATTTGTCGGCCAGTACGAAGTTTTGGGCGGGATCGAAATACGACCGCAGGGCCGATTGCATATCGGGCTCGTCCTTAGCAGCCATCAGGCCTGCAAAAACCCCAAGATCACCGGTTTCTCTCTCTGGGGAGATGTCATGAGCCAGCCAATGCATAGCCAGCCAGGAAGCCCTGCTGTCTGCGGTCGTATCGACAATCGGCCCCCAAACTGTCCATGGTGTCGTTTCCACCCTGGGCGTTTCACCTGCTATAAAGATGGTATCGTATAGATAATTCACCTCGACCACCTCGCCGTCTAATCGATAGCTCGAGTGATCATCATCCACCCAATCTATGGCATACCAATCGGTTACATCGTGGCCACAATTGGTTTCTCCCCAGGCTACATCTTCATTGAACCCTATGACGATGAGCGGAAGACCCGGCAGGCTAACGCCCCTGCTGATCAGTCCCTCCTCTTGGGTTTGTATTTGTAATTCGTACCAGATACTGGGCAAGGTGAGGCCCAGGTGTGGGTCGTTGGCCAGGATGGGGCTGCGGGTAGACGATTTGCTTGGGCCCACTGCCCAGTTATTGCTGCCATTGAATGGGCTAGTGGGTACTGGTGCCAGATCGGTAACAGATTTTTGCTCCCACCATCCGAGTTGATGGTTGGCATTTAAAGGTTCGGCTGCGAGCGGCGTGGCACCAAGGCTGGTGTCTCTCGACTCAAAATCGTAAGTCACACTCGGGCTGATGATGGGCGATTGCCTGGGGTTTCGGTCTGGAAACAGCTGGTCGAAGACCTCTTGTCCCAATTGGGCAAGGCTGTAAGTAGCCGAAAGGTCGTGATTTCTAGCGCTTAGGGTATTGGACATACCTTTGACCATAAGCGCCGATTTGTAGGGGGTCCAGTATTCGGGCTTCAGATTCAAAATTTTGTACTCTATGGGGTAGTCTTCTGGCTTTAGCTGGTCGATGTAATCGTTGATACCCCGCGAATATGCCTCCAGCCAGGCATAGTCTGCTGGATGGTTCTCTCGCCAATCTCGTTCTGCCCTTCTGGCCGCTTCTCTAAAGCCTCTCCTGATTTGACTTCGATCGTAGTCTAGCGTACTTGGGCCCAGCACCTCCGATAGTCTTCCTCCGGTAGCTCGCGAACTCAGGTCCATCTGAAAAAGCCTGTCGCGCGCGGTGACATAGCCTTGCATATAGCAGGCATCGATGAGGTTGTTGGCAAAAATATGCGGAACACCGCGCTCAGTAAACGAAATGGCCCCATCAACCCCGCTAATGGATCCAATGATTTGATCGGATTGATGGGTGTTTTTATGCCGAGCCTGCTGCCAGAAACCCGTAGCCGGATTTATGAAATTGCCAAGGGCAGGCAAACGCAAACCCAAAGGCGCATTGAGCTGGTTGAAAATGAGCCATAGTGCAAACAGTAAAACCGCAGCTATGGCCTGTATCGTCGATTTTGATTTTTGGACTGCCACGGGCCCAAAGGTAATAGAATAGACACATACCATTACTTTTGCGTAATGCGAATGATCGTACTTGTGTATCTGGGCTTGCTAATTGGAGCTTGCCAGGTGCCCGATGGCCCAGATAAAGAACATCCCCTTTATGTACCGGATCCGAATAGGCTCTTTTTTCTCAATACTCGTCAATTGGATTATAGTCTGGTTGTCGATGATGCAGATTCGGGTTGTAGGGTTTATTTGTCTGATGGCTTAAATGGAGAGGATTCCGATATACGAGCCTATCTGCTCGATTACTGGATCGCTGGGCAAGCGGGCTTAATCCTGGAAGTTGTAACGCCAAATGGCAGGGGTCAAATCGAAGATAAACGCGACTTAGAACAAACTTTAGCTTCTGTAGAAACGGAAGTATTTGAGGTTTCAGATTCGCCAAATAATATGGTATTCGGGTCCGATCTGATCGCCAATGCCGCCAATGCCGAAGCTTTGTTTGGGGTGGTCATGCAAGGAAAAGATATCAATCTATCTGGACCAGTGTCTTCTTCTGTCGTGCTCAATGCCGAAGATCCCGCTTACCGTCAGCTCAGGGTGGTGCTGAATGATTATCTGAAACTGATAAGATAAACTCAAAATTGATCGCTCATCTGGCCAAATATCCAACCATTAACCCCCAAGGATGTTAAAGCTAACCCATAATCCCCATTACGATTTGCAAAGCGAGCAGATAGGGCCTACTTTTATAGGGGTTTTATACCGAAGATTATAAAAGAAAGTCCCCCCTAACCCTTAAAGTATGCAAGTTTGAATCGAACGTCAAAACTTGTGTTTATTTGTTTGGGTTAGACGCCTCTGTCTCTAGTATGAGGCAGGGGCTTTTTATTTGTAGATCAGTTTGCAGCTTCTGACTGGCCCAGCCTGAAGCGAAAAAGCAAGATAATACCGAGTACGAAGAATATGCCGAGTACCAGTATGCTGTATCTCATGCTTCCTGTTAGTTGATTAACCAATCCGAAAGCGAGGGTGCCAACAACAATGGCTACCTTTTCGAGTACATCGTAAAAACTGTAATAGCTGGTACTCTCATTCGGATCGGGAATGAGCTTGGCGTAAGTCGAGCGCGATAGAGATTGGGTGCCGCCCATAACTAAGCCGACTGCTCCACCCAGGAGGTAAAAGTGGGGCTTGCTGGCGACAACGTAGCCCACTGCGCAGATAATTAGCCAAATAAAAAGTATGATCAGCAGAGATACCCGATTACCGTATAGGCCCGATAGCCATGAAAACAGATAGGCACCAGCAATGGCAACAATCTGAAGAATCAGGATCAATATGATTAAATCCTGCCCGCCAAAACCCAGTTCTTTATCGGCGAAGAGGGAAGCCAGAAATAGAATGGTCTGCACACCCGTGCTATAGCAAAAGAAGCTAAACAAGAAGCGCTTGAGCTGGGTCATGCCCTTTACTTTTTGCCAAACGCTCTTGATCTCTTTATAGCCAGCCCGGCCCATCTCTCTCAGATTGCCATTTACCTTTTTATCTTGAGGCAGTCGGCGAAAGGGAATGCGAGCAAACAAATACCACCAGACACCAACAGTGATGAAGGACACCCGACTTCCCCAGCTGGCATCGGGCAATCCGAACCAATCTGGCTTCATGACCATGATCAGGTTGACGATCAGCAGCAAAACGCTACCTGCAAATCCCAAAGCAAACCCCTTAGCACTATAGGTATCGAACTTGTCGGGTGTAGAAATGATCGGCAAAAAGCTATTATAAAAAACCAGGCCACCAGCAAAGCCGATGAGACCGAGCACGAAAAATAGACTGCCCAACCACAAGGTCTCCATACTGGTAAAGAAAAAAAGGAGGGTACAGCTTATGGCACCGATGGTGGTAAATATTTTCAAAAACCACAAGCGCTTTCCCCCGGCATCGGCAATGCCCGATAGAAAAGGACTGACCGCAGCAATCAATAAATAGGCCAGGGTGATGAGCCAGGAAAACAGGGCTGAGCTCTCCATCTCTATACCCAGTATGCGCACGGTTTCAAATACGACACTTTCGAAGTAAGCCGGAAAGATGGCTACAGTTATGACCAACGCAAAAGCAGAGTTGGCCCAGTCGAACATGGCCCATGCATTGACCGTACGCGGGTCGTTCAATGGAGCTTGGGGTGGGGTAGGAGCGTCGAGTGTCATATCAGGTAAAGGTAGAAAACCAAATCTTCCTGTCTGTTGGGCGACCGGACTTTTGTGAACTTACCACCCAAAAGCAACTAAAATTCCAGACATTCGTCTACTGATTATGAAGTGGTTTTACAGCATCGTATTTGGACTAATCGGATGTCTCCATGCGCAGACCGAGTTGAAGAATGAGCTTATAGTACACGGCATCGGTACCGAAGTCACTGCTCGGCTCGTGCTAGATGGCCTATTGGAGAAACAGACCCTAAGCAAAACCCAGGACATCACATTACTGCGTTTTGCCACATCTGCCGACAGATACCAGGCTGAGCGTCAGCTCAATTCGGTCGGCGCCACTTGCCAGTCTAATGTTGAGGTGGACTTCCGTCGCGAGCCCAACGATGATCTGTATCAGCAACAGCCCAACCTGGAAAGACTTGACATTCCCAGACTCTGGGACCAATTTCAAGGCGGGCAAACGGCATCTGGGCGAGAGGTTGTGATTGCCATATTAGATAGCGGCTTTGATACCCAGCACGAAGACCTCGTCGATAATTTGTGGCAAAACCCGGCAGAAATACCCAATGACGGTATAGATAACGATGACAATGGCTTCGTAGACGACTTCAGCGGCTGGAATTTCCCGGCAGAAACGCCCCAGCAGACCAGCGATACCCACGGAACATCGGTAACCGGGATTTTGGGTGCACGAGGCGACAACCAGATCGGCGTCAGTGGAATCAACTGGCGAAGCAAACTCATGCTGCTCCAAATCAGTACTGTAGCTGATATCATCGCCGCTTACGACTACGTCATTACACAAAGGAGCTTATACAACGACTCCAATGGTGAGGCCGGGGCATTTATCGTGGCAACCAACGCGAGCTTTGGGCTCGAAGGGCAATCTTGTAATGCGTATCCCACTTGGGGCATGCAATACGACCGCATGGGTGAAGTGGGCATACTGACTGCAGCGAGTACCGCTAATCGCGAATGGGATGTAGATGAATTTGGAGATATGCCCACGACCTGCCCATCAGATTTTATGATAGGAGTGGCCAATTCTGATGAGCAGGGTGAGCTCACCCAGTCTTCGGCATGGGGGGCTGAGTCGGTCGATTTGGCGGCTCCTGGTCGGGGTAGCTTCAGTACCCGGCCCAACAATAACTATGGCGGCTTTGGCTCTACGAGTGCAGCAGCTCCCTACGTAACCGGTACCATTGCTTTGCTGTATGGGCATCCCTGCGAACGTTTCCAGCGCATGGTTGGCGAAGACCCCGCATCAGCGGCATTGATGGTTCGCGAAGCTATCATCAATTCTGTGCAACCCGTTCCGGAACTGAGGAACTTGCTGGCTTCTGGTGGTGAACTGGCTCCATGGCGAGCCTGGCAGCGCATGGATATTCTTTGCGGTCAGGGGCAGGCAGATGGTATAGAAATTTTCGATCTGGGACCCAACCCCGTCATGGCCAATACCTTTTTTAGCTTCGACACATCCGGCCCTGGCCCATACTTCATTCGATTATTCGATACCGTTGGCCGCATGTTGTACGAAACGAGGGTTATCAGCCCATTACCAGCTCGCGTCGAATTGCCCATGAGCAGCCTGCCTGTTGGCGTATATCGAGTAGGGGTCTACGATGGCGAGGAGATCAGTTGGCGCAGTCTGCTCAAAATGTAATTTGTACCTTCGAGCTCTGACGATCGTTTGAGATTTCCCATTCATGCTCCGCAATAGATCAGCAGCTGGTATCATCGCACTCCTTTTGGGCCTAATTTGGTCTGTATTTATATTTTTGGATTATCTGGCTCATCATCCCGATTTGAGTCGAGCGCTGGTTCAGCCTCCTTACTTAGGTTTATTGGTTTTTATTGCCTTGCTGGCAGGAGGTAGTTCGTACTACGCCGCCAACAAACTGAAAAAGTCTAAAAATAAAAGCTGGGTACTTGGCTATCGAGGTATCAGCGCCTACGGACTGCTGGCGCTTTTCTCTGCTATTCTGCTGGGTGCATTTGTCCTGAAAACGGGAATGGATGATCCAGGGCTCGCAATTCGAATTCCTTACTTTACCATCCTCAGCACAGTATTTGGGGTCGGATTTTTACTGATACTGACAATAGCATACGCATACGGAAATCTTTGGCTGGAGCCGCTCCGCAATCGATATCATCGCGCAGACTATTCCCTCATCTCTATCGCTTTGGGCTTTGGCACCTTGGCTTTCCTACTGACTATTTTCGGTTTGTTAGGTGGTGGAGCTATGACCTACTCCGCCTGGTTTTTTGCTATAGCTATTTTGGGCTGGCAGTGGAAGCCAGCTCTGGCTTTTGTCAAAAATCTGGTTTGGACTAAGCATGAGTTTGTTGTCCAGAAAGCATGGACACCGGCAATCATTGTCTCACTCCTTTCGGTTCTTGCCATTAATTGGGTTGGGGCTTTCAAGTTATTTCCCATTGGCTATGACGGCGGTAGCCTTTATGTCAATCTGGCTGAGATAACCGCCAATCGAGGCGAGCTACCCGCCGGTGGTCAGGCCTTTGCTTGGTCTGTGATCATGAGCTTGGGAGAGACACTATTCTTTAGTCGTACTGCCGTTATTTTATTGGCTAATGGCATGGGCTTCCTCCTGCTATATGTGCTCTATCGCTTGGGCAGGCATTTTTTATCGCCGGCCTATGGGCGATTATCGGTATTGCTCACTGCCAGCCTTCCCTACTTCGGGTTCCAGGCATTAGTCGAAGAGAAGGTCGACTTTGGCCTGAGCTATGTTTTGCTGTGCTTGCTCTTACTGGCTATACCCAGGCTGGTTGAGAAGAAAGAGGAAGGGCCTATCAAGCTGTTTGGTCGCTTTGCCCTCACTCCACTCATGTATGGTTTCATCCTGGCTGGTTGGCTGGTCGGTTTTGCTTTTAGCATCAAGTATACCTCTATTTTATTTGTCTTATCTCTGGCTAGCTGGGGGCTGTATAAGATGGGCGGTCGCTATGCCTTCTACGGTGGCTGTGCTTTGGCTCTGGCCCTGGTATTTGGTGGGGGCATTTACCAATTCGGGTATCTCCAGTTCGATTCCAATAGCCAGCCTTTGTTGTTGGGTGCGGCCTCATTGGTAGCGGGCATTTCTTTGCTATGGCTGGCCTTTCGCGATCAGCGCCGTTTGTTGCCTTTGTACTTCCGCGGGTCGGTCGCTTTGCTGGCAGCAGCAGCCATCGCTTTTCTGCCCTGGTCGGTCAAGCACCTCAGCGAAAATGGTAGCTTTAGCCTGAGTCACCTCATCGAAGGCCGTAGTGCCCAACCCGAAATCAATCAGTCTGCCCCCTGGTCATCCCTACTACAGGATGGCCTGGAAGACAATCAAGGATTAGGGAGAGTACTGCAAGCAGGTAGCTTGAATACACTTACGAGTGATGGGATTCATAATCCGTTTCCCAAAATACATCTCGCTTTTCAATCCAGTCGGCCATTCGGGTCTACAGATGATGGTGGGCGATACGAGGAATTGCAACGCTACTTGGGCTATGAGCAAGGCCTGGGTCTATACCTCAGCTTGCCCTACGATGTGGCGATGAACACCAACATCAGTGGTTCGAGATATGTGGAGCTCGGCTTCTTGTTTATGCTCTTTTTTCCACTGCTGCTGTTTTTAGGTCGGCCTAGTTTCAAACGATTACTGATCGTTGGTTTGCCGGCTTTTGGGTTAGCCATGATTTGGCTGGGACTAAGCACCGTCTCTGTTTATGCCCCCGACGGCAACTGGGATGCCAGCCTGGCGACCCAGAGCATGGAAGTGCTCTTTGCGGCCCAACCCAGTGGAGATGGCTCTTTGCTGCACAGTTTGTACGCCGTTTTCTGGTCTGTAGTGAGCGGACTTGCCGGGACATTAGCCCCCGTATACCGGGCGGGTATGGAAATGGGTACACTTGGGTCCATGGTCGTTTTGTTGATCCTTTCAGCTGGTATTGGCGCTTTGCTCCGTCCCAGGTTGGCGCACATGGATACCGAGACTAAAGCCCTGGGCGGATTTGCCTTCATTTATTTGCTGTTGTGGTGGATGCTCGGCAATGGAATCGTCTGGTATGCTATGCCGGTCTTTGTGCTGCTGCCCATATTAATCGTACATCATCTGGAAAAGCCCAAATCTTTAGAAGGCAAAGACCTAGCAAATAGCAGTCGCTGGTTGATGAGCGCTCTTTTGGGTTTGGCTGTGGTGCTCAATATAGCATACTACTATACTTCGAGCTTTCCGACTGATATTGAAAACAAAGAGGGATTATTTCGCTGGCCATTCGTTGAGTATATGAGCAATCCATCGGCCTCGGATTCGGACATCTACGAGTACTTCAATCCGGTATTGGACGATGTTGTCAGAACCCTCAATACCAATGAGGATGCGCTGGTTTATAGAGTCAATACCTTCTACGGCTTCTTGATCGAGAATAATGACCAGCGTGTCTTCAGCGATCCTACTCTGGATAAGTTCAACTACCTGACCAGCCGCATGAGCGATCAGTCCGAGTTTTTTGATCTGCTGCAGGAAGAAGGGTTCGAATACATACTGCTCGACCTCAGGATGCACCTGACCGATCAAACTCCGGAAAAGACCCTGACGGCCAAATATATACGGCTGGCAGATCTGCTGTTGCGCTCAGAGAATGTACGCCTTTTGCATACCGACAATTACATCGCCAACCCCAATGGCCGGCAAATCCGCACGCCCAGTGGTCAGTTAGTCAATGCCAGCCAGGGTTTGCGTGGTCAGACGGTTTCACTGGGTACTATGGCTCTATTTCAGCTTGTCGGACAAAACGGCCGATGAATCTACCCGCTGATTTGCACGTTCTGTTGCCCGCCTACAACGAAGGGCCAGTCATAGCTGAGGTCATTCAAACACTGCACAAAGCGGGAATCGTCCATGTAATCGTCGTCAATGATGGCAGCGAAGACGATACGGGGCTCCTGGCTAGGGCGGCAGGGGCTGTGGTGGTAGATCATTTGGTCAATCGCGGTGCTGGTGCTGCGGTGCAAACGGGCATCGAACTAGCCAGGAGGAAGGACTGGCCCTACCTCGCGCTCATGGATGCAGATGGCCAGCATGTAGCCGAAGATTTGGCTAAACTCATGGCTGCTTTAACAAATGAAGAGGCAGACCTGGTGATCGGTAGTCGGTTTTTGGCCAAACAAGAAGGGATGCCCAGAGATCGCAAGTTCTACAATGGTATCGCCAACTTTTTGACCAATATTCTCACCAAAAAGAAATACTCCGACAGCCAATCGGGCTTGCGCCTACTCAACAGGAAAGCGATAGAACGCTTGAATTTACAAGTAGACGGCTTTGGTTTTTGCAGTGAAATGGTCGTATTGGCAGAGCGTGCTGGTTTAAAGGTAGCGGAGACGCCCACCTCGGTCATTTACACCAAATACTCGACCAGCAAAGGCCAGGATTTTCACGTAGGGGTAAACACAGCTTTCAATTTTCTTTGGAATACCTTGTTTAAGTAGGGCGCGATGGCCTTGTAATCACTTTTACAACTATCAGGCGTGAGTTTACAAATGACACGATTGTTAACTTTGACCAGAAAACATATCCCCTTGTTCCCGAAGGAAGTAAAGGCTAGCCCGCTAAGGTGAGCATGCATTTTGGATAATGAAAATCGAGTTTTATGGAAGTACGCTTATTCCAAATTCTGATCCCCGCCATTGGCCTGCTTTTTGTCGTTACGCAAGTAGCCCGTCAGGCTAAAGGCAAAGTGACGCTCAGGGAAACCATACTCGTTGCTGTTTTCTGGGTGGCCGTTAGCGTAGTCGCCATCTTTCCCGATCGAATTTCCAACTTTTTCGCTGAGTTGCTGGGCATTAAAGACAATGTGAATGCCGTCTTGTTTTTGGGCATATTGACGGTTTTGTACTTCCAATTCTTGCTGTATAATCGCTACAAAAGCCAGCAGCGACAATTGACTAAATTGACTCGTATGATCGCCCTGCGCGATGCAGAAACTAAGGATTCAAAAGCCGGCTAGTGCGCATACTTTTCGTCTTAGAGCATTATTATCCCTATGTCGGTGGGGCCGAGACCCTATTTCGCACGCTGGCCGAATCATTAGTCATGCAAGGTCATCAGGTAGATGTATTGACCACTCGCATTGGCAGAGACCTGCCGGCCAGAGAGGTGCATAAAGGCGTTCATGTCAGGCGACTCAATTGTCGCAACCGATTCTTTTTCACCTTTTACAGTATCCCCTGGACTATCCGCTATGCCGGGCGAGCAGATATAGTGCATACCACGCCCTATAGCGCAGCTTTTCCCGCTTGGTTGGGCGCTAAGATCAGAGGACGAAAGCTGATTGTCACCTGGCACGAAGTGTGGGGCAGCCTATGGCTAAAGCTGCCTTTTTTGAATAAGGTATCCGCTCGTGTTTTTTATAGGTACGAGCAGTTCTTGCTGCGCCTGGGATACGATCGCTTTGTAGCTGTGTCTGAAGCGACTGAGCAGAGTCTACTCAATGCCGGTATCGAGCCGGGTAGGATCAGCCACATCTACAATGGGCTCGATTATACTAGATTTAAAGACTACAAGCGCCAGCCGCCAGATCAATTCAGATACGTCTATTTCGGTCGTTTGGGGGTGTCCAAAGGACTGGATTTGCTGCTGCCTGCGGCGGCTAAGTTTGCTGTAGATTATCCAGATTCCAAGTTGGTGCTCATCGTTCCCAGGCGGCCTGTTCGCATGTTCGCGAAAATACGAACAAGACTCACCGAGCTCAAACTCGACCAGTCCGTCGAGCTTCATCACGATCTATCAGATGAAGACCTCTACCAGCAGATCAGCCGGGCTTCTTGTGTCGTCATTCCCTCTTATAGCGAGGGGTTTTGCTTTGTAGCCGCTGAGGCCGTGGCATTGGGTGTTCCAATAATTAGCTCTGGCAAAACGGCCCTGGCCGAAACAGTCAGCGGACACTACCTAAAGATGGAGGCACATACCATCCAGGCCCTATATGACTGCCTGCTCCAAGCGCAAAGTGGAGCATACCAATGGAAAACGCCCAGGAGATTTGAATTGAAAGCGGCCGTAGCATCTTACACACAGCTATACGAGCAGCTCTGGATGTGAATTCTCATTGTTGTGTTACTTTCGCGAACGACAAACGTCTTAATAGCGTTATAAAATAACAATCACAACCAAATTATTCATCTGAGTGGGGACTACACCCACCCATAAATAAATCCATATACATGGCTTTACAAGACAAGTACCGCAGCGTTCTGAATTTAGGAGAAGCACTCAACACCCAAGACGGTGATGTCAAAGAAGAAAACGGCCAGCTAAAAATCAGCGGAACCGTAGAAACCCAAGCCCAAAAAGACAAGCTCTGGGACGAGATCAAGCGCGTAGGTGGCGAAAACCCATCTGACCTTGTCGCCGACATCAAGGTGGCCAACACCGCATACTACGATAAGTATACCGTTAAAGGCGGTGACAGCTTGTCTAAAATTGCCAAGTCATATTACGGTGATCCTATGAAGTACAAGGACATCTTCGCCGCCAATACCGACAAACTGGATAACCCAGACGTCATTCACCCCGGCCAGGAATTGATCATTCCATTCCCCGGCGCATAATTGCCCAAAGCAGGAATTATCGACCCAAACGAACTTGTGCTCGTTTGGGTCGATTTCATTATAGACTATAGCGTTCTTTCAGTTTAGCCGTTTGCCGCCTACTCACTTCCAGCTTTTCACCGTTCTTCAAGGTGAGCTGAAGACGTCCACCCAGCCAGGGTAAAATCTGATCGACTTCTTTTAAATTGACGATTTGTGCGCGGTTGATGCGGAAAAAAACCTGAGGGTCGAGTACACGCTCCAGATAGTTGAGCGATTTTAAGATCAGTGGTTTGTCGCGGCCAAAATAGAGACGGCAGTAATTACCCACAGATTCCAGCAGCCTCAGGTCTCGCAATTGTACAAACCAACATTGCTCTCCGTCTTTTACGAATATACGATGCTCCAAACCGAGTACTTCTTCTGGTAATTCTCGAGCGCCCGAAGTCTTTTTCACTACCTTTTTGATCGCCTTGCTCAGCCGATCTTTCCTTATGGGTTTGAGCAGATAATCGATGGCATCGAAATCGAAAGACCTGAGTGCATATTGATCGAATGCTGT
>JBCDFE010000108.1:0-15091 GCA_039178745.1 Bacteroidota bacterium | reverse complement strand
CAAAACGGCAGCATAGATCTTATATCCGATTTTCAGCAGAAAGTCAGCGGGGAAGATGTCCTTCCCGGTTTTGAGTTTGATCTGAGATTCTTAGGTTGAAAATAGTCTACCATTGAATTCGCTACATTTGAGTGATTAGTCATTAGACATTATGCGGAAATGGGAAAAGAATCTTACGACAAACTCTGGAAGCTAATTGGTCTCCGGTATACATCTCACCCTTGGCACGGGGTCGATATAGGTGAAAGAGCCCCCGAAGTGGTGACGTCTTTTATTGAGGTTATTCCTTCAGATACGGTCAAGTATGAAGTGGATAAAAAGACGGGCTATTTGAAAATAGATCGGCCGCAGAAGTTTTCTAATATCGTGCCTGCGCTCTATGGATTTGTCCCACAGACCCTCTGTCGAGAGTCCGTTGCGGCCTATTGCATGGAAAAGACGGGGAGAACTGGAATAGTAGGCGATGATGACCCGCTGGATATTTGTGTGCTGACGGAGCGAGAAGTGACCCATGGCAACATCATAGTAAAAGCCCGACCCATCGGAGGCTTTCGGATGCTAGACGGAGGAGAAGCCGACGATAAAATCATAGCCGTACTCGAAAACGACGAGGTCTACGACAGCTGGACGGATGTGAGCCACCTGCCCAAAGCGATGCTCAATAGATTGCAACACTACTTTCTGACCTATAAGCAGTTACCTGGCGAGGAGAAGAAATGTGAGATCACCCACGTTTTCGGCTATGAAGAAGCCTGGGAAATCATCAAAAGAAGCCAGCAGGATTACTATCAGGCTTATGGCGATCTGGAAGACCTGATGTCGATGACCCTGACGGATGCGCTACAGCTAAGCAAGCGTAGAGAAGATATTCTGCGCGATTTGTAGAGATTCATTCCGCTACTCCTACTCAGGCGGTAGTTGGGTGAAGAGTTTTAACTACCTAGCTATGCCCGAAGGTCTAAACTTGCGGGGAAAGTTTCGACCCCGACAATCGAGAGTCTCCGCAATGCTCCGACCTGCGGAAGTCTAAATGAAAGAAACGACTACTGGAAAACTATACTTTGCCCTCTCGCAGTTTGGGCCAGTGCAGAGCTGCGCCAACGTATAATACGGTGTTCATGACGATACCGGTAATGGGCGACTCTCCTTTTGAGAGCCAGCTGAACGCGATGATGCCACCTATGTAGCTCGCCGCGAGAATAACGCCCAGAAGCCGAGTCTTGGGAATGAGTACGGCTGCGGCAATGGCAAAATCTATGGCGGCCAATATGTAGTAGGGCATGAGGCCTCCGAATTCTCCATCGGGTGAAGCACTCGTTATTTTGAATACTCCGGTAAGGCCCAATCCAAGACCGATGAAAAGGACGAGGTATAAACCTATTTTTTGACTAGACATAGTGACATAATTTTATCTGAGCGGGCTAACTTAGAGAAGTATATTGAGACCTCAAAAATTGTTAAGCTCCCTATTTAATTATAGACCCCATGAAACCGTATTTACTACTCACTTTTTTGCTTTTCGGAACTTTTTTAAACGCCCAGAAGCCATCTTATGAAGACCCTCAGCCATCTGTCAGTATGGCTGAATTGGTCATGGAGTACATCACCATAGACTGGAATGATGAGCAATGGGAGGAATTGGCTGGCCAGGAAGTTGGTCTTACCTATCTGATCGATAAAAGCGGCCGGGCCGAACTAAGAGACGTGAGGGGGCTATCAAACCAGAGCTTGATAGATAGCTTTTATATCGCTACCGATAGGCTGCCGCCCTTTTCGCCCGGTCGACAAGATGGGATAGCCGTAGAGACCATCTTGAGCTTTAGCTTTACTTTCCCTGCTCAGCAAGCGGTGATGGGAGAATGGCTTTTCGGCCCTCCTGTTCTGGAAAGAGAAATACTTCAACGAGATTTCACCAAAACCTACAATGCGATCTATGTAGATTTCACCCCTGCTTTTGTTGATCACTTTGGAAATTTAGACGAGTACCTAAAGCCAGGGTTCGGATTCGATATTTATGTAGGTGGTCACTGGAATGAGCGATGGGGCGCTGCACTTTTTATGGTCCTCGAAGGCAACGGTAAACGACAGCCATTTCCGGAAGATGAGTTTCCGGAACGCGATGAAATATCGACCGGTATTTCCATTGGATTAGCGGCAGACCGGGTCATCAATTCAGGAGACAGAGGTTTGACATATATCCGAAGTGGAATTGGCTATGCCGCTTTCAATGCGGCCAACCGGCTAAATCCAGACAGTAAAGAAGGCTGGGTGCAGTATAGAGGTATACAAATCGATGCTTCTTTCAATCATTCCATTCGCATAGGTAAGTATACCCCCAACTATTACTATGGCGGAGCAGAGGCCTCGGCTCGGTATTCGGCCATCAATTTCAGTGCAGGCCTGCGGTACCGAGTGTTAAATGGGCAGGTTGGCAATAGCTGGCACTGGTTTGTGGGCGTAGGGTACAGATTTGGACGAGATGACTTTGTGAAGAGTGAGAGTCCTGCCACCTATAGACTTCGTTGAGATGATCACTTTTTCAAACTCGCCAAAAACTGCCCGACCGATTCTCTAACCGAGGGGTTTTGCCAGCCTTTGGTCAGCTCTTCTGCCATGGGTTCCAATGGTCTGTCTACCAGCTTCAGGAGTTGCTTGCGCATGAAAGCCTTTGACCCCTGAAAGGTGAATGGGTTGATGCGAATCATCTTTTGCAAATACTTTTCCGCTTGAGGCAGCACCATTTCGACTTCGACCGACTCATCGACTAAGCCGAGCTCCAATGCCTGATCGCTATTGAAGAGGGACGCTTCTTGTATGGCTTTCCACGCCCTGGCCTCGCCCAGATGATAAGCGTAGATGTCGCCCATGAGCTCGGGGATGGGCATGGACATTTTGAACTCGTGCAAACCGACTACGTGCTTTTCGCCTATGGCCATGACCCGATAATCTGCGCATTGGGCTATGGTTGTCGCCCCGGCAGGTGCATAGCCAGTGATGGCACAAACGAATGGCTTGGGAAATCGTATCATTGTTTGTAGCGATTGCAAAAAAGCATACCAGAATGCGTACACCTCTTCCTGGTCGGCAAAAGCGAGGCTCATCATATTCAGGCCTGCACTGAACCCATGAGGACGGCCCGTGAGTATAACACCCAAAACCGAGTCATCAGCTTGCAAATCGGTAAATGCCTGATACAGATCTTTTGTCAGGGCGAGGTCTATCGCATTGACTTTGCCATTATCGATTTGGATGATGGCATAGCCGTCTTTTCGAGTGATGT
The DNA here is from genome assembly GCA_039178745.1 of Bacteroidota bacterium. Taxonomy (GTDB): domain Bacteria; phylum Bacteroidota; class Bacteroidia; order Chitinophagales; family Saprospiraceae; genus Neolewinella. Next base: position 11,811 of record JBCDFE010000108.1, on the reverse strand, counting down.
TGAGGGTGGTCATGAATTATTTTTATGGCTTGAGTTCAAGCTTTTGGACCGACGAATATAAGCCGAAGATGATTTTCATAAATTGCAACTCCAAAACGAACCAGCCATGACGAAGAACGAACTACTTAGCCATTTTAATCTCAAGCTTCCGGTAGTAGCTGCCCCTATGTTTATCTGTTCGCAGACGGCCTTAGTAAAAGCTTGCTGTAAAAATGGGATAGTAGGTACTTTTCCTGCGCTCAACCAACGCACGACAGAGGGCTTTGAGCAATGGCTGGTCGAACTTAAGGAAGATTTTAAAGAGTGGGAGGATAAAACCGGAGAGAAAGCACCGCCCTATGGTGTCAACCTGATCGTTCACCGATCTAACCCTCGGGTGCAAGCCGATATGATGATATGTGTCAAGCATCAGGTGCCCATTATCATCACTTCGCTGGGGGCGGTTAAAGAGGTAGTCGATGCCGCCCACAGCTATGGCGGCTTGGTTTTTCACGATGTGACCAACAAGCGTCATGCACAAAAGGCGATTGACGCAGGAGTAGATGGCTTAATCTTGGTTACTGCCGGAGCAGGTGGCCATGCCGGTACCAAAAACCCCATCCCCTTCATTTCGGAGATCCGTGAAATGTGGGACGGCTTGATTTTGCTGGGTGGTGCCATCAGTACGGGTAGAGATGTAGCTACTGCTCTGCAAATGGGTGCTGACCTGGCTTATATGGGTACCCGCTTCATCAACACAGATGAGGCCGTTGCCGACGAGGGTTACAAGCAGATGATCATTGAAGCGGGAACCGATGACATCGTATATACTGCTGCTGTTTCGGGCATCTATGGCAGCTTCCTGAAAGATAGCCTTAAGCAAGCGGGCATTCCTCCAGAAATGTGGGGCACCTCCACTAAGATAGACTTGGGTAAAGAGCTGGATTCCGAGGCCAAAGCCTGGAAGACCATCTGGTCGGCCGGACAAGGTGTGGCTGCTATCAAGGACAGCTTGCCCGCAAAAGAGCTGATCGATCGGTTGAAGGCCGAGTTCAGAACAGCAGTTGAGGAGCAAGCGGAGCTATTGAAGCACTATGGATAGACTTGATCAGATCGCGGCGAGTTAACTTTCTTAGTTTCCTGATCGTTATCTTTATTGATAAACATAGAAATGAGATGACACTGACAAGTATCGATCAAGTCAACCCAAACGGCTACTATACCTATCAGGATTATCTGACCTGGGAATTTCCGGAAAGGGTGGAACTGTACCGTGGTAAGCCCTATGAATTGTCTCCTGCCCCAAACAGGAGACATCAGGAGATATCTGTCAAATTGCTTGGTAGAATGTTCAATTATTTTGAAAATTCTCCTTGCCATCTTTTTTCGGCTCCCTTTGATGTTCGTCTTCCCATTCCCTCTAAGAATGGCAAACCGGATACCGTTGTACAGCCCGATTTGTGCATCATTTGCGACGAGGGAAAGCTAGACCAGCAAGGCTGCAATGGGGCACCCGATCTTGTGGTAGAAATTCTATCGCCTGGAAACCCAAAAAGAGAGGTCCGGGAAAAATTTTTGCTGTATGAAGAAGCCGGTGTACTCGAGTACTGGGTTGTACAACCCAGCGAGGGTTTGGTGACGGTATTCATCTTGAATGATGAGGGGAAATTTATTGGCCTGCAGCCATTGACCGCACTAGATGCATTGACAAGCAGTACCTTCCCGGAGCTTACGATCGATTTAGGTGAAATCCTGATGAATGAATAGATATGATACAGAAATGGTAGACCAAAGATCGCGATGAGGATACTGCTGTTTTTGATATTCATATACGCTTGTTCAAGCCCAAAACCCGATGCTCCGCCTTTCACGCCTAAAGAAGCAGCGGCCGTTCGTGCCTTACTCGCCGGGCCGCAGGCGTATTGGGAAGATTGGTTTGCCCAGGCGGATTCGGTAGCTCTGAATCAGTATTCGAGCTCAGCGATCAGGATTAACGAGGCCGGGCAAGTAGACTCCGTAGGGCAGCATCAAGGCCTGATACTAGACGAATCTAACCAAACCTTGATCAAGCTCCAGGCTGTAGGGCGCGATACTCAGCATGTTTATACCCTGCATCGGATAAATAGCCACAATCAACCAGACCTGGCAGAGCTAGCCATCTGGAAGCGCAGCTCTGATGACGCTGAACGAGAGCTGGTATTTACCGCTCCATACGGTAAGCAAATGCCCAGCATCGAGGCCATTAACTCTACCAGAAATCGCTGGATGCAACACTGTAATACACACGATGTGGAAAGACTGATCAATGAAGTATACGCGCCCAATTCGCTCTACTATAACCACAAACCATTAGTCAGAGGACGCACAGCACTCATCGAAGAATATGCCTATATGGCGAACCCGGAGTATGGCCTCTGGCTGGAGCCAATTCATGTGGAAGCAGTAAACGAAGCCCTATACATTGAACTCGGCCAGTGCTACGGCAGCTATGGAGGTCAATACATAATCGTCTGGCAGCGGCAGGATAGTGGGGATTGGATGGTGTTGCTTGATAGTAATAGGTGAACGGATCAATCTTTTAAATTTAAAGAATGTTTGTTAAATTGAACGAATAGTATTTTTTTGTTCAAGTTAACAAACAATGAAAAAGGCTAAACTTCTCCCAAAGAGACAACGCATCCTGGAACGACTGGGTGAAAACCTCCGTCTGGCCCGCCTCCGTAGAAATCTAACTATGGAACAGGCTTCAGAGCGTGCAAATATTGGGCGTACGACCCTTTGGAAACTAGAGCGAGGTGAGGCCAATGTGAGGCTCGAGGCTTTACTGCTTGTTTTATCAATCTATGGCCTACAAGATGACATGCTGCTACTTGGACAAGATGATGAGTTGGGCCGAAAGTTGCAGGATATTGAGTTGCTTAAATAATTGAGCCGATCGGCTAGGTATTTCTAAGACTGATCAGACTCTGATGGCTAGCGCTTTCGAGAATTCGTAAATTACCTAATCCCAGCACAGAGAGAATATCTTATTCAGGTTTTTAGCCATTCCCACCAAAGCTCTTTCCGCTCCACATCTTCACCAATCCTAACCAACTCTCCTAGCTTAGGCAGGCTATAATTCAATCCTTTCTCTACTGCTGACTTTACAAAATCTTGAGCGGGTTCCCACCAGGTATGCTGATAAGAAAGGGCAAAGCCCGCCCAGTGATACGGCATAGCTCGAATCGCCCCCACATCCAACGCTGCTTGTACCGCCTGATCTGGAAATAGATGTACATCCGGCCAGTCATCGTTGTACTGTCCACACTCGACAAAGGCGTAGTCAAAAGGGCCCAGGCGGTTGCCTACTTCCTTGAAATGGCTGCCATAACCACCATCGCCACTAAACCACAAACTCGTCTGCCTAGTCTTAAACACCCAGCCACCCCAAAGGCTTTTAAAGCGATCACTCAGTCCGCGACCGCTGAAGTGCTTACTCGGTGTGAAGCTAATCTCTAAATCGCCGAATGACTGGCCATCCCACCAATCGAATTCTTGTATCCGGTCGGCATCAACACCCCATTTGACCAAGTGTCGCTTTACGCCCAGGGCCACGCCAAACTGCCTGGTCTTATGCTTTAGCTTATCGATGCTGGCCATGTCCAAATGATCGTAGTGATCATGTGACATCAGCAACAGATCGATCTCTGGAAACTCGTCTATCAGATCTAAAGTACCGTTCGAAAAGCGGCGCGTGGCAAAAGGGGCAATGGGTGTCGTGTTTGGCCCGAGCATGGGATCGATCAGGATCGTCAGCCCAGCCATGCGCATCAAGATCACCGCGTGTCCATACCAGATGAAGGAGGCAACCCCGTCTTCCTGCATAAATACTTCTAGATCGAAAGGCAAAATAGGGAGTGGATTTTCCGGTTCCCGCCCTTTGCGATTAGTCAGTTGCTTGTAGATCATCTTGGGCATATCCAGCAAATTGCCGCCCATGCTGAAGGATTCTAGATTTTGAAAACAACCGTTTCTCCAGTTGGGGGATTGGGCGTATCTGGCCAGGTCTGATTTGCTGATTCTGCTACCGAATTGGCGGAGGAAGGAGGTCATGGGGGTAAGGTAGTTCTTTATTAAAACTGCTATAAAAATTTCAATTATGCTGTACCCGTTAATATATTTATTTTGACTGTATACTTGGTCTGCTCCCATTCACCTCCTTCCACATCTTATCAAATACAAACTCCAGGTACTGGCGCTGGAAGTCATGATTGTCGGTGAACATCTTATAGAATTCGGTGCTGGTGAAAATGAAATCTTGTACGGCTTCTTTGACTTTGTCATCTGAGGCGATTCGGGCATTTTGTTTATCAGAGTTACGCATGGTGTCCATGTGCTTGACGTCCTCGGCTATTTGCTTGGGCAGTTCTTCCATGACGGCTTTACGGACCTTGTCATCTTTTATCCAGTCGATGTTCCCGAAGCGCTCATTAAAGCTATTGATAATGACTTCTAATTCATCCAGTTCAGAATCAGGTCTACCGCCACGCATAGTTGGTGGTGTCGGTTCTATTTCGCCGCCACCAGCCAGCTTGATATTGTCGCTGGTAACTTTGGAAAGGCGGTAGCTGTCCAACTCCACTGCTTCAAGGATACCTTTGGCGAGATCTTCATCTTCGGTAGGTTTTAGCTTTGGGATGAGAAATTTCAGGAACCAGTACAAGCGCTCCCAATAAGCATTAGTAAATGTTAGGATTTTGGACAAGAAGGAATAAGTGCGATTGAAGGACTTGGCCTGGACCAAAAAATTCACCTGCTGCTCTTCGCTCAGCTCAGTTTCGTAGGTAAGTTTACAGTCATCAATATAGGGATCCAGTTCATCGCGTTCAGCTCCTCTGAAATAGAGGTCGGCAAAGTTCTGGATGATTTCTTCGCTATATACAGTTGCGTCGTCCAGCGCATCTTGCAGATCATTGAGTTTGTTTGCGTCCGTCTCCTGACTTAAGATAGTAGTTGTGTAAAACGGCTCGAAGGATGCTTTAATGTCATCTACGGTATTAAAGAAATCCAGCACAAAAGTGTCCTCCTTTTCAGGCTTATAGGCACGATTTAAACGCGACAAGGTCTGAACCGCCTGAACATCTGCTAACTTTTTATCAACGTACATGGTGTGCAGCAGCGGTTGGTCAAATCCCGTCTGGAATTTATTGGCGACAATGAGGAAGCGATATTCGTTCTTCTTAAACTCCCTGGAGATGTCGCCACTTGGAAATCCATTGAGCTTAGCTTCGTCGTACTCTTGCCCATCAACCATTTTCTTTCCGGAAAAAGCGACAATGGTTTTATAAGAAGAGTTGATCTCGCACAAGTAGGTCTGAAAAGCAAAGAAGTATTGAATGGCGTTTATGATTGATTTGGTGACCACCATTGCTTTCGCTTTGCCTTTAATTCGGCTTTTCACCTCGGCGTGGAAGTGATCCACCATGATGTGGGCTTTTTCCTTAATCGCGAATTGGTGGCTTTCAACGTAGGCTCTTAGTTTCTTCTGCGCTCTGGTGATGTCAAACTCGGGATTGTCCTCCACTGCCTTATTCAACTTGTAGTAGGACTGATAGGTCGTATAGTTTTGTAAGACATCCAGGATGAATTCTTCCTCAATGGCCTGTTTCATAGAGTAGAGGTCAAAAGGATGAAATCTACCATCGTCTTGCCGTGAACCAAACACTTCCAAGGTCTTATTCTTAGGTGTTGCTGTAAAGGCAAAGTAACTGGCATTAGTTAACATCCGTCTTTGCTCCATAAATGCATTGATCAAGTCTTCCGTACTCACTTCTTCCAATTCCTCGTCTTGACCGTACGAATTAGATGGCTCTGCTGCTATTAGTCTGGGGCCTAGATTTCTCCTTGTCCGATTAGACAAGGCTACATTCATCTTTGCAGCAGTATCTCCACTTTGGCTGCTATGGGCCTCGTCGATGATGATGGCAAATTTGCTGGACCCCAGAACACCAATTTCATCCAGTATGAAAGGAAACTTCTGGATAGTGGTGATAATAATCCGCTTGCCGTCTTCCAACGCTTTGCGCAGTTCCTTACTGCCTTTAGTAATTGCCTGGACTACACCTTTGACTTGCGCAAAATTCTTGATGTTTTCCCGAATCTGCTTGTCCAAGACGCGCCGGTCCGTGATGACGATGACGGAGTCAAAAATGTTTTCGTCCTGGTCGTTGTGCAATTCGGTGAGTTGATGGGCCAACCAAGTGATTGAATTGGATTTTCCGGAACCCGCAGAGTGCTGGATGAGGTAGCGCTTACCGACCCCATGAATCTTCGCATGATCCAGTAATCGGGTGACCACCCTGAGTTGGTGATAGCGAGGGAAAATTAATTTGAGCTTCTTTTTACCTGTATCCTCGTCAATCTCTTCTACAATCTGAGCAAAATTTTCAATGATATTTGAAAATACAGGCTTTAAAAATATCTCCTTCCATAGGTAGTCCGCTTTGAGCCCATTCTCATTTACAGGATTGCCGGCGCCATTTTCAAAACCTTTATTAAAAGGTAAAAAGAAGGTTTTATCCTTGGCCAACTTAGTGGTCATGTACACCAAGTCGGGATCGACAGCAAAATGCACCATACAACGACCAAAATGAAAGAGCGGCTCCTTTGGGTCGCGATCATTTTGATACTGCTTGATCGCGTGCTTCACATTCTGGCCCGTAAAGTGATTCTTGAGCTCTATGGTAATGACCGGAAGGCCATTAATAAAGAGCACCATATCCAGCGAATTCTTATTGCTATTGCTGTAATAAAGTTGGCGACAAACGGCAAAAATATTCGCCTTATAGCGACCAATGGCGTGTTGGTTAAGCTGGCTGGTTGGCCGCTTGTAGTAGAGATAAACCGTCAGGTCTAAGTCCTTCACCCCTTTACAGAGTACATCAATAATCCCTCGCTTCTTGATTTGGCCAGCCAGACGTTTCAAAAATTTTTCTTCCCCTCGTTTACGAATAGTTTCCAGTTTCTGCGGCTGAGTAGCTTCCAGAAACCGGAATAACTGCTTGATATTCAGGCAAAGGGTACGATCATAATCGTTAGAGAAAGCGGGTTCATAGCCAAGTTCCGAGGAAAGCAACTGCTTTTCAATGAGGGTTTCCAGGCGGCGTTCAGAGGTGTCGGTCGGTTTCATGTGCTTCCTTTTAACTCGCTGGCGTAATTAGTTGTGCCACTTCTTTGAATTTCTTGAAACCTGATTAATCATCAAAAGCAAATCACTACGGACTAAGCATGTCGGGATAACTTGGCAATTGCAAGAACTGCTATCTCCAAAGATACACACCTTGCTAAGATTCGGCAAATAACCCAACTTACTGCCGTTTCTTAGAGCTTGTTGGGGAATCGCTTTTTGAGCGAACGCAGCCGAAAGTGTGATTCCCCAACAAGCTCTTAGTATCTAGACTTCCGAAGTAGGATAGCCCTCAACAGCTCGAGCAGCAAATTCTTTATCCTTCCGCAGGAGGGCTCCAATCTCGCAGGTCGATCTTACCCGTTACGGCCTCGGCGATGAGGGTGGTTTTGTATTCTTGGAGGAGGGTAAGTTCTTTTTCAACCCTTTCCATAGTGAGGTCAATACCAGCTATTTCTTTTTCAATAGAACTTACAATATCTATTTGTTCTTCTAAAGGGGGAAGCGTAAAAATATAGTTGTTCAAATCCTCTCGATTGACCTTAGGCATTGCTACTCTCATTGATAATTCTTCCATATAGCGACTAAACGAATTGCCTAAAATCATATATAAAAAGAACGCTGGCGATATCTCTTTACTTGGCTGAATAGGGTACATGTCAGCACTACACAAGCAGTAGTATTGAGCAATGCATGCTTTTCTCAACTCTGGCCTAATCTTGCTATACACTACTTCGCCGGGTTGAACCTCATATTTCCCACTTTCTGCACCTTGTTCAATAGCACTTTCTTGAAAAAGGAGCTTTCCTGTGGTTGATTCAATATGATTTGGAGCAATAAGTACCAATTCTTTGTAATCTTCCTTTCTGGGATCAACCTGACCACTTCTGATGGAAAAATAGTACTTCAACTTCTTCACCTCCCAATGCGCCGGAATATCCCCCAACCAATCCACGCCCGAAGGCTTAAGTGGCACCTCCGGGTCAATACCTCTGGTCACCGCCTGATTGATGATGACTTGTTTCTGTTCTTCCAGCAATTCAATTAATCGCTTTTTCTTGGCGATAAAGGTGTCGATCAGCGCGCATTTGTAGTCGAGGTAGGCGGCGATTTGGCGTTGTTCGGGAAGGGGTGGTAGGATCGTATATAATGCAAAAAAATCGTCGGTATACATTCTCAAACGACTCTTAATTACACCAGAAGAAACCTTTTTAAAGTCCCCTTTTGAATAGCCTGTTCTCAGCAAATAATGAAAATACTGTGGAAATGTACGGCCATTCCCCCTGTAAATGCAATAAGCAGGACTCACAATGCCTCGATAAGGGCTAATGCCTAAGCTACCGTTCCAAGCGAGCATAATATTGATGATTAGATCGTCTACTTTGACTTTCTTATACCCTTTTAGACTGGCAGCATTTGTTAAATTATCTCTCTCATCTTCGAGTCGATCCTTCCTTAAAGTAACACCAGTATATTGCGAAACAGAAAGCAAATCCTCAGTGCCAGTCTCAGAACGTTCGTTTATTTCTTGAAATAGATACTTGTATCGAATTGCCGTCCAATTATCAGGTATACTTTTAGCCTACGGAATCTCTGTCTCTTTATATATCGGATATGCTTTTTTCATGGTGTTTTTAGGCATGGTGGGCGGTGAGCAGGATATCCATCAGGCGGTGGTTGACGTAGTAGTTGCTGCGGCCAATTTTGTGCATCCGCAGCAGGCCTTTTTCCGTTAGCTGGCTTAGGTAGCTGCTGGCGGTGGGTCGGGAAACCCGGAGGTCTTCCATAACAAATTCGATTTTGGTGTAGGGATGGCGAAACAAATTATTCAGTAGGTCCTGGCTATAGACTTTGGGGAGTTCGCTGCGGAGGTTGTGTTTGATTTCCTGCATCAATTGCCTGATGTGGTGAATCAGTGCAATGCTTTGGCGAGCGGTTTCTTCTACTCCCTGGAGCAAATAGATAATCCAGTCTTCCCAAGCCCCGTGGTCTCTGACGGCTTGTAGTTGGCGATAGTATTCGTCTTTATTACGGATGATGTAGCGGCTCAAGTATAGAATTGGCAAATCCAGCAAATCATTGGCCACGAGGTACAGAATATTAATGATCCTGCCCGTGCGGCCGTTACCATCGTAGAAGGGGTGGATGCTCTCGAACTGGTGGTGAATAACGGCCATTTTGATAAGTGGATCTAGAGGGCTGAGTCGTTCATCGTTGATAAAGTTAACCAGCTCGGCCATGTGTTGCTTGATTTCATCCGGGTGTTGGGGTGGCTCGTAAACAACTGCTCCTGTGCGGTCATTGACCAAGGTGGTGCCAGGTGTTTTGCGTAAACCCGCCCGATTCTCCTCCAACTCAGACTGAATTTGTAGGATGTGCGGCAGCGTAATCAATTTGTGTTGACGCACTACCTCGAACCCTCGCCTCAATGCAATGGCGTACCGCTGTACTTCCTTAGTTGCTGGGTTAGGTAACCGATCAACGTAGAGTTCGGCTTTGAACAGTTCGTCGTGAGTAGTAATAATGTTTTCCACCGCAGAACTGTCCTTGGCCTCTTGTAGGGTAAGCGTATTGATCAAAATATTCTCGTTGGGAATCGTACGACAAGTTCCTTTCAATTCTGCTAAGTAACGATTGGCCCGATTGACCGCTCGCAAAACGGCCTTGGTTTCCAAGTCTTGCTCAAGGGGTAAAGTCGGAATAGTGTAGCTCCGGGGATGTGACATAAAAGAGCAATTTTTTTTACACACCACAAAAATATGAAAAGAAAAACGCATTTTCTTTACATATCTTGCCAACATGTAAAGCTTTTTGCTATTTATCTTCCTATTTTCTATTCGATAATGCCCTTAATTAAACCATCCGTTTCTTTTTCTAGGGCCCGAATATCGGCTTCGATCTCCGCCAAGGGACGTAAAGGCTCGTATTTATAGAAGACCTTGGTGAACGCAATTTCGTAGCCAACGGTAGTTTTATCGTGGTTGATCCGGGCGTCGGGCACGTGGGGGAGTACTTCCCGCTCGAAGTAGGTTTGGATGTTTTCTTTTAGCGGTACACTTTCGGTATCGCGCAGGCTGCTATCGGCCTCGTAGGTGATACTGCCATCTTTTTCGGTTTTCTTGATCACTGCCTTGGCATTTTCATCTTGCCAGGAGATGGCTTCCAGGAAGGTTTTTTTCCTTTTTGCCGTCCATTTAACATTGCCAGCTTTGAAATACTCCCTCATCAGCTTAAGCAACTTATTATAGTCTTGCTGATCTTCCCCGCCTATTTCATCCCAGAGGAATTGGAGGAGCTCGATGGCTTCGTCTTCCCAGTCTAGCCCACGAAAGGGTTCTTGATCAACTTTCCAGGAGAGCCGTAATGGCCGCTCAACGGTAATCTTAGCATAACCAAAATCGGTATTATCAAAGATCTTGGAGACTTCGCTTTCTTCAAAATCCAGGTAGATTTTGGTGATCTCCTGGATATGCGCTTCGCTGAGCTCACTGTTTTTCTGCCCCAGGTTCTTGCGCATTTTCTGGTAGATGTTAGAAGCATCGATCAGTTGAATCTTGCCTTTGCGGTAGGGAGCTTTGCGGTTAGAAACCAGCCAGATGTACGTTGAGATGCCGGTATTGTAAAACATCCCATTCGGCAGCTGAATGATGGCCTCTACCCAATCGTTTTCGATTAGATGACGACGAATCTCACTTTCTCCCGATCCGGCATCACCCGTAAAGAGAGAGGAACCATTGTGTACGGAGGCGATTCGCGAACCCAATTCGGAATCTTCCTTCATCTTAGACACCATGTTCATCAAGAAAAGTAGTTGCCCATCCGAACTACGGGGCGTACCTACTTTGAATCGGTCGTCGAAGATTTCTTTTTTATCCTGAATATTGGACTGCTCCGTCTTCCAGGATTTACCGTAAGGCGGGTTAGAGAGCATGAAGTCGAACTTCAACTGCGAGAAGCCGTCCTTTGAAAGGGTGGAGCCAAAAGCAATCTTTTCGGGGTCTTCCCCTTTGATGAGCATATCTGCTTTACAGATGGCGTAGGTTTCGGGGTTGACCTCCTGGCCGTACAAATGGAAGTTAGCGTTGGGATTGATTGCCTCGGCAAAGTGCTCACTTTCCGTCAGCATCCCACCACTACCACAGGCAGGGTCATAGATCAGGTAGGTTCCATCTTTGATCTTACCTTTTAGGGGTTCAAAGATGAGGTGAGTCATCAATTTGATGATCTCCCGTGGGGTGAAGTGCTCTCCGGCTTCTTCGTTATTCTCTTCATTAAAGCGGCGGATGAGTTCTTCAAAAACGTAGCCCATCCCCAGGTTCGACAAACCTGGCAGGACTTCTTGCCCCTGGCGATCGGTAACGGGCTCCGGGCTCAGATTAATCTGAGATGAACAGAACTTTTCAATGAGCGGATAGGTGATGTTGGCATCTTCCAGTGTATCGAGCTGGTTCCGGAGCTTGAACTTACTGATGATGTCCTGCACATTGCTGGAGAAGCCATCCAGATAAGTTTCCAGATTATGGCGGATGTTACCCGCTTCCCCCAGTAACTTCTTGAAAGTGTAAGGCGAAGTATTATAAAAGACATAGCCAGAAGCACGACGAAGTTGGGGTTCCCGATTGTCAATATTTAGTTCCTGTAGCTTAAAGTTCGTCTTCAGCACCTTT
>JBCDFE010000107.1:0-15152 GCA_039178745.1 Bacteroidota bacterium | reverse complement strand
CCCCAACCCGGTAGATGCAGCGACTCAGATTGCGTTCACCCTACCGGTAGCGAATACCGCTACGCTGACGATCCGCGATGTACAGGGCCGTACGATCCTGGTCAGAGAGATCGAAGCCGAGGCGGGTGTAAACCTGATCAATCTGCAGCGTAGCGACCTACCCGCCAGTGGTGTATACAGCTACACCCTGACATCTGGAGAGCATACTGCAACCAAGCAGATGGTGATCAGATAGAAAATACGTGCTCCACGCTTATGCGTGTCTTAGAATAGCTACCAATAGGTAGAAAAACTAGGGCATGGATTACGCGGATGAACACAGATATTATTCATGCGAGCACTTCGTGCAAGATGAATAGGACAAATTAGAGGATGGGTTGCGTGGCGACCCATCCTTTATTTATTGTGACCTGAAGAAGTGTCACATAATCGACAGTGGGGGATATGGCCACCTGCGGAAGTCCTAAAAAATTCTACATTTAGTTTGTGAAGTCACTGAAAGAATTAGTTGATCTGTTGAGCCCGAATAAGTTGAAAAAAATCAACTTATTAGATCTGCACGCTTCACCGGAATCTAAAATCAATAAGCTGTACCGGGCTATTTCGAACGGGAAGGTAAAGACGGAGGAGGAGGCTCAGGATCTCTTGTACGGAGATTTGAAACACGCATCGGCCTATGGTAATGTGAAGAAAAGGCTACGCGAGCGCCTGCTGAATACGCTCTTTTTTATCGATGTGGACGGGCGAAAAGTCAACGATCGGCAGCGGGCCATTATCGAGGTAGAGCGGGATTTGTCTTCTGCTTTAATTTTGCTGGCAAAGGGCGCTAAACGTAGTGGAGAAGATATTCTGAAGCGATGCCTGAGGAAGGCGATCAAATTTGAGTTTGTCGGGTCTGTCTTATATGTTTCAAGGGTATTGCGCTTACAGCATGGTACGACTCGCAATAGGCGAAAAGATTATATCTATTACTCGGAGTTACACGACGAGTATAAAACTATTGACAGGTGGGAGGAGCTAGCTGAAAACAGGTATGCCGATTTGATGTCCCGCTATTTGGCAGGCAAGGAGGATCCGGAATTGTTGAGTGAGGAGGCAAAAAAATACTATGAAGAGGTTTCTGAAGCTTTGCCGGAAGTAGATACTTACCGCTATCGGTTTTTTACTACACTAATTCGATTTTTACAGTATACGATAAAGAACGATTACCCGCCAGTGATACCGATAAGTAAAGAAGCGATAAAGTTTTTTAAAACAAAACCATACACGGCTAAGACACCCATTCAGCAATGTTTGCATCATCAGCTCGTGGCATACATGCAGTTGAAAGACTACAAAAGGGGGTATCAGGTAGCTAAACAAGGGGAGGAACTACTGGAGGAAGGAGAAAATAATTGGTTTAAAAATAGAGAATATTTGCTGTTGTTGGCCCTGCATACGTCTTACTATCAGGAGGCTTATAAGCACTACAAGGAAGCGGTAGGGCATAGGCGGTTTGAATTTTTGACGGAAGAGCAACAACGATACTGGGGCATCTATAGAGCTTACCTGCACTTTTTAATTAGGCAGAAATTGATCAAACCAAATCCAGGCGATAGGGATTTTTCTACTCAGAAGCACAACAAGATGCTCAGCGAGCCGGTCAGAGAAGCTAATGAGCGCCGCCGAACAAATATTCCATTATTGATCATTCAGACAGTGAGTGCACTTGAACTGGAAAATCGCGAGTTGGCCTCTGCTAAGATCGGGGCTTTGGAAAAGTATAGCTATCGAAATCTATACGAGCAGGGTGGTATGCGGCCGTTTTTTTTCATCAGGCTGCTTTCTGATCTGAATAAAGCGGAGTTTGATAGAGAAAAGGCTACCTTACAAGCAGAAAAACACTTGAAAGAGTTAAGTGCACTAGAAGGGACAAATAGCACTCCGTTTCATAAAATGGAAATTATTCCCTTTGAAAAGTTGTGGGAAATGGTGTTGGATTTAGCTGCGCAAAAGTGTTGAAATCTTGACGTGAAAATTCAAAATTTTTGTCTTTTGGATTGAAACGAATAGTTGCCTAACTTTATATCGATTTATAGAAATCTAGCCCACACAGATCACAGAAAAAATTACAATCACATGTTAACTTTACTCAATCTCCTCTTCGGAGGTATGCTGTTTAATGTAATCAACGAAGATGTTGTTGCATTATAAGCTTTTGTTACTAACCCTTCAATGAAAGAACTCAGCCAAAAACTGAGATCGTAGCAATCGAAATTTATGAGGCCCACCGGATGTAATGACGGTGGGCCTTCGCATTTTTAGGTATCAATAGACGACTACTCACATAGTATTTGCAATCTTTCCAAAGACTATCAGAGCTTGCGTATCTTCGCAGTCTGATAAAGTCATAGTGTTTCATGAGTAGTCCTTGGGCAGGTAGATCTGTTTTAATTACTGGAGTTTGCGGTACTGTAGGTGGAGCCTTGCTTGAGCTCTTGATCAAAGAACCCGTAGAAGAAATTATCGGGATCGATTGTAATGAGACGGAGTTGTTTTTTGTCGATCAGAAATTTAGAGACGATGATCGCGTACAGCTCTATCTTTGCGATATCAAGAACAGAGTACAGCTAAAGCGATACTTCAGAGCTGGTGGAATCGTTTTGCATACAGCTGCGCGCAAGCACGTCATCATCAATGAATTGGCTCCTCAAGAGGCTGTACAAACCAATATAATCGGGACACAGAATGTCATAGATAGCGCGATCGATGCCGGATCGTCGAGGGTGATTTTTACCAGTTCAGATAAGGCTGTGAATCCCACAAATGTGATGGGAACGAGCAAGTTGATGGGAGAGCGGCTTATGACAGCAGCCAATGCGATGACGAAAAAAGATCCGCCCATTTTTGCCAGTACGCGATTTGGCAATGTGTTGGGTAGCAATGGATCGGTTATTCCCATTTTCAAACGCCAGATAGAAGCTGGTGGTCCAGTGACCGTGACGGATATGGGTATGAGTAGGTTTGTGATGACTTTGGAAGAGGCTGCTACTCTGGTGCTGAAATCGGTTTTTTTAGCTAAGGGTGGTGAAGTCTTTGTGACTAAAATGCCCAGTCTCAATATTGGAGATCTGGCCAAGGCAATGATTTTGATTGCCCAAGAACGACAGCAGTCCGGACAAGATATCGATATCAAGATCATCGGTGCAAAGCCCGGTGAGAAGCTATTCGAAGAGCTGATCAACGATGAGGAAGTGCGCCGTACAGTAGAGATCGATGATTACTTTGCCGTAATTCCAGCATGGCAGTCGGTATATGGTGATATAGATTATGACTACAGCAGTACGCAAAAGCAAGTCGATCGCATTTACCGCTCGGACTTGGAAGGTAAGATGAGTGTAGCTGGCATCAAGTCTTATCTAATTACACATAATTTGATTTGACAACTTTGACTGAGTTGTCAAAAACAGAACTAAAAGAACAAAAGCATGACGATTCTTATTCTTGGTGGAGACGGTTATCTCGGATGGCCAACAGCCATGCATTTAGCGGCAAAGGGGCATCGAGTCGTTGCAGTAGATAACTACGCGAGGAGAAACATCGCGCTTCAAACCAGTTCTGAAGCTTTAATGGCCAATCCGAATCTGGAAAAGCGAGCCGAAATTTTTGCTGGAAAAAGTGGCCACCAAATCGAAGTGCGCATCGGAGACCTGTGCGACATGATGTTTGTCGAAAGCCTATTCACCGATTTTGCACCAGATGCCGTCGTGCATTATGCCGAACAGCCGAGTGCCCCATATAGCTTAAAGGGATACGCCGAAGCACACTACACGCTCAAGAATAATCTGGAAGTGACCCACAATCTGATTTGGGCCATTTTACAGCATGCCCCCGATTGCCATATCGTAAAACTGGGCACCATGGGAGAGTACGGCACACCAAATATCGATATTCCCGAAGGTTGGTTAGACATCACCCACAATGGCAGGAGCGATAAATTTCTAATGCCTCGCCAGGCAGGTAGCTTGTATCATACCACCAAAGTACTGGACACCGATCTGCTTTGGTTTTATGTGCGGACCTATGGCCTTCGGGTTACAGACTTGATGCAAGGACCCGTATATGGTTTGTCGACCAAGGAATCGGATCTGGACGAAAGACTACTTCCCAACTTTCACTACGACGATATATTCGGAACCGTAGTGAATCGGTTTTTGGTGCAGGCAGTAGCCGGTATACCGTTGACTGTATACGGCAAAGGTGGCCAAATAAGAGGGTACCTAAACCTGAGAGATACGCTACAGTGCATAGAACTGGCCTGCTCAAACCCGGTAGAGCCAGGCGAGTTGCGCATCTTCAATCAACTGACAGAAACTTTCTCTGTCAATGAATTGGCGGATAAAGTGCAGGCAGCAGGTAAAGCCATTGGACTCGATGTCGCTGTAAAGTCTATCCCCAATCCACGCAAAGAGGCTGAAGATCACTACTATAATCCTGCTTATACTGGTTTGATGGAACTTGGGCTAGAGCCCAACTACATGACGGAGGAAGTACTGGGTGGTATGCTGGACTTTATCATGCGCTACAAAGACCAGATAGATCACAGCAAGATCATGCCCAGGGTTGTATGGAACAAGTAATAGTTTTTGAATGAACCACACGTATGTTGCCATTATGGCCGGAGGTGTAGGCAGTAGATTCTGGCCCGCCAGTAGAGAAGATAAGCCCAAGCAGTTTCTGGATATTCTGGGCGATGGAAAATCGCTGCT
This sequence comes from Bacteroidota bacterium, assembly GCA_039178745.1. Lineage (GTDB taxonomy): Bacteria > Bacteroidota > Bacteroidia > Chitinophagales > Saprospiraceae > Neolewinella. The sequence continues at coordinate 10,404 of JBCDFE010000107.1, read as the reverse complement.
CCGCCGCACATTCGACCGCTTTATGGGTCTGACGACGGCCGATAAAATCTTCGTAGTCACTAATGCCAGATATGCCAGCCAGGTGCTGGAGCAAATTCCTGAGATTGAGGAGAATCAAGTACTACAAGAGCCCAGCAGAAACAATACGGCCCCTTGTGTTGCTTATACGGCGTTTAAGCTGCAACAGCTGGATCCAGAAGCCAATTTCGTAATTGCGCCTAGCGATGCCCATATTATGAATGAGCCCCTCTTTCTGGATAATCTACGTCGCGCGCTGGCCTTTACGGCCCAAAATGATGCCCTGCTGACGCTGGGCATTGCTCCAGATAGGCCTCATACCGGATACGGCTACATACAGTTCGATACAGCAGGGCAAGAGGGCGTTTATCAGGTAGAACGCTTCACAGAAAAGCCAAAACTGGAACAAGCCAAAGCTTTTCTCGAAGCAGGCAATTATTTATGGAACGCGGGCATATTCATCTGGCGGGCAAAGACCATACTAGAGGCATATCAGAAATATGCTCCTGAAATATTCGCCATCTTATCAGAGGGACTCAGCTGTTACAATACGAATACGGAGCAGGCATTCATCAACGAATTCTACCCTTCGACACCTTCCATTTCAGTCGATTATGCCATCATGGAGCGGGCAGATAATATCTACACCATACCTGCTCAGTTCGGCTGGTCTGATCTCGGTGCCTGGGAAGCCTTATACAGTGAGTCTGCAAAGGATGAAAACGGAAACGTCGTACAAGCAGAACAGTATTTACTCGAAGATGTCCACAACAGCTTTGTTAGAGTACCCAAAGACAAACTGGTCGTAGCTGGCGGTATCGACGATTTACTCATCATCGATGAGGGCGATGTGCTGGTGGTTTATCCCAAAAGCCGAGAGCAGGAAATAAAGGCTTTGAGAAAGCAGGTAGAAGAAAAAATAGGGACTAAGTTTTTATGATTTCTTTTAGAAAAACGACTGTTTGTGAGCGTATTCTTTAGCCACCGATCCCACTTAGTCCTTACCCGATAGTCGCCACTCAAAGCCAAATGTCCAGGTGGTTGGGTTGAGATTTAGACTGAAATCATTCAATATTTGTATTTGACTCTCGGAGATATCATCCTTAGCAGAAGTGTACGACACGAGGAATCCTTGTGCCCTTATTATCCCCCTGAATTTATCGCTGAAAGGGAAGAATAAATAGGGAGAAATCAGACCACCCATAGAAAAGGAACGACTATTGGCTCCATTGCTGTTAAAGCTATTTCGCCTTCCACGACTGCTCGAAGCAAATATGCCCGGCTCTAGCCCCAGTTGTAGTTTACTGTTTGCAGGCTGGTATAGTCTAAAGCGCCAAAAGACCCTTCCTCCAAGCGTGAAGGTTCGGGTAATAACTTCATTTCCGCCAACTATTCTTCTGGTCTCTTCAAGGGCAGTCAATAGGCCCAGGCCCCACGCGCTGGACTCATTTTGTTGTCTGAGCCAATAAGGCCTGAGGCTTATTGAAAAGGTCTTTTCCTGACCGGCAAATGATCTTGTCTCTGAAGTGAGGCTCTCATCTCGAATACTTAGTTGTAGCTCGCCACCAATCCACCCGCCGGTACGCTGTGCATATAATGTAGTATGGAGGATCAGGAGCATCAAAATGAGTCGCATAAATCAGGGGTTTGTCCTAAGATCAACTTTATCTGATCGTTGTATCTATTTCAAGCGCGGTTTAAAGCTTTTTTAACGAGCACCAGATTAGGCCGTACCTTCGCCTGGTGATTAAGTGGCTCGGCATTCACTACAAGTTTCCACCAGTGGCAACGGTGTCCTCCAGGCGGCTATACCTGCTGTATCGGGCACTGGATGAGCTAACAGAAGATCAAATAATAGTTACCTCGGCCGAAGCGGCGAAAAGACCTAAAGAGGCTGCTTTCTCTCATGATTTTAGACTTGCGCAGGTCGGGGGCAGAGGATTGCGGGAGTGGCTCTACGGTGCTAAATACAATGTGGTGCCCAACACCCACAAAAAACGGCCGGGCTACGAAGCACTGGTGCGATTGCGAGAGACTTCGCCATTCGATTATTGGATGGGAGAGGGTGGCCCCGCATATAGAAAGCAATCTTTAAAAGTCGCTTCAAAGATTATCGAGCAAGAGCGGATAACTCACTTGTTTTCGAGTTTTCGCCCATGGGTAGATCATCAAATCGCAGCTCAACTCAAGCAGCGATTTCCTGAATTGTACTGGATTGCCGACTTCCGGGATCTGCCAATGGACCCATTGCGCAATCCGCCCTATGGAATTTATCGCCACAGGAAGCTACTTAAAAAACGATTGTCCCGTGTCGACGAATTATGGACTGTCAGCGAAGGACTAGCCGAGCAGTTTAGGTCCTATCATAAAAAGGTTCGTGTCGTATATGGTGGTTTAGCTGATCTACCAGTGCCTTCCAGTTGGCAATCTGACCGGTTCGTTATTAATTACGGCGGCAGTGTGTATTCTGGACTTCAAGACATGCACCCTTTGCTCTCCAGCCTGGAGCGCTTGAGTGAGCAAGGAAAAATAGACCCATCCCGAATTTTGATTCGGTATGCTGGCAGAGACCAAAACGCCTTCGAGCAGAAACTGGCAGAGACTCAGCTGCCTCTTCAACAAGAGATCCACGAAATGGTGTCTCTTCAACAAGCCAAAATTTTTCAGCAACACACCCACATAAATTTGCTACTCAGTTGGTCGACAGCAACCACCAAAGGCATACTTACGGCCAAGCTATTTGACTACCTGGCTGCAGCCAGGCCAATTTTGGCGCTCATCAATGGTCCAGATGACTCTGAGCTAAGAGCGATTATAGAGGATAGCAATAGTGGTTTTGTGCACCATAGAGTAGGAAATGATATTCGATCTCTTGACCATTGGATTTTGTCTTTGTATCGCCAGTGGGACCTTAATAATGGACAACTAGTTTGGAATCCGAACCCCAAAGCACTGGAACATTTGCAGCCATTACCGATCTTGCGGCGCCTACTGATCTAACCAATGATTCAAATTTTTGCCACTGGTGGTACCTTCGACAAGGACTACAATTTCGTGACCGGAGAGTTGTATTTCAAAGACTCGTCACTTCCCGATATGCTTGAAGTGGGGCGATGCACCCTCGATCTCGATATCAAAACGCTGATGATGATCGATAGCCTGAAAATGACCGATGTAGATCGGGAGATCATAGCCCATAATTGTCGTAGATCTGCTTCTGATCATATTGTGGTGACTCACGGTACAGATACTATGGTAGATACTGCTGCATACCTGGCAGCCCAATCGCTCGAAGGAAAAACAGTGGTGCTGACTGGTGCTATGATTCCCTATGCCTTTGGCTCGTCTTCAGATGGGTTTTTTAATTTAGGGTCCGCACTTGCATTCGTTCAGTCGCTGCCAGCGGGTGTTTACGTAGTCATGAATGGCCGGTACTTTGACTGGAATGCTGTACGAAAAAATCGGTCTACCGGTCATTTCGAGCCGGTTTGATCTTTGCATGTTGAGCCCTATGTAGAACTGGATATATTTTCGGTTCAGATAAAACGATCTTGCTATGCCCCGTTGGTTTGCCCAATTTATGATTTGGATTTTGCGCATGCGCGTAGTCGACCACAACGATGAGTGGCCACCCAAAACAGTTGTGGCGGTGGCGCCTCACACCAGCTTTCGCGATTTTCCATACGGGATATACTCTAGAGCAATTATTGGTGTGTACATCCGATTCGTCGGGAAAGCCGAACTCTTCAAAGGGCTAATTGGAGCTGTCCTGAAATGGATGGGAGGAGTGCCCGTAGATCGGTCCAAGCGAGGAAATTTTGTAGAGCGGGTAGCTGCAATCTTCGACGAGCGCGAGAGCTTTCACCTTTGTGTGGCCATTGAAGGAACGCGAAAGCCTGTTCAAAAATTCAAGACGGGTTTTTACTATATAGCCAAGACTGCCGGAGTGCCGATCGTTCCATGTCGGTTTGACTTCGGTAATCGCAAGATCGAGTTTTCCAAGCCCTTTACGCCAACAGAAAATGCAGAGGCCGACCTCGAATTTTTCTATGATCATTTCGATGGCGTAGAAGGATTAAAGAAAGTTAGAAGCTTTTATAGAAGTAGCGAGTAGTAAAGGGTTTTGAGGGGCCCGCAACAAGCTCTACCTTTGTGGCCCAAAATAAAACCAGAATGAATCTAGACTTTCTCAGCAGCCTGGGGCTCGATGCAAAAAATGCAGGTACGAGCACCGGTCAGTCCAGCACAAATAGTGGGCAGTATATTTCTTCATACTCCCCTGTAGATGGAAAACTCATTGGCGAGGTCAGCACCACAACCCGCGATGAGTACGAACAAGTAATGACGGCCGCTCAGGCAGCTTTTGCCGAGTGGCGACTTATGCCCGCTCCTCAGCGGGGTGAAATTGTACGCCAATACGGCAATGCACTCAGAGCACACAAAGATGCACTCGGCCGCCTAGTCAGCTACGAGATGGGTAAGAGTCTGCAAGAAGGCTGGGGAGAGGTTCAGGAAATGATCGATATATGCGATTTTGCAGTAGGCTTGAGCCGTCAGCTGTACGGGTTGACTATGCATAGTGAGCGGCCTGGCCATCGCATGTACGAGCAGTGGCATCCCATTGGAGTGGTAGGTATCATTTCAGCCTTTAACTTTCCAGTAGCGGTATGGAGCTGGAATTCCATGATTGCCATGGTTTGTGGTGACGTATGCGTATGGAAGCCCAGCGAAAAAGCACCTTTGTGTGGAGTGGCTTGCCAAAATATTTTTCAGCATGTGCTGGCTGATAACAATCTGCCCGAAGGTATTTCCTGCCTGATCAATGGCGATTATACGGTGGGAGAATTTATGACCAAGGATCAGCGTGTACCACTGATCAGTGCTACTGGATCTACACGAATGGGTAAGATCGTATCTTCCGTTGTAGGCGCTCGTCTAGGGAAGACCATACTGGAATTGGGAGGCAACAACGCAATTATTGTTACACCTAGCGCAGATCTTAAATTGGTCTTGACCGGAGCCGTGTTTGGTGCAGTCGGTACTTGTGGACAGCGGTGTACCTCTACACGCCGCCTGATTGTGCACGAGAGTATGTACGACAAGGTGAGAGACAATTTGGCAAGAGCTTATGGGCAGTTGCGCATAGGTGATCCATTGGATGAAAACAACCACGTCGGTCCACTGATAGACCAGGGTGCTGTCGATACCTATCTGCAAGCTATAGAGCAGATCAAATCTGAAGGTGGCCACTTCGTTGTAGAGGGCGGAAAACTAGAGGGTGATGACTACCAAAGTGGATGTTATGTAAAGCCTTGCATTGCTGAGGTTTCTACAGAGAGCTCAATGGCAAAGCACGAAACCTTTGCACCCATTCTGTATCTGATGAAGTACAGTGATTTTAACGAGGCCATTGCCATACAAAACAATGTGCCACAAGGGTTGAGCTCGGCCATCATGACGACAAATATGCGAGATGCTGAAAAATTCTTGAGTGCTGCCGGTTCAGACTGCGGTATCGCCAACGTGAACATCGGTACCAGCGGGGCAGAAATCGGAGGAGCTTTCGGTGGCGAAAAAGAAACTGGAGGTGGCCGGGAAAGCGGTTCGGATAGCTGGAAGGCCTACATGCGCCGACAAACCAACACGATCAACTATTCCGAAGACTTACCGCTGGCTCAGGGTATTAAGTTTGATTTGTAGGAAGGCCGTATGGCGTTTTTGCGTATTGCGTATTGCGACCCTTGTGTACAGTTTCGCAATACGCAATACGCAATACGCTTTACTCCTCCATTTCCTCCTCCTGATTATTCAATAGCTCCAGGACGGTCTCCGTAATATCGTAGGCATCGTTGGCCAGCAGAAGCCCTGTTCCGCCGCCTATGTTGAAGACGAAGTCGTAGTTGTTTTCTGCTTTCAGATCTTCTAGTATGGCTTCGATTTCGGCGGTGAATTGCGCATTCAGCTGGAGCTGTTCTTGCTGAATGGCGTTGATCGAAAGTTGTTGCTGCTGCAAGATTTCTTGTTCGCGCCTGGCAATTCGCTCTTGTTCTTGAGCAATTCTGTTCTGACTGAGTTCGCCTCGCTGCACTTGGTTTTGCAAGCTTTCCACTTCGCGTTGCAGAGATCTCACCCTGCTTTGGTGATTGGCTTCGGCCGTATTGAAATTCTCTTCCAATTGCTCCAGTTCTGTGCGTAGAGCGGTGTATCCACGCTGAAGGCTATCGGCATCTATATAGACGATGTGCAAACCAGAATTGTCTGAACTCTGGTTGGTCGCTTCCGTATTATCTGCTGTTGATGAATCGTCCTTATTCGCCGTATCATTATTCTGGCAAGAAAAGACCAGGACGCTCAGACAGCAAGCTAGGAGTACAAGTGGGAGGGTGCGTATACGCATGTCGGTTTCTTTATTTGCCGCAAAGGTAGCAAGTGGCAAATAAATTCGTTTTTTGTGCGCCTATGCGCGAAGGTTCACAACCAAATGAGCGGGTACTGATCATCCTGGCGTTTGCGGCCATTTACTTTATATGGGGATCGACCTACCTGGCCAATGACTGGGCGAGCCGGGATATTCCGCATCTGCTTATGGTCGGTATGCGGTTTTTGGTAGCTGGTGCACTACTACATGGATTCACTATTTGGAGAAAAGCACCATCTCTGAGCTTCCAGCAATGGCGAAATGCTGCATGGCTTGGTTTTTTATTTCTCACAGCTGGCACTGGGGCTGCTGTACTCTCTTTGCAGTATGTAAGCAGCAGCTTTTCGGCCTTGATCATCTCCTTTGAGCCCATGCTGGTGATGATCCTTTTATGGTTGGTCAAGAAGCGAAGACCAGCGACTCAGGCTTGGTTGGGGGCATTTGTATCTATCATTGGTCTGGTATTGCTCATGGGCACACCAGAGCTGCCGCCTTGGGGAAAACTCATACCGGGTCTTTGTTGGATTGCCACTGGTATGCTGGCCTGGGGGTGGGGTCTGGTACATCTTGATGACCTAGATCAGGGACCGAATCCGATCAGGGGAGTAGCTGCACAAATGCTGGCAGGTGGGATTTTTTTATTGGTACTCAGCTCGCTAAAAGGCGAGTGGGCTCAGTTCAGTTTCGATCGAATCAGTACGCGGGGATTGATGGCATGGGCATACCTCATTTCTTTTGGTTCTATCATTGCTTATTCTTCTTTCAATTACTTGCTAAAGCGTGTGTCTCCGGAAAAGGTAGCTACGAATACGTATGTCAATCCACTCATAGCAGCTATTTTGGGCTATACTCTAAATAGCGAACCATTCACCGCGAGGATGGTGCTTGCTTCTTTTTTGCTTTTGACTGGAGTCTATTTTATCAACAGAGCTAAGTAACGCTCGCTGATGTGGAAAACAATCCACCTGCGGAAGTCTAAAAAATGTAATTTTACTCTTCACACTTAATTGCAATGGCAGAAGTCGTTTCGTTACTCAATCACAAGGGCGGTGTAGGCAAGACTACCAGCGCGATCAATATTGGTGCTGGTCTGGCTGAGCTGGGCAAGCGCGTATTGCTTATCGACCTGGACCCACAAGCCAACTTATCTCTTTCTCTTGGGGTGAGCCGTCAGCCGGTCACCATCTACGAGAGCATCATGGGCGAGTCGGACCTGGTGCCCATAACCGTGAAGGAGCGGCTAGATATCGTCAGTAGCTCGCTCGATTTGTCGAGTGCGGAGATGGAGCTGGTCAACGAAGCTGGCCGCGAATTTATACTGCGCGAACTATTCGACGGTGTAGATGATCAGTACGACTTCATCATAGTCGACTGCCCACCAAGTCTTGGCTTACTGACGCTCAACGCACTGACCAGCAGCAACCAAATAATTATACCGCTACAGACGGAGTTCCTCGCTTTGCAAGGTCTGGCCAAGATCAAGCAGGTAATCCAGAAAGTAAAGCTACGCTTGAATAAGCAGCTGCACATCAGTGGGGTTTTGGCTACGATGTACGACCACCGTAAGGTGCTCAATCGCGATGTGGTGGAGACGATCAAGAAGTATTTTGGTCCGCTGCTCTTCGATACCTATATCAGGGATAATGTCGCACTGGCTGAGGCCCCTGCACAGCGGCAGGATATTTTCAGTTATGCACCTGGTAGTAATGGAGCAGAAGACTACCTGGCTGTGTGCAAGGAGATTTTAGAACGCACAGTGCACCCGATTCACGAGCGCGAGCGTTCTACCTCTACAAGCAATGCAGAATAAGCATGGCCAAGAAACGATTTACCGATGGTCTTTATGACCTTTTCGAGCCGGAGGTGCAGCCTGCGGAAGCGCGCAGTACAAATGCTGATGAGGAGGTTGTAGATATAGAGGTGCCCGTGACCAGAAAGAGCCGCCAAAAGCTAGGCCGCAAAAACTTCACACAAGGGCTGGATGCATACCTGAGCGATTCTTTTACGCGCGAATCGGGAAGAAGCAGAAAAACAAGCCGCCGCCGATCTGGGCTAGATCTTCTGATTCAATCGACGGTAAATGATGATCCCGACCGCAAGCCCGAAGGCGGTAATACCGCAGAGACCAAGCGGGTAACCCTCATTTTCAACAAAGAGCATCTGGCTACGCTCAAGGATATGGCCAAATCCAGAAAAATGTATCTCAAAGATCTGGTGGGTGAGATGGTAGAAAACTATTTGGAAAACGAGTAAATTTTAAAGTAAACCCGTTTTCCCTTGCAGCCCATACTAACCCTCACGACCGATTTTGGCACGACCGACTATCACCTCGGCAGGCTCAAGGGTTATCTGTTGGCCGCTGCACCGAGCATACGTTTGGTAGACATCAGTCACGATATACCCAATTACGATATTTCCAGAGCGGCCTTCATTTTTCGGAAGGTATGGCGCCATTATCCCGAAGGTAGCCTGCACCTGATCAGTGTGAATGACTACTATCAGCCCAGAGGTCGGTTTGTGGCTATGGAAAAGGAGGGGCAGTTCTTCATCGGACCAGACAATGGTGTCTTTAGCTTGATATTTGGGCAATTGCCAGAGCGCTTGGTGGTCATTGACCCGAAGCTAATTGAAAAAGACAGTCAGAAAAGCCAGCCTTTGGCCCTTTCGGCCATTTACAGCTGGGCAGTGGCCAAGCTGCTCGATGAAGGTCTGGAGAGTCTGGGAGCTGGCTCTGAAAGAAAGCTGGAGCGGATACCCTTTCAGCCGGTCATTGGTCAAAACTACATTCGCGGTTCCGTCGTATTTATTGACAAATTCGATAACGCACTGACCAACATCAGTCGCCACCTATTTGAGCAGGTCGGGCAGGGTAGGGGGTTCAAGCTGCTGCTGCGTAGGAACGAGCCCATAGATGGACTAAGTTTCAGATATCAGGATGTGCCCGAAGGCGAATGCCTCTGCAAATTCAATAGCGACGACGAACTGGAGATCGCCATCAACCTGGGGAAAGCTGCAGGCCTGCTGAGTATAGAGCTAGAAGATAGTGTGCAGATAGAATTTGAGTGAATTAAATGTATATCTTTCCCCAATCGATGACATTACTACGAGTTCATTCTTACAGCGCATGGAGTAAGGTTCTCCACTTGGGGCATCCTATTTTATTCGTATTGCTTTTTCTTTGTGGCTGTTCCTTTGGCGAGGTCTACGAAATTGATTGGACTAGCCAGGAGGATGTGCAATACTGGCCAGATGCTTCCTGGGAATTGGTGGAGGATGAGTTGGGACTTCCGCAGGTAGACAGTTTACATACTTGCCGATGGTTGGGACATGACTTCGACGATAGCAAACTGGATTTTACAACTTCTGTAGAGGTCAGACTGCAAGAAAGAGGCGCTGTGGTTGAGGGGGGCTGGCTAGGTTTTATTTTTGGTCTACCCGAAGAAGGTAATGAGTCTGCTACTGGCTTGGCAGTCGGTATCACGGCAAGTGGCCGGACATTTGTGGGAAAGACGGATGAATACAATGCTATAACGCTTCCGGATGCTTTTCGATTGGAAGTGCGGGGCATGGAGGCTCGCGATAATAAGTTCTATCTGTTTGTAGAGGTGTTTCGGCTCAGTGGTCGCATGATTGGTCAGCGCATTGCACCAGTAGACCCTAGTTGGTTGGCTGGCTTTTTGGCTTTGACTGCTTCCAGCCAATTGCCGCCATCCGTTGTGCCATGGGAATCGAAGCCTGATCATTTGCCCGAAATTGGTTTTGTATCGCCCGATACTGATTGGGGTGCAAGTTTCAGTTCCTGGACCGTGCACGGCGATCGTTTTGAAGCAGCTGCTGAGACTCAATAGTGCGTACCTTTGCCATATGATCGAACGTCTTGTCAAGCTACATTTTCGATCCGATGCGGTCACTGAGTTTGAGCACATATTTAGATCTGGGCAGCCAACGATTTCCAGCTGGCCCGGCTG
>JBCDFE010000106.1:0-15190 GCA_039178745.1 Bacteroidota bacterium | reverse complement strand
CTACGCTCCACAGGGGGCGGAGCAGCACAGCGACCAAGACAAAACTCCACTTTTAAAGTGTCCGGCTAAAGCCGACCACCTCAACATGCTGTAGCTTTATGTTCATGAATTACTTTTTGTGCATCCTTCCTCTATTTTTAGTATTTACCAACTGTTCATTGTCAGAAACCACCATTTACGAATGCCCGCCTGAAATCCCTGAAGTAACACCCCCATCTTACTACGATCCGATTCATGTTGACTCTGTAAACTGGTTGAAGGAAATATATCTATACAGCTTTAATAACATACAAATATCACTGCCTACAGACACTTTAAACCAATTGAAAAAGTTAAAAAACACTTTGTCTATTTACGAAGGCTATCCAACAAAAATATATCTAGCAAAGATCGATCTACTCTTAGCCGAGAGTGTTTTTCTGGGAAGCAAAAATCTGGATTCTGCAAGCTATCTCCTTACTAAGGCCATAGACGCCTTGGAATCCGCCCCTCTTGAAAGTCTAGCATATCAATATGAATTAGGCAATTTGTACAGCTATTTGTCAACTGTGCAAGAATTTACATTTGAACTCAACAGCTCATTGATATACTCTACAAGTGCTTTAGAGCTTTTCCAGAAGGGCGGGTTTCATCTCGATGCGGCAAAGGAACACCACAAAAGAGCCATACTATATGGCTATTTGCAAAGGCCTGATCTACAAGCTACCGAATTGAGAAAGGCCAAGCAGATTTTGACGCATCTGCATGATTGCTCATACACGGAAGACGACAAAGCCGCTTCCATTCTGATAGAGCTAGCCTTTGCGAGAAACCAAGTATTATCTTCCTTTAGAACATTAAGACTAGGAGATACTTCCATGGCCATGGCACTAGCCGACACTGCCTGGTTGCTATTAGATGAAGCTGTGGAAAAAGCGGAAATTCTGGAGCCAGTACCCGCATCGATTATTGCATTACAAGCCAACTTTGACAAAAGCCTAATGGGCATACAATTGCCCCTGGAATACGGGAGGCATAATGAAATTATGGATGCCTTTGACTTCTCCATATCTCTCCTTGATGGACAATTACTACAGCTCGTTCAAAAAGTGAACAAGGCACATTTTCTCAGCAGAAAAACTGAAGATTGCTCCTCTTTTCAAGATTCTCTTTATAACCAGGCCGTTGAAAGTATCGACGGCATTGATCCTGAATCTGCATCGATCACCGATTTGAGGATAAGAAATGGTCTGAGTAAATATCTATCAGCACTTGAGTGTAGCTGTGCAGAAATTGATGACGACGCTAGCCTAGCTGCTAATGCCTTACAGAGAGCAGAGCAGACCATGACAGATTACGAAACATTTTTAGGTCGCATAGATACAGAGCCGAGTCAAGAAGCTCTGCTAGGCGATTGGCACGGCAACTATTTAGATGCCGTAGATATCGTTATGCGATCAAATAGAATATTAAAAAATGATGAGTACGCTAATGTGGCACTATCCTTATCCAACAGGTCAAAGAGTGTTGCTCTAAGCAGCGCATTGAGAAACAGGAGTCGAATGGAGTTGTACGATCAAAAGTATTTGGAAATTTATCAGCTCCTGAATGAACTCAAGTCGAATCGTGATCAAGCGATAAATCAGAATAAAGTAGCAGAAGCAAAAGATGCTCAAGACCAGATAAGCTACTTGTATACCAACCTAATCCCTCTTAAAGATTCAACATCCAGACAGCTTTTCAGAGACATTGCTTACGGCTACAACTTTACGAACAACGATGTACAAAATGACCTCCCCAATTATCAAACAGCGGCAATAGATATTTTTTATGGTAGGGGCGAAATTGTAATCCATACTATAACAAAAACCAGTCAAAGACAATTCACAAGTACTGTAGACATCAGTTTCATTAATGCATGGAGAGCGATCAAAAACCATGATGCGACTGGTAATGATGCAGCTAAAAATGCGTACAAAATCTATCAAAAAATCCTGGAGCCTGCCATACAATGGATTCGACAGCAAGGTGGTATCAATCAACTGATTATTGCCAGGGACAAAATGTTTACAGATTTTGCCTTTGATTATTTCCCAACTGACGAGCCCAAGGAATACGACTGGAGTGGAAGTCGTCTTCTAATTGATGAATTTGCAATTACTTATGTTTACAGTTTACCAGTTTATACTAATGCCAATAGCCTCATGGCTAATCGCAGCAGATCTCGAAAAGAGTGGGTTGGGTTTACTGCCCTTCAAGGTTTTGAAACGGCAATAAGAAGAGTGGAGGCTTTACCTGCTTTATACTCTAGAGTCACAGAGATATCGAATCGGTACTTCACCAGCAACCACTTCTACAAGAACTGTACAAAAGACATCTTCCTAGACGAGGTAGAGCAAGCAAAATTTATAACCGTCTGCACGCACGGATACGAAAACTCGGGGCCAACTGAAGGGTACTTTATGCAAATGCACCCTTCGCTGAGCTACCCAAGTGGGGAAATAAGGAATGAAGATATATATCCGCTGAATCTTTCAGCTGATTTGAGTTTACTCATCAACTGTCACAGTGCCGAAGGGGAGATATTCACCGCCGAAGGGGAGAAAAGCTTAGCACGGGCTTTCATGTTTGCAGGCAGCTTAAGCGTTATTGCAGGAAATGATTTATTGAAAGACAATATGGTATCATACCTATTATCAAAATTTCACAAGTATTGGATAGATGAAGGTCTGAGTAGTGCGAATGCCCTTAGACTTGCTAAGTTAGATGCGCGCTCTGCATTTCCAGGCACACCACCTGAGAGATGGGGAAGTTTACTTCATTACGGCCTCCTGGACATCTATTATGATTAGCGCTCTAGTATTTTTCTCGCATCTGATGGTAAACGATCAATATCCAACTTATTTTTTTCTACTAAACGGACAGCCTCAACAGACCTATCTTGGGCTATGCGAAGCAATACTAGAGGAACGACTATACGATTATATAAATCGTCGTTTCCGGCTTGCTCAACACAACTTAAAAATGAATCCGCATTTTCGGGAGACCTATTGTACAAGAGTTCTATCAAACCGGCAAAAAGGTCTAGACGCAAGTCTTGGCAGTATCCTTTGTTTTCCAGCTCTTTCCTGATTTCTACTAAAGCCTCGCCATATAAATTCCTGTCTTCTCCAGCTGCTATAAGCAAGTCTTCCCAATCGCGATCTCCCGCTGATAATCCTATTAAATTATCGCGTCTCATATCGTCCACTACATCGGTCACCAACTCCAGGCCTTGGTCATCTGAAAAAGGTAGCTTTGGAGAGTAAAACTTATTGAATACATAAAACCCAATAAAACCTAAAATGATTACCGAAAAGACAGCCATGGCGAATAGAAAAGCACGGCTAGACCATACTCTTTTCCTACTATTTTTTTCTAATTCCGCAATTCTTTTTCCTTCTAAGGCTGCTTCTATCTTCAATGACAAATTGAGTTCATTTGCAAAAGAATTATCATTCTGTAAAAAATTTTCCAGCTCTTTCGCCTCTTCCTGACTAAGATGCCCTTTCAGAAATCTTTCGCTCAAACGATCCCTTCTATCTTTGTCTTTGCTCATACTTTCACTTACAATTATCCATATAATATTTTATGAGTTTTTTTCGTGTTGTATAAACCCGCTGCCTCATAGCTTGAGGTGTGGTCTTGTAAATAATGGCTAAATGGTCATAGGTATATCCTTGCCTGATCATATTCAAAAGCTTCATTTCTTCAGGAAATTTTTTGATCAACGCTTCTAGGTGATAGCTTTCGAAGGGAGGATCATCTGAAAAGTAGGCAACTCCTACATCTTCCGATAGTTGATCTATCCTTACATCAGCAAAGTTAGACGCTATCGATTTTCCAGCCTCTAATTTAGTAAGCTCAGTCTTACATTTCTGTCTAAAAATATGAAAAAACAAATTCCTGGCATTCTTTTTGAACTTAAAATCTTTTTTTTCAATGGCCAATAAGAAATCGGATATAGCAACATAAAAGGCCTCTTTGCGAGCATCTTTGTTTCTCACCAAGTTTTTGATCGTTGCATCCTTGAAAGCCATACTCTTGAGTGAGTCGTAGAAGAATTGGTCAACGCGTTTCTTGTCAACTCCATTGTTCCTGGAATATGCGACTAGTGAGTTGTCGTAAGCATGAGAAAAGGAATCTTGAACATCACTTTTGGATTTCCTATCTGAGCTAGCTATCGCTTCATATTCTGATTTTGCAATCGATTTTGCAAACGGCATCTTACTTTTATCAAAGCCAGTCTTTAACAAACGCCTACTACTGGTATAGTAGTAAACAGACATTATTTTCAGAATCAATTTAACCGCAACAGCTACGCTAAATTTTCCTGGCTCTCTAAATAAGTTGTCGAACTTTCGCAATTATTATTCATTAGGGGCTATAAGCACTAAGCCCATACCAAAAAATAGTACACCGGCCCCATAAACGTAATGCTTTACTTTTAAGTTCCCGAACAAATAGCTATTTTTATAGGGGCAAATTATGCATTCAGTGTATGTAAAACCATTATTTATGTCATCCAAATTTCTATTATTAGCTGGGCTTATCTGGGCGCAAATTGGATATGCCCAAAACAGTAGCTTGGAAGAAATGTCCAAAGCTTATCTCAGTGGAATATCAGCCAAAGCCGAAAGAGGAATAGTTAAATACTCAAATGAACATTCAGAAACTCCTGTTCAAGAATACACGCTGTCTACAGAAGAAACACTTATCGCATCCGACCCAGAGGCAGAATCAGAGATCAGTGCCGTTTCTAATCCATCCAATAATAATATTTTAGTTGTTGCTGTAATGGAGACAACAGACAACATAATTACAGATGAAACACAAATAAAAATATTTAGATCCTTGGATCATGGCTCAACATGGGCTTTGTCTACGTTTGCCCCCATGGATATTGAATTTGACAATGAAACGAGTAGCGGAGGCGGAGACCCTGTACTATCGTATGATGGAAATGGCATATTACATTTGACCTGGCTGAAAGTAACTACAAAAATAGAAGGCCTATCTATTCGATTTGTCACTAGAGTTCTACATGCCACATCCGTAGACAACGGTCTTAGCTGGACTATAGAAGACCAAGAGGTCTCCTTAGGGGACGCAGATATTTTTTCCGTCATAAACCCCGAAAATGGAGATGGCGGAGACATCGTTGACAAGTGCTGGATAGTATCTGACACGAACCCCGACTCTCCTCATTTTGGAAACTTGTACGTATTCTACGTAAATATTTTTATTCCCGGTGAAACTGGCGCAGATTACTCCATTCGGAGTCGCGTTTGGAATGCAGATGAAGGATGGGGACCAGAAATCCAGGCTATCCCGTTTGAAGAATTGCAATTCGTTGCCTTCCCGCAACCAGTCATTACATCCTCTGGAGAAGTTCACCTTATGGCCTCAGGAGCAACGGTCATTGATGAATTCACCGCCCTTTACCTCTCTTCTTCTCCAGACGGAGGGCAGAGCTACTCCAGCCCGACAAGGATAAGCTACTGGGACCTACCTTGCTTTCTTCAGCCCACTCCCGTAGAGCCATGTGTTGCCGGTATAGCTGCTGAACGCAGTCAGCCTTCAGCTACACTACACTACAATCCACTCAATGAAGATCTATACGCCGTGTGGTATGCCGATGGCTTTCTAGCTCCAGCAACCATAGGAACAGATATTTACTTCTCCGAATCTGAAGACAACGGCACAACTTGGTCAGAGCCGATCATTCTAAATACCGATACCGACGAGGCTATCGACAACTTCATGCCCTCAGCAGTGGTCTCGGATTCTGGTATTTTGTATGTGACCTGGTATGACAACAGGCTGGGCGATGAAATGACACAATATCTTGGAATAGCCTATAATGGCATAAATAATACCTGTGGACAAGAATTTTCAGTAAGCTCGGTTCCGTATGACTTCAGTACAGTAGGAAATTCTAATGGTAACTTTGGTGTGGGCGAGTACAATACTACCCTATTTGCCGGAGACAAATTGCTCCCTTTCTGGGCAGATGGCCGTTCTGGTGATGGAAACCTCAACCTATATATGGCTTCATTGGATGTAGACGTAGACTCTCTATCGAATTGTCCAGTCATTTCTGGTATAAATCCGATTGATGAAAGTGTATTGAATGTATCTATTTATCCGAATCCCGTATTGGATCAAATCAACTTAGAGTTCAATCTTCTCAGACAAGTTGAAAGCGTACGATTTACCCTTTTGGACGCGAGTGGAAAAATGCTTAGAGATTTGATCATGCGCACCCCATCAGCTGGGCCTAATTCGATTTCCTTTGAAACTTCGAACTTAGTGTCAGGCAGCTATTTTATCACCATTCAGCCTTTGGGCTACACTCCGCTGCTTAGAAGGATCTTTAAAAATTGAGTATAAACTCAAGGATTTCACTTTAAATACATCTTACCGCTCAGGCCTCTGCAATGGATGAGCCTTGCTTTCAAGAGTACAGCAATGCGCATGCTGTTTTCACCCCTGGCTTGCGCCTACCCTAATGAACACATCCCCACTCCAGAGACTTGCCTATCCATATCCGTAATCATGTTCTAAAAAAATTCAAGCCCTAGCCTGACAAATCACATTTTGCTCAGACGAGACATAGCGACAACCATTTTTTCACATCAAATCCTATCGCTATGGATCTCGATTTTCCAACCTACATCGATCTGTTCAACCACTTCAGTGGTGCAATGGATCTCATTTTCAGTTACCTGGTCGACTTTCTTGGTTCGGCTGAAGCTGCTGAAAAAGCCATTATAACCGAAGATATGATTGTAGAATAAGCGATCATCAATCTCAAGGGCGTGGTCATAGGCCACGCCCTACTATATGGTATCGAGGAATTCTAACCACCAATCTTTACCGTGAACAGCAACCTCTTGATTCAGGAGCTTTTTTATGTGGTCTTTTGACTTTCCGTATGTAGAATCTCTCATGTAGGTCAATGTACTATAACATACTCTTCTAAACTTTTTGAATCGCTCTAGATAATTGTTTCGTCCAAGAAATTCTTCGTTCTTGAGTATAAACCTCTTTAAATTGTCTATTGCCCGGTCTAATTCCTGGTCCTTCTCTTCTTGTTCCATGTGGGCGCAAATGTAGAAAAGCGCTCGAATGTTATAAGAGTGAAGACGAAACTGATTATGACCACTATTTTCCAGCTTCCTGGGATCGTATTTGTCCCTGTATTCTTTGACCAACCTAACCACTTCCAGATATTCCTTTGTGAAGAACGATATAGATATCCTCGCACTCAACTTAGCTTTATCTCTTTCATTAGGCAAGACATAGCCAATAAATTTATCAAAAAATTTCTCCGCCAGATAAAATCTCTTGTGCACCAAGAAAATATGCAAATGATTGTCAAATGTAACCCTCGATATTGGTGGAATCTTGTTGCCCAGGTCAGTACGAGTTAAAAAGTGCGGCCAAAAACAGGACTCCGATTCATCATAATACATAGCTTTAAGTCGTTGTCGCTCAACAACGTTCTCAAAGCCCAATATTATAGCAATAGCATGATCCACTTCTATATGACCTATCCGTTGTAAGAAAAGTCTCTTCAGTTGCCTAAAGTATGCCCAATCTACTTTTTGACCTTCCATAAAGGATAGCAGACCAGCATATAATTGGGCGATTTCACCATCCTTATTGCCTCCTCCTTGCTGTTTGTCAGAATTCGCCTCGTTCTTACTTTTTTTATACCTCAACTGCTCATGGTCGTATAGAAATTTATGTAGAGAAAAAAATCCATCTAATGACTGAGCAATTTGGTAAAATTCTTTTTGCTCGGCCTTAGTCTTGGTCTCCTCCAGACTAAAATACCCAGCATGAGTTGAGGCCCATCTATGATATGCGCCGCGGCTACCGATGGGTAACTTTAATGCCGCCCCAACCCATTTCTCTTGATGCTTTTTATATAGTTCTGGCAAGCCTTGATGGCTCAGCGCATAGACAGACAATCGCGCTCGCTCTGCTGGTTCACGATTGTAATATTCAAGAGACTTAAAACGCAAGATCTCATCACATAGCGATTTTATATCGCTTTTAAGTGATCGACCATACTTTTTAAAGTCACTATCTCCGTAAACATTTTTGAGCACGGCACTCACCCTGGTTGCAGAGTTTTCACCACCTGACATCTTGGAATACAAATATTCAAACAATAAAGCATAGCGTTTACCGTCAAGAACTAAGTACGGACTACTCAGATACAAATTGAAACGCTTCCTCTCCTCTTTGTTTCGAATCAAAGACATGACTGAGCTAAGCAATTCTTCAAGTTTTCGCCAGTCAGATGAAACTCCCTTGGGAAATACAAAAGAGAAAACACGCTTACTCATCTAATCACTCGTTTAGTATCTTACTATTTTCAAATTGGATTGTTCAAAATCAATCAAATTTTCAAAATAGATGCACCTGAGCTGATCTGTAGAAATCCTATTTTAGAACTTGTCAAAGATTAGAAAGAGATGAGTATACCATTCAGAAAAAAAATAAAGAGATCAGTTACATTCTCCGATCGCCAAATTGAGGTCATTAAACTTTGGGCAGAGACAGACTCAACCGCTGAAGCAGCAAACAAACTAGGCATATCAGAACATACTTTTTTGTCTCATCTAAAGAGACTAAGAAAGAAAGTTGGCGTTAACAGAACCTTCCATGTATTCTACCACATGCAGCAAAACGGCGTCTTTGAAGGCGATAAAAATAGACTTGGGCTGAACTTTATGGGCAGTAATGGTTCTAGTTCCAAACAAGCTACTACGAGCATAAAGACCTGAATTCAAGCATCTTACATGCTTAATCATACATTCCAAATATAGCAAAATACTAATAGATTTAGAAAATAGGCTCACATGCACTAAAAATAGGGTACCCTAATTTTAGGTAGCCTTAAAACACATATTATGCATGCGCTTTGCTCCATCGATCGCCGAATTGAATTTTCACCCAGACAAATAGAAGTTATGAAGCTTTGGGCCGAGACAGATTCGACTGCCCAGGCAGCGGACCTGCTCGGCATTTCCGAGCACACCTATAAAGCCCACCTAAAGCGCCTGCGTGAGAAAGTAGGTGTCAACAGGACATTCCACGTATTCTATTATTTACTCAAGAAAGAGTTGATCTGAGCAAAAACGGTCTCGGATAAACTCCGATCACCCTAAGTAGAAACAGAGTGCCCCGAAACCATTGGCAGTTTCGGGGCACCCGGCGAGCTATGTTTCTTCTTTTCAAGGCAAACTAGAAACTAAGTCGATCGCCATTCTTAGTGAAAGTCACTACGTCTACTGTATTTCCGTTTTGAGTCGTGCCTGAGAACCGGCGACTATCGTTTGGTCCGCTTACCGTCACGTAAAACTGCGTACCCTCTGGTACAAAATCATAATCATTGACGCTTACCGAGTAAGTGCCATCCGGAGCATTTTCAGTCCAGTAGATGTTTTCCGGCCCATAGCCATTGGTGTCATCTCGATCTAGTGCACCACCTGAGGCAGAAAAGTCATCTGCATAGTAAATGGTTTCGCCATCGGGATCGGTTACGTACAGATCTTGGTCGCTGGCGTTGTCCCAGCTCAGGCTCACTTGCAAAGAACCAGTACCCAGTCGAAGAACGTCTACTGTAGTTCTGACCACATTACTTACTTCGCCATCGTCGTTATACACGCAGAAATTCAGGTCAAACTGGCCTTGGTCTACATTGGTAGGTATACCGATAGGAAGCTGCAACTGGCCCGAAGTACCCGCAGACTCAGTATAAGGTACGGTAAAGAAATTGCCAGCACCATCGACTTGCACATAGCAGCCGGCCAGATCATTGTCTGTATTTGCATAGGTAAACACCAGGGGGGCTGTAGATCCATTAGAGCTGGTAATGTTGGCAACCAAATTGTCTACAATGGGTGTCGTCGAAGAGCTTGTCGTTGGGGGTGGAGGACCATCACGACGGTCTGTGTTGTCAGGCAGAATGAGCACCTGCGAAAGGGCTTCAGCATTGGCCGGGTCGATCAGTGCATCGAGATCACCATCACCATCGCGATTACAACCGACGAATAGAGCCGATAAGATCAATAGGCAAGTAAGAGAAAGAGTGGATTTCATGAATAAGTGTTTTGATAAAATGAGTTAGAAGCCCGAGGAAAGCCACCTTATGCGGCTGGGACTCGTGGGTTTATACCCTGAACTTCATCTGCGTTACACCCTACCTGATCACCGTCACCGTTCCTATTCGATCTATTGCATTTCCACCTATGAACTTGCCATCTACTTCCCAGGTATACACGCCTTGTTGTACCATATTGCCCACACCAAACAGGCGGCCATCCCAACGGCCTGATGGCCGGTCATTTTCATCCAACTCTCTAGTCTCCCACACCAAAGTGCCGTATTTGCTGAAGACGCGCAAATGATACCATTCCACACCGACACCCTTAGCGCCAAACAGACCGTACTCTTGGTTTGTCGCTCCGGGCACCATACCAGTTGGCACCCAAAACTTGTTGAGCACTTCGGGTCTGGCCTCGCGCTGAGCTGTATCTCTGCACACTAGTCCTCCAGGATATCTTCTGCTGGCAATCAAAGTGACCAGGGTATCTATGTTATTCTGATACTCGTGATAGGGCGATACCTCAGTCGATGTATTGCCGTCGCCAAAATCCCACAAATACTCATCGGCCAGCTGGCTCCGATTCAAAAATTGGACATCACCCAAAATACTATCGTTGGTATTGGCCTCCCAGTCAAAATCCGCAATGGGCGTAGGTTCTAAGGTGATCGCGTCAAAGAGTACGTACTCGTCCTGACATACCTCGTCGAAAATAGCAACCAGCCGAATGGAATATATTCCTGGAATATCGAGCAGGGTGTCCAATTGCTGGCCCACCACTGGCAGTACATCGTCATTCAGATACCACTCGTAGCGCGTGGCTTCAGTTTCCTGTGCATTCAGGCGCAGCCGATAAGGAGAACAGGCCAATCGCGGCGGGGCGTCAAAATCAGCAACGGGCTGACCCCTGACCGTAAAGTCCTGACTCAGCTCATTGGTACAACCGAATATCGTTTCTGCTGTCAGCTGCAAACTATAGTCTCCCGCCGGAGCGAACAAAAAGGTCGGGCTCGGTTGTGTAGAGGTCTGACCATCACTCGCCTCCCACAGATAGCTCAGCCCCGTCGGAGAATTGTTGAAGGCTTGGACTTCCGCAGGTGTGCCGCATTCTTCGGGAACGAATAGATCAAATGCTACATCGGGTAGTGGATTTATTTCCACTTCGA
This sequence comes from Bacteroidota bacterium, assembly GCA_039178745.1. Classification (GTDB taxonomy): domain Bacteria; phylum Bacteroidota; class Bacteroidia; order Chitinophagales; family Saprospiraceae; genus Neolewinella. Next base: position 3,883 of record JBCDFE010000106.1, on the reverse strand, counting down.
TTGTGGCGGTATCGGCAGGGCAATCGTTCTCGTTAGTAGCCACTAAAGTTATGGAGTAAGTACCTGCCTCTGCATAAGTATACGCAAATTGGGTTTGGGTAGAACCACTCCCGTCACCCAAGGTCCACTGCAAGCCATCTGCAAACTGTGACAAGCTACTTAATTGCAAAGCTTCATCCAAACAGATCGCATTCGTATCGAGGGCTATTTCGGCCATGGGGCTAGGCAAAATCGAAAAGGATTGCGAACTCGTATCCCTACATTCAAATTCGTTTTCGGCTATGAGCGCTAAGGTATAGCTACCCGATACTGTCAGGTCGAGCACCAGTATAGAATCATCGGGAATTTGTGTGCCGAAAACCTCCCAGAAAATAGCCGTCTCGCCCTGAGATTGATCTATAGCAAGTAAAGAGTCATTGTCTAGACAGAGATCGTCATCTGCTAGATTGAAACTACTGATCGGGTCGGGATGTACCGTAATATCGTTGAATACAGAGTCTGCGCGGCAACCCAACTGATCGATCACGAGCAGACTCGCAGCGTAGGTTCCACTATTTTCATAGGTGTGCGTGGGCGATGCATCGGGAGAGGTATTCGTACCATCGCCAAAGTCCCAAACGTAGGTCAAAGAACCGTTTTCACTGGTCGATCCATTGGAAAAAGAAACGCTTAGAGGGCCGCAACCCGACGTATCTGAGGGAAAGAAATCGACCTGCGGAAGTCCTAAAACAACAACCGTATCGTAGGCCGTGTTTGGGCATTGCGTGATTGGGGCTCGCCCGGTAAAACTCACCACGTACTGGCCCGGAGTATCGTAGAGATGCACGGGGTCTTGCTCTTCACTCGTTTGGCCATCGCCAAAATCCCAGATGCCGCCCGCCAAGTTGGGCGAGGTATTTTGTAAGCTGAGCATATCGCCTACACACACTTGTGGGTCGACTATAAAACTTACTTCAGGGGCGGGGTATACTTCAAAAAAAGCGGTATCAGCATCGGCTCCGCAGCGCTCGGCAAAGAGGATGATGGTATGCACACCTGCTTCTTCCAACAAGATGCTCGGACTATCGCCACTACCCGTACCAACCAAGCTATCGCTGGGCGAATAGACCTCCCAGGCTTCGAAGGCCCCAGGCGTACTAAAGCTGGTGGGTTCGAGCAAGTAGGGCTGACAACCCGCACTCGTATCCAGGCTGATGAAGGCCTCGACATCGGGTGGATCGACTGTGATTTCCAGAAAAGTCGTGTCTGCTCCGCATTCATTATAGGATTCGAAGCGGATGGTATACACACTTATGCTGTCGTCTGGTGTAGTATAGACTGCCGCAGGTGGAATGCTATCACTGCTCACGATTCCATTGCCCATATCATAGTAAAAGCTATCTGGCTGGCCCAGGGTATTATTGATCAATTCCGGTGAGAAGGGCGAGCAATCTCGCAGGCTGGAGAATCCCAACTCATTGATGGGATAAGGACGCACCAAGACCGAATCTACAAAGGTGCGTGTACCGCAAAAGTTGGTCAGTTTCAACTCTATAATCACCCAGGTATCGGCCGTAAAGCTATCGAGCAGATAGCCTTCCGGAAAGTCACCTACGATCGTATCGCCACCTATGCACCACTGGTAGTTGAGATCGACACCGCTACTTTGGTCGATGATCTGAACGGGAAAAGGAGCGCATCCCTCTCGCTCGACCAAATCAAATGCCGGGCTAGGCGGTGTAGTCACGCTGATGACCTGACTGCTAGTATTAGGGCAAAACTCTGGGTCTAAAGTAGTGACGACCAAACTTTGGGTGAAGGTTCCCGACGTGGTATAGGTATAGGTCGGGCTACAATCGGTCAGAACCGGGCTGCCGTCTCCGGGATCCCATTCAAAGGTGACGGCATCACAATCTTCTTCGGGCACGAAAGTGAAAGCTTCGTTGATGCATAGATTTCCGTCTATGTTAAATCCGGCATTGGGTTGACGATAGTATTCTAGGGTTTTGGTAGCTGTAGCACTACAATCACTGGCGTTGGGGCTATCATACAGATAAGTGTACGTGTAGGTTTCTCCGGGTGTCAAATCGCTGAGGTCTATTTCGCCGGTGCTGGAATTTATTATCCCATCTCCTATAAAGGTGCCACCTGCTGGAGAGCCCGGAGCCAATGTAAAGGTAGGAGCCGAGCCTTCGCAGACGCTCTCATCCGGGCCTGCATTGACCTGAGCACCCGGATTTTCTATAGTTACCATTTGTGAGGCTTCCTGTGCACAAGAGCCCGTGAGCAGCAAGCTGAAGGTATAGGTAACGGTCTCTATGCCATCTGGGCCGAGATCCACATTGGCCAGGGTTACGATACCGGTATTTGGATCTACCCCTGGGCCCTGCCAAATTCCAGGACCCAAATTGGCTTCGAGCTGAATGGTGCCCAGATTTATGCATGCCGGCTCTTGAGGCGTAAGCATAAGTATGGGGTTGTCTACAATTTCAATGAAAAAGTCCGATTCTACCCTGCATTCGCCCTGATCGTAGATTACGACTATGGGATAAACCCCAGCTGCACCGAGATCTTGTTCCGGGTTTATTTGTCCATCGGGCACCGGATTTCCGTTTACCATCCAGGAGAAATCACCACCGGCAGAATCGACCACAACGCCCGCAATATCTTGCAGCAGCACCTCCTCATCCACCAGGCAAGCAATAGCAGTGTCGCTGGTAGTCAGGTTGGGTGGTGCACTCACGTGTACTTGAAGGGTTCGGATTATGTTGCAGCCATTGGCATCGACTCTGTTGAAGGAAACCGGATAAAAACCAGGTGCCAAACCGCTAGGATCGAACTGGCCATCTGACGTAACATTATCGCCCATCCAGCTACCGTCTGCTGGCATAGCCGACAGTTGGATGATGGGGCCACCTTCGCACACACGCGCAGGAGCAAGCGTTACTGGCTCGCTATCGAGTACTTCTACATCGACCGTAGCGGTCTGCAATGGACAAAGGCCTCCACTACCAGCCTGAAATTCGTAGGTATAAGTCGTAGTGCCTATGCCTGCTGTCTCTAAATCGACGATGCCAGTCACTGGGTCTACACCTACACCCGACCAAGTACCACCGCTTAGATTGGCTGTGAGTTGAAGTGTTCCTGAGCTAAGACATACCGGATCTTGGGGCGGAAGTATCAGTTGTGGATTGTCGACGATCTCCAGTTGCAAATCTGCTTGGGCAATACACTCTCCTTGCTCGTACAAGACCTCTACGAGATAAACACCGGCTGCCCCCAGGTCCTGAACCGGGTTTATCGCCCCATTAGTTATTGGATTACCGTTGACGGTCCAGCTGAAAGCACCTCCGAGAGAATCCACTGACACTCCAGAGATGTTTTCCAGCAATACCTCTTCGTCCACTAAGCAAGCCACTGCTGTGTCCAAAGCGGTAATCATAGGTAATGCACTGACATGAACCTGTAGGGTTCGAGATATATCGCAATCATTAGCATCAATTCTGTTGAAGGAAACCGGATAAAAACCGGGGGCCAAACCACTGGGATCGAACTGGCCGTCTGATGTAACATTATCGCCCATCCAGCTACCATCTGCTGGCATAGCCGACAGTTGGGTGATGGGGCCACCTTCGCACACCCGCGCAGGTGCAAGCGTTACCGGCTCGCTATCGAGTACTTCTATATCGACCGTAGCAGTCTGCAATGGACAAAGGCCTCCACTACCAGCCTGAAATTCGTAGGTATAAGTCGTAGTGCCTATGCCTGCTGTCTCTAAATCAACGATGCCAGTCACTGGGTCTACACCTACACCCGACCAAGTACCGCCACTGAGATTGGCTGTGAGTTGAAGTGTTCCTGAGCTAAGACATACCGGATCTTGGGGCGGCAGTATCAGTTGTGG